>PMAL01000105.1 GCA_003152555.1 Acidimicrobiaceae bacterium | reverse complement strand
ACATTGGCATGAACGACTGGGTTGTTCCCCAGCTGACCTGGAATGACGCATACGTCCCGGACCGGGGACGGGTCTTAAGCGACGTTGACCTCGCGGGCATAAAGGAGTTCTTCCGCTACGCCGATGCCGACGAGGAGTCCGTGACCCCCAGGACCCTGCCCGGCTCTGATTCCAAAGGCGCGTATTTCACTCGCGGTTCCGGTCACGACAAATATGGACGGTACACGGAGCTCCCCGACGCCTACCAGCAGGTGGTTGACCGATTAAAGGCCAAGCACGCCTCGTCGGCGAGCCACGTGCCCGCACCGGTGATCCAGCGTCGCGACGGCGCCACGATTGGCATCATCACTCTGGGCAGTTGTGACTTGGCGGTGCGCGAAGCCATTGACGTACTCGAAGAAGTGGGCGTCTCCGCCGACTTCATGCGCGTGCGCGGCTTCCCCTTCGTCGAACTGGTGCGCCGCTTCGTCGAAGAACACGACCACTGCTTCGTCGTCGAACAGAATCGCGACGCCCAGCTGCGCTCGCTCATTTCCATCGAGACCGGCGTGGCGATCGAAAAGATGCACCCGGTAAACGCCTACGGGGGCTTCCCCCTAAGCGCGAAGTTCGTTATCAACGCTGTTATCACTGAGTTGGAGAACTAGTCATGCCCTCAATCGTCAAGCCACTCATTCCCCTAGCGCTGCTGCAAAAGAACGACCTCGGTCTCACCATTCGTGACTACGAAGGCGCGATGTCCACGTTGTGTGCCGGGTGCGGCCACGACTCGGTCACCGCCGCCATCGTGCACGCCTTCTGGGAACTCTCCACTCCACCGCACATGATCGCCAAGTTGAGCGGTATCGGATGCTCGTCGAAGACGCCGACATACTTCGTGCGCGGCGCCCATGGCTTTAACTCGGCGCACGGTCGCATGGTCACCATTGCGACGGGAGCGAATGCCGCCAACCGTGAGCTGACGTACATCGGCATCTCGGGCGACGGCGACTCGCTGTCCATCGGGCTGGGTCACCTGGCCCACGCGATCCGACGCAACATCAAGATGGTGTACGTGATCGAAAACAACGGCGTCTACGGTCTGACTAAGGGTCAACTGTCGGCGTCGGCGGACATTGGCACCCGGGCCAAGAAGGGCGAGCCCAACGAGATCGCACCGATCGATCCCATCTTGCTTGGTCTCAGCATGGGGGCCACGTTCCTCGCTCGCAGTTTCTCCGGCGACAAGGAACAGTTGGTACCGATTCTCAAGGCGGCCGTGGCGCACAACGGACTCGCGCTCATCGACGTCATCTCGCCGTGCGTCACCTTCAACGACCACGAAGGCTCCACCAAGAGTTATCTCTTCATGCGCGAGCACGAAGTGAAAGAGGTGCACACCGACTTCGTACCGCTGCGCAAGGAGATCCACGCCTCGATTCCCGACGACGGCGTCACTTCGGTCGCGATGCACGACGGCAGCGTGGTCCAGTTCCGCTCGTTGCCGGCCGGCTATGACCCCACTGATCGCCAGAAGGTGGAGCAGTACATTCACGATCGCCAGAGTCGCGGTGAAATCGTGACGGGACTGCTCTACGTCGACGAGTCCGCCAAGGACGTGCACCAACTGAACCACACGCCTGCAGAGGGACTCAACAGCGTGCCCTTCGAAAAGCTCTGTCCCGGTGGTGCGGAGTTAGCCGCCATGCAAAACGGCTTCCGTTAGAAGGAACTCCCGGTCGAGACCGCGGTGGCGCCAACGGGTAGAACGAGGCACCATTAGCCAGGGCAGACGCAATATTGTCGAATTTGCGGCTCGCAAGGGCCCTTTGAATACAACAAGAAACCGGACCGCGCCACACAAAAACCTGCATCTTCGTGCATGAAAGTGCACGACCTATTGCATTTTGACTACCCGTGGTCCTAAAATTCATCTAACACCAGGCATTACGGGTGGCAACTTTGAGCACTGCTCAAGTTGTCCAGGGCACTGATATTTGGTACCTCCACGCATGTGGAAACTGAATGAGTTGTCGAAAGTTAGAGGAATGCCCGTGAAACCCGAGACTGAGCGCCCTGCGTGGTCAACGCTTCGTTCGTCGCGTGGCAACGACACGTCCCTGCTCTTCGAACGAAGTCAGTTCCTTCAAGAGTTCGAATCAATCTTCAGCCGTACCGTCCCTTCGCATAGCGGGTGTCTGTCCATCGAGGGCGGTTGGGGCACGGGCAAGACAACCCTGCTGAACGAAGCCTGTCTCGTTGCGGACCGATCGTCGTGCTTGGTCTTGCGCGCTCGTGGCGGCGACCTCGAACAACACGCGCCCTTTGGTGCACTGCTGCGACTCATTGAAGTTGTGGCGTCGCTGCGTAACGCCGACGAAGACGTGTCCGAACGCGTCGAAGCGGTCTGCGCGCTGATCAACAAGAACGGAGAGAAGAATTTTGGACAACTTGGCGCCGCCTTCTACGCCCTGCTGATCGCGGTGCGCCGCCTCGGGCCGATCCTGCTCGCGATCGACGACGCCGACCTGGTTGACGACGCCACGCTGATGACGCTGCAGTACGTGTTCCATCGCGTTGATGACCAGCAGATCTGGCTGCTGCTCGCCTCCCCGCCGCGCCTACCTGGAGTTGGGTCTCGCGTGGTCGACCATCTTTTGGTGAATCGTCACGTGCGGCACTTCGCCTTGAAGCCGCTCAGCGCCGACAGTGTGCGCCAGATTCTGGCCGGCTACCTCGAAGAGGCGCCCGACCCGCAGTTCGTCGCCGCCGCCTACGAGGCCACCAGCGGACGACCCGAGTTCATTGTCGAACTCGCCAAGGCCTGCGTCAACGAACGCGTTTCGCCGAATGCCTCAATGGCCGGTGAACTCAATCACCTGCCGGTACCGAGAATCTCCCAGCGCGTTCTCGTACGTCTCGAGCGTTTGCAAGTCGCCGCCACCGAACTGCTCGAGTGTTGCGCGATACACGGCAACAGCACTGACTTAAGTCTCGCTTGCTACCTGGGCAACATTGATCCCGTGGCCGCCGAGTTGGCGTCGGACGTCTCGGCGCGCGCCGAGTTACTCCAGGGCGACCGACCCTTAGTGTTCATTGCCCCCATCGTGCGCTGGGCCCTGCTGCAAAACATCTCGCCGGCCCGGCGTTCACAGTTGCACACTCGCTGCGCCGAGTACCTCTCAGAATCCGGCGCCGACGAGTCGCTCATAGTCGAACATCTCTTGGCGTCGGAACCATCGGGTAATGCCGAACTGGCAAGGCGACTCGCGCGCGCGGGACGCACGCTGATTGCGCGCGGCGACTTCCGACTCGCGAGCCAGTGCCTTCGCCGATCAATCAATGAAGGCCCCGTTTCCGTGCGGGAATCGTCCATGTGGCTTGAACTCGCTCGCTGCGAGACCCAATTGGGCCTCAAGACTTCGGTCTCATCCTTCCAACGCGCCCTCGACCTGGGTGCGCAGCACAACACCGACGTATATGAGATCGCCGTCAAATTGATGCGCTCGCTGCGGGGCTGGCCCGACCTACGCGCCGAAGCCGTCACCATATTGCAGCAGCTGACCGCGGAAACCAAGGGCGTAGACCCCGCGCTGCAACTGGAATTCGAAATGGGATTGACATTGCTCGCGAACCTGCCGAGCCAACGCAGCGAGGGCGTGACCAAGATTCAGAAGCTCCTGCCGAAATCGGACGCCACGTCCAACGTGGCGAAAGTGGCGACCGCGTTCTTGAGCATTCACGAATTCGAGTCCGATCCCAATATGTCGGCCAAGTCGGTCGCGAAGATGTTGAGTGCCGTCATCGATCCCGATCAGTCGGTCGCCGGTGAACTGTCAAGCGAGATGATGCAGACCATGGCCTGTCGAATCTTGCTTGGCGCGGACGAATTCGCCACGGTCGACCGGATCCTAGAAGTCGGACGCCGACGCGCACTCGAACAGGGCGACGTCTCCAACGAAGACGAAGTGCTGCGACTGATCGTGCTTTCGAAGTTGTGGCAAGGATCGCTCGGCGAGGCCGAAGAGGCGTTGTTGCGCCATCACGAACTCGGCGGCGCCTTCAGTTCGCGACCGGTTGTCGGCCTCATCGATCTGCTCATTGCCCAGGGCCGTACCCAAGAAGCAATCTACGAGTTGGGCACGTTTGACCCAGAATTGATCGACGAGCCGCTCGATCGAGTCGGAGCCCACGTTGAGCGCGGTCGACTGTTTTCGATGTGCAACCAGTCAGTCGAGGCGCTCGATGAATTCGAACAGGCGGGCGAGACCGCGACGCGCGCGGGTATCACCAATCCCGTGCTCGTTGCCTGGCATCCACCGGCCGCTCGAGTGTTGGCGTCACTCGGTCAATGGGATGAGGCGCACCAACTGGCCGAAAAGCACCTCGTGTCCGCTCGCGCGTTCGGGGCTCCGCGAAGTCTCGGCACGGCGCTACGAGCGATGGGCGCCTCCAGTCAAGACCTCGACGAACGCACGGCCTGGCTCACCGAATCGGTCGAAGTCCTCGAAGGTTCTCCGGCCCGTCTGGAAACGGCCGAAGCCATGGTCGACCTCGGCGCCGCGCTCGTGGACCGCCAGGATCCCGAAAGCGCGCGCGACATCTTGCACAAAGGCGCGTCACTCGCGTCGCTTTGCGGGGCGCATCGCCTCGTCGAAGTGGCGGGCACGCAACTGCGCGCGGCCGGGGCACGTCCGCGCCGTCTGGGCTCAACGGGAGTTGACTCACTCACGCCCGCGGAGCTGCGCGCCGTCCATATGGCGGCCGCAAACGTCACAAACCGGGCCATCGCCGACGAGCTGTTCGTCAACGTAAAGACCATCGAGGGCCACCTCTCTCGCGCCTACCGCAAGTTGGGCGTCACATCTCGCTTTGAGTTGGCCGAAGCCCTCGGACCTCGAGGGCGCTACGAAAACAACGAAGGCACTGACAACGAATCGAAGTAGGGCATTACGATTTTTTCGAGTCCCGCTATCGGCCCCGCTCGAAGCGTCAACCGGTCAGCGATATCGCTTGGCCACCAGGTATACCCCAATGCCCGACAGGCCCATGAATACCGCCATCGCGAAGCCCCAGGGATTGAAGAAACCAGCCACCAGGAAAACTGCGCAACCCACGACATCCCAGCGAAGCGCCGCTATCAATTGTCGGTAGATGTCCATGTTTATAAGGATCGAATCCTCCTCGGCCCAGCCCACCACGTTCATACGTCGGTTCTTAATGTTGTTGCGGTAGTCCCACGTGAGTACCGCAAAATTGGCAATTAGCCAGATAATGATCATGAGAAACCACTCGGGCGAGAAGGTGAGCATGAGGACAAACAGCAGTACCCCGTCGACGTAGGCAATGAGCCGAAGGCGCCACCTTCTGTTTCGAATCTCGTCGGGCGTCATCGGCGCGGGGCGAAAGCGCGGTATCGATTCACTGTCGCTTGAATAGTTCGTCACAATCCCTCACTTACGTTAATCATCGAGCCACCTACCAACTGCTCAGCTGGTCGGCAATCCCACCAGGCGTTGACGTTGACTCGGCATCACCCTTCCAGAGTTCCTCGGCGGCCTGAGCAATCGTGGTTTGGGGTGTCCAGCCAATTTCGTGTCCCATGCGCGAAATGTCGGCTTGTTGCCAGGGCACTTCTTCGATGTAAGCGTCGTCGATCTCTTCGACAATCTCTCCCTCGAACCCCGCGGCGTGGGCAATGAGTTCGACCATCGATCGATTGGACATTGCCTTGCCGAGCCCAACATTGATGACCGGTGCGCGACCGAGTAACTGCGTCGCGCCAAGAGCGGCACGCGCGACATCGGTCGCCGCGACAAAATCGCGATATGTCTGCAAGTAACTCAACGTGATCGAAGAGCTTTTCTTCTTGAGCGCTTGGTTCAGCTCCTGCACGGCCTGACCGGCCAGTGACCCGGGCGGCGCGCCCGAACCAATCGGATTAAATATTCGCAGCACCGTGGCGCAAATGTCACCCTGCTCAGTGGCGTGAGTGATCTTGCGCGTCGCCGCCAATTTCGATCGTCCGTAATCGTTCACCGGATGTTCCGTTGCGGTTTCTTTAATCGGCACCTGCGAGGGTTGGGGACCGTACTCTTCGGACGAACCGAAGTGCACGAGTGGTCGTGGTCCGCATTGACGAAGGGCTTGGATCAATTTGTCCACGAAGGTGGTGTTGGTCTCCCACATCTGTTCGGCCGAACCCGAGGTGAGTCCCGCACAGTTGATTAACGCGTCGGGTCGGCTCGCTTCAATCAGAATCACGAGCTCTTCCACGGTGGCCTTATTAAGGTCCAACGGCACCCAACTACTGTTTGCCGGCAACGCAATTCGCGGTGGACGGCGACTCGCGGCGACGAGGGCCGGGGAATCCGACGAACGTTTTATGGCTTGATGAACGTGGCTGCCCAGAAAGCCGCTAGCTCCCAGAACGAGATAAGTGGTCATCGAACTCCAGGGCGTAGGTAGGGTGAGCGACAATCGAGCACCCCGTTTAATCGATAGTAATGAACCCGATGTCCGTACAAATCGCCCACGGGCGCGAAGGTGTCCACATAAGTCATCAGTTGCAAGGTAGGTGAATCTTCAGGCGCCGCCTACCCACAACTTTGATCTTGCAGCACAGAGATCACCAGTGAATTGAAGGTATTGACCCTTAGGAGAAGGATGTCATCCCTTGGGTTAGTCGCACTACGATGGTGCGCGGACCACCGGCGACGGCTCGCGTTCGCGATTGCCGAATAACCACCAGTCCAACGTGCGGAGCGCTCTGTTCTCGTTCAGGGTCGCCAATCTCGGCGCATCTAAGCCAAGGGGACCATTTGTCTGCGCCGAGGGTTTCGTAGTCGGACAGAACATCAACTTTGGGGTGGTTGTGTACGCCAGTTCTCCTTACTATTTAGCCAGATGTCGCACGAGTGATAAGAAATCGCCGAATCGACTCAGTAGGACGTACTTCAGCCCGAGCTCGTCCACTCTACTGAGTCGAAGAGTCCGATCGCATTCCGCGGCACTGCTGCAACAGCGGGAACACCAGGCGTCACGCTGACCACCAGACTGGGGGTAGATAACCTTCCTCCCCGAGTCTGGTGGTCACGTGCGCTAATCAAACACGGTCCAGTCCCCTCGGCGGTTGCCCACCTGTGCGAACATTGCACTCATGCACGAATCCGCGTGGACCACTCATTGGCACAAGCATCCCGGCGTTCGTTCCGGCGACGATCTCTCCATTGGCGAACGGGCTGCGGACAAGATGCGCAACGCCATGGGCTCCTGGCCTTTTGTCTTTGCGTTCTTCGCCGTCATGATTGCTTGGGCCCTGACCAACACATTGCTCATCCAGCACGTCCTCAACCACAAAGCCTTCGACCCGTATCCGTACATCCTGCTCAACCTCTTCCTCTCGATGCTTGCCGGCATCCAGGGCGCCACTCTCTTGATCGCCGCCAAGCGAGCCGACGCCATTTCGTCCGAAGTGGCACTGCACACCGCGAAGAACACCGACGACATCAAGACGCTGATCGAAGAGAACACAGTGCTTACCGAGCAAATGAAGAAGAACACCGACCTCTTAGAAGAGATCCACCTGCACGCCGCCAACATCGCGAAGAAGCTGGGTGCCGAGATGGGTCACTTTGCACCCGGCAGCGAACCTCCTTCCTGATTCGTGCTGGACTGCGAGCATTCGAAGGTTTGCGCGACGCTGTGTACAAATCGCAATTACCGCGACGCTCGGTGTGCCGTCTCTGCAATGTGCTTAATCGTCCGCAGTCTCTTATCCCACTGTTGCGCAAGTTGACTCATCCACCGGGCTGTTTCGTCGAGGGTGTCCGGGCGAACGACGAAGTGGTGTTCTCGACCTTGACGCCGGCCCGTCACGAGCCCTACCCCGTCGAGTACGGCCAGATGCTGGGCCACTGCCTGACGGCTGATCGGAAGGTCTTCTGCGAGGGTCGTAGCTGTTGCCTCACCGCGTACGGAAAGCAACTCCAGCAGATCGCGACGCGTCGGATCGGCGAGCGCCGTTAGGACCTCGGCGACACTCACGACGAAGAAACCAACGGCTGGTCGTCGTTGCCCATGACGTGCTCAGCGAACTTCGCGATCACACCCGTCCAACCCTTCGAATGACTTTCGAAGCTGGCGTCCGGACGATCAGCAGGAATGTCCAGCGCGTCGAATCCGCTTTCTACAAGGCGAAGGACCGTGCCGTCGCCAGAAGACCGGAGTGTGAACTCCACCAGCGTGGAATTCTCTTCAGTGGCCAGTTCGTCAGGAAAGGCGCTCGCCCATCGGTAGGAGAAAGCGCGGGGCGGATCAACCGCGACAATGAGAGTCTGGAATGTGCCATGATCGCCGTGGTTGATCACCATTACCCCGCCCACGCGCAAATCAATGGTGGCCGCGGCACCGACGCCAAACCACGTGCCGATGGACTCGGCGCTAGTCAACGCCTCCCACACTCGTTCAATGGGCGCCTCAATCGAGACTTCGCGTTCAATGCTGTTCGTGTTCATCAGTTCATCCTCCAATATCAACGTATTTATACGCAAGTGGACACTAGCGCATTCTGCAGCGATGTGCAAGTTGTAACTTGCATGTCGAAAATGCAGCCCCGATGTCTTTGCGTCGATTTGAGGCCGTCGGTTGTCCCCGGACGATCCAGCCATTCCTTGATCACCCTGGCCCCCGATTGCTGAGAAAGTACTGGACACCTTCTTGACTCTGGAGATATCTGAATTTGATGTCGTCGGACTGAACCATTGATAGAGCGGATCTAACGCACTGCTCGCGTCACTAACGTGGCGAACTCAAGTGTCTCCTCGACCAGATGTGCGGCGGGCATTTGTGTCGGATCGAAGCCGAGCAGTCGGTCATCCAGCGCATTTTGCAGCAACGGGTNNCCACATCCGGCACAATGACTCGACGGCGTAGCGCTGCGCCCAGGCAATGTCCATTGAGATCCAACCGAGCAGATCCGGGATGAACGTCGGGATCTCTCGATGCATGTCGCCACGCAATACCCCTCGAGGGATTGGGTCCACTAATTGACTCGTAGTTGGACCAGCAAGCGTCACACCGTGCTCGCGGAGAATCCATCGCGCGACCGCGGAGTTGCAGTGCTCGCTCCACTGCATCTGGCGCCAACCATGATCGACGTAGAGCCAGTCTCGCCCCCGTCCGGCGAGCGTCCTGAGTTCATCCGCTGGAGCGTAGGAGCCCTCGATGTGGCGATTCCAGAAGCCCTCTCGTGTAGGCAATTCGTCGTGATAGGCCTGAAGTTTCGTTTCCTGCATGGGCGTTACGGGTCCCGACGTAACAACGATGAAGTCACAGTCACTTGCCCTATCCCCCGCGCCCAAGGCAAACGATCCCTGAAGGTACGCGCCAATAAAATTGTTGGCCAATTCCCGGCGTGAAACCTCGACGAGCTCAGCAAGAACAGCATTGAGCTCAGCAAAGCGCGTTGGACCTTGCTCAAGGTCCTTCGACGCACTTTTTGTCATCGTGTTCCTCTCCACGCGGTTACGCAGAGATTATGCCGCCAACGAGTACACGGATACACAGCGAATTTTCTTCACAAAAGATCTCATCGCAGGCGTCCGAGACGCGCTACCGCCTCTTCGAGCACCTCGCGTCGCTTCGAGAACATCCATCGCACGTAGTGCCTGGCCGTGAAATGCGTTCATGGCAACACCGATTGGAAGCGTTTCACTCGCCCGTCCACACGTGATTGCGGACACCTAACTGACCGACTGACGAGGTCGGTTTTAAGGATGTCACCACGCGAACCACGACATGAAAGTTCACACCGGAGTTCAGAACCGTGGCCGCGCACTCGGGCCCACTGAATTCCTGATGGGTTGACATATCATCACCAACCACGCCACTCAATCAGTTGGTTCGACGAAGCCCGAAGTGATCCAGTCGCATCGCGAGTTGCGTTAAGTTGACTGCGGGTCACCAGTCGACTCTCCATCCTGCTCGGCACGGTTTCGAGTCCTTCCACGCAGCATTTAAGTGAAGGAAGGTCGATCATTTCTCGGCGAGTGTCGAGGTATCCCACCAGATGGTGCTCAACTCTCTAGCCGGCGATTCCGGTCGAGTGGCTAAGAAGTCGTGGACTTCACCTTCTCGCGACGCGGGTAGGCAGAGTCGGATACGCATGAAATGCGCGGCCTGTTCCAGATTCTGCTCCACACGCATTGCACCGCTCCACTGCTCTCGGTGCGCGTCAACGCGCAACTCCTCGAGCACTTCAAGGAGATCTGACGGGGTCGGCCCATCTGGTCGCTCGAGCTGCCAGAAGTGCCACCACGCCTCAGACATTGACGCCAGCGGATGATGATCGGGCATCTCCAAGACCACGCGAACCCGCGCGTGATCGTCTAACGCTCGAAGAAACGGGACGATGTCGCCAACGTTGTAGACGACATGGTGCGCAGTCACAACGTCCGCGCTGGGTGTCGCGTCAGCCACGGCTGGCCAGAAGCCCTCGACCGTCTGACAGGTGACGCCGTGCTTCGTGGCGTTCGCCTGGAACATCGTCAGCATCTCGGCCTGGTGATCCACGCCGATCACGTGGGCGGCCGGAGGCGTGAGCGCGAAAGCGGCAATGCCGCCTCCGCAGCCGACGTCCAGCACGGTGCCACCCACGGGAACCGCTTCGCGCGCGCGATCATGCGACGGCGAGGATTCGATAACGTCAGGAATCTGGAAGAGTACCGGCGGGTGAATCCACGGGCTCTCCTCGGCCTCCGCCAGAATGTCTTCGGGCAGAGCCCAAGCGTCAAGTGAGTGGCGCCAGCGGTCAGCCGCGGACGTCACGGGTTCAGCGCCTCAGGAGGCGAGCGAAGAAACCCTCACCTGTAGTCGAACTCGACTTTGACGCCGCCGAGTCCTGGCAGCACGTGCACCGCTGATTCTTTGGTACGCCGGCCAACGCCTGTTCGATATGGTTCCCACATCCACGCCACGTCGGCTTTGAACACTTCCTGCAAGTTGCTTGATGACACATCAGTTATTGCCTTTCTCCTTATAGTTTGCCATTCGTTGCGTTAGCCGACGAGCTGGGGTGCCACGGCCGCGGGTGAGGAGTGCCACGTCTTGTAGCCACCGTCGAGGTTCAGCGCTCGAAAGCCGAGTTCGTTCAGGAGCAGGGTCGCGACGTGGCCTCGCTGGCCAACCTGGCAGTTGACGACGGTCTCGACGTCGTCGAGTTCCCCGGACCTCTCGCGGAGTTGATCGACCGGGATGCTGAGCGCCCCGGGCAGCGAGCCACGGGCGAACTCCTCGAGAGTTCGCACGTCAACGAACTGGGCACCTCGGGCCCGGTAGTTGTCAACCTCACTCCACTGCACCGTTTCGACGAGCCCCGAGAGCAGGTTCTCGGCGATGTAGCCGAGCATGTTGACGGGGTCCTTCGCCGAGCCGAATGGCGGTGCGTAGGCGAGCTCCAGGTCCGCGAGCTCCGGGGCCGTCAGTCCGGCCCGAATCGCGGTAGCGAGCACGTCGATGCGCTTGTCGACGCCCTCGGTGCCGACGCCCTGGGCGCCGAGAATCGCTCCCGATAGAGGGTCAACGAGCAACTTCAGCGCCATGACCTTCGCCCCGGGGTAGTAACTCGCGTGCGATGCCGGGTGAGTGTGGATCGCGAGGAATGCCCGGCCCTGCAACGCGAGTCGCTTCTCGTTCCAACCCGTCGTCGCGATTGTGAGGTCGAAAACCTTCACGATCGCGGTTCCGATCGTCGCACGGGGTCGCACGGTGCGTCCGGCGATGTGATCCGCCACGACTCGTCCGTGGCGGTTGGCGAGGTTGGCGAGGGGAACGAGCGTGCCCGCTCCGTCGAGGGCGTCCTGCTTCTCGGCGGCGTCTCCAATCGCGTAGATGCTCGTCACGCTGGTCCGGTTGAACTCGTCGACGGCGATGCCGCCGCGCTCGCCGATGGCGAGTCCCGCCGCGCGGGCCAGGCTCGTGTCGGGGCGAACCCCAATGGCGACGATCACCAAGTCCGCCGCAACGACGTCGCCAGAGGCCAGTCGCACGTCCCTCGACGTGATCGCCTCGACCGAATCGCCGAGGTGCAGCGACACGCCGTGGCGCCGCAGTTCGTTCGCGACCGGCGCCGCCATCTCAGGGTCGAGGGGGGCCAGGACCTGCGCTGTCGCCTCAATAATCGCAGTGGCGATGCCGCGGTGCCTCAGGTTCTCCGCGATCTCCACGCCGATGAACCCTCCCCCGATGACGACCGCACTTTCGGGTGACGTCTCCACGGCGCTCACCATTCGCTCCACGTCCTCGACGGTGCGAAGTGGCAACGCGCGTTCGATGCCGGGAATCGGCGGGATGACGGGCGACGCCCCCGGACTCAGGATCAAATAGTCGTAGGAGAGTGCGTACGAGGCGCCCCTGATGAGGTTCCTCACCGACACGGTGCGGGTCGAGGGATCGATGCTTAAGGCCTCGGTGTCAACGCGCACGTCGAGCCGGAACCGGTCGTGCAGCGACGCCGGGGTCTGGAGCAAGAGCGACTCCTCCTCCCCGATCACTCCACCCACGAAGTATGGAAGCCCGCAGT
>PMAL01000077.1 GCA_003152555.1 Acidimicrobiaceae bacterium | reverse complement strand
TGATCGCAACATCCTGACCCTTGGCGTTCACGATGAGCGCTGCGGGCAATGTGTGCTGCAAGAGGATGTACGAGTATTCGACGTAACCAATCGCACCCACGGTCTGCTCGACGTCAGCGGCGACGCCGGCGTTCTTCTGACCGCCCAATCCATTGCTTGGTACCTCGCCCTGATTGAAGGTCGTGTTGGGATAGACCTCGGCACCGGAAGAAGTCTTGAAGTTAGCTCCCTGCGTCGCGTTCAAGTAGTTCATGAAGATAAACGTCGTACCCGAACCATCGGCGCGGTACACNNCCGTCGTAGATGCCGGCCAAGATTGCCGAGTTAAGAATGACCGGATCCTTTTTGAACTTCGCGTTGAGCGACGGCAGGTTGTACATCATGCCCTCGCCGCCAAGTACAACCGGCACCTGCACGTACGAGTTAAGCGTGCTGGCTGCGTTCGTGTTGGTCAGGATCGAAGAGTCGAGATTAGTTCCGTTAACGACTGTTCCCATTGGCACGTCAGACGCGCCTACGGCGTAGGTGCCCGTGACGACGCCCTTCTTTCCGGCGGTCGAGCCGGTGGGTGAATAGAGCGAGATGGCGCTCGGGGCGTTGGCACCCGAGACCTTCGCCGCTTCGGACATATATACGGGAATCGCCGAGTTAAAGAATGGCTCGTCGAAGCTTGATCCGCCCATGGCTGGGTTGAGGGCTGCAGCGCCATCGGCTGACGCAAAGGTCAAGTCACCATTGAGAGTCGCAGACGCTCCCGCAGTGGTCACTGCAAATGTTGAGAGAAGTCCCAGCGTAGCGATCGCTACACCCAACTTTCCTCGAAGGTTCTTCTTCATTTTTGGCTTTCCTCCTAAAGAAAGTGAATCGTGTGCGGCTAAGACAAATTCCACACAACGAGCGCCGCGTGGACTCAGCCACACAGAACCTAGGAATCCGAAGTGAACGGACGGTGAAGAGAACGAACAGCGAAAGTTAAATGTTGCGAAACTCTAAAAGCGCTGTTTTATTGCCTTTTAATCACAACAACTGTCACGCCAGCCGCACGAGGTGCAGCGAAAGTGCGCGTGCTCAGGAGTGAGCGTAGATCCGCAGAGCGGACATTCATCAAAGATGGCGAACCGGTTGGCGCATTCCACGCTCGCCGGCCCCGTCGACACGTGAGAAGAAGGTAGGTCCTGGGACATTTTTTAATTCTTCACCGTGGCGCGAGCGAAGCCGGTGATAGGTGACCTCACCTGAATTACCAGCAATATCGCCTAAAGTGAGGGCGGGAAATAAACAAGCACGGGGCAGGTTCGATGCGCATTGGGGTTCTGACTGCAGGTGGCGACGCTCCAGGGCTTAATGCGGCCATTCGCAGCATTGGCATTATGGCCTTTCGCGACGGCCACGAACTCATTGGCATAGAGAACGGCTGGGCCGGTCTGGCCAACGACTTCGCCGGCCGCGACCTCACCCCGAACGACCTCTCGGGCATTGTCGGCCAGGGCGGAACCCTGCTCGGCACCGCGCGCTACGACCTAGACAGCCCCGAAGGCGGGCGCCTGCACGTGTTAAAGGCGATCGACGAACACCTCGACGTGCTCGTCGCGATAGGCGGCGACGGAACCCAACGAATCTCCTACTGGCTAGCCGAATGCGGTGCACCAGTGGTGGGTGTACCCAAGACGCTCGACAACGACCTCATCGGGACCGATTACTGCATTGGCTTTGACACCGCAGTCAGCATCGTGGCCGAGTCACTTGACCGGCTGTACACGACCGCCGCCTCTCACCACCGCGTCATGATCGTCGAAACCATGGGTCGCGCGACCGGATGGGTGGCCGCCATGGGAGGACTCGCCGGTGGGGCCGACCTCATCGTCATCCCCGAGTTCCCCATGACGATGGACGAGATCATCGCCCATCTCGTTAAGCGGCGCACTTCTAGGAGTGCTTTTTCAATCGTCGTTGTCGCCGAAGGCATCAATCTGGGCACGGTGGGCGGTGTTGAGTCCTCCGAGATCACGAGTGGCGGCATCGGCGGCGTGCGACTGGCCACCCGCGGCGTGGGCCACTTCGTGGCGTCCAAAATCGACGAATACGGAGGATTCGAAGTGCGCACTACCGTGCTCGGACACCTCCAACGAGGCGGCAGCCCAACCGCCTACGACCGCATTTGGGCGACGCGGGTGGGCGCCTGTGCCTACGACGCAGTCGTCGCGGGCAAGTATGGCGTGATCCCCCTCGTGCGGGGCAACGACGTCACGCTCGAGCCACTGTCGACGGTCGCCACGGGCCAGCGCCACGTGCCGCGCGAGCTCTACGAGCTCTGTTCGGCGTTTTTCTAGGCGCCCAGCTGGCCCAACCGGTAGTGCGTGCGGCAGAGCACTTGGTAGTGCACCACGCCTTCGAGCACGTTGCCAAAGAAGAATTGATCACCCTCGCGCGCGACGGCGCCATCAANNCCAGGGAAAATGTTGAGCAGAAAATCTGCCGACAGGCCAAACGCGTGCACGTCAATCCCGTGATCGTCTACCAGTCGAGCCAGCGCGTCAATCTGCTCCACGCTGGCGAATTGCACCTCGTCGATGACCAGGATCTTGATCTTGTCGTCAAAGAGTCTCTTGATCGGGACCTGGAGATCACTC
>PMAL01000009.1 GCA_003152555.1 Acidimicrobiaceae bacterium | reverse complement strand
CGTGCCGTAACTCTTCGCCTCGGCGCTCAGGACGTCCGCGCAAACGCAGAAGCTCATCGACGTAGTGGGACCGCATTTGAAGCCACCGGAGAAGGCCGCCGTGCTTTGCATAGACGAGAAGAGCCAGATTCANNAGGGTTGCGCGGAACCATGTCCCACAACTACAAGTGCCACGGCACCACCACGCGCTTCGCCGCCCTCACCGGCACCGGCACCGTGATCGGTGAGTGCCGAGCGCGACACCGTCACGAAGAGTTCCTGAAGTTCTTGCGCAAGAACGACCGCGAAGTGCCCAACGCAGTCAAGGTTCACCTGATCCGCGAGAACTACGCCAACCACCAGCATCCCGACGTGAAGAGCTGGCTCGCCAAGCACGCCCGGCTTCATCTGCACTTCACCCCGACCTCGAACTCGTGGCTCAACCTCGTCGAACGCTGGTTCCGCGAGATCACCGACAAGGCTATTCGTCGTAGCGACTTTCCTTCGGTGCCCGATCTCGTGAGCGCGATTGAAAACTACCTCAACGCGCACAACAGTGATCCCAAGCCCTTAGTTTGGGTTGCCTGCGCCGAGAGCATCCTCGAGAAAGTGTCTCGAGGTCGTGTGCTCTCAAGACAATCACTAATTAAAATTGAATCACTGCACTGCCCCTTCAGGAGGTCGTGGATCTTCCCAGACCAACGATGACTATTTATTACTTCGATCGACTCGGAAAACCAATTGTCAGGTTTTTCGGGGCCTTGCACCATTCGGTCCTCGCCCAGCAGGTCTCCAAAGGCACCGAGATTCTTCGCGACAAACCCAACCCAGTTCAGAACCTCTCAGTGAGACGGACTGCTGAGCCCTAGTGACTCGACAATAGAGGGATCGCACTATGCCGAGAAGGAGCAGACGGGGCTATGCCACTAAAGCTCTTTAATGACATCCAAGAATTTGGGTAGGATAAAAAAATGCGTGTGAAGCGGGTCACGTTATGGCCGTTCGAACTCTATTCCTTCGGTCCTCCCAAAGGATGAGCGCCATCGTGGTTTGTTATTCCTTCGAGTTCGCTCGAAGAAGGGCGGGCCCTGTATACCTTCTGTTGCGACGATGCGACTAACTTTCATACTCCCGAAACTCTTCGATTACCCGATTGGTGGCTACAAAGTCCACTACCAATATGCGAATGCACTCGCCTCGAAGGGTCATGAGGTCACATTGGTTCATCCCATCACCGGCGAAGACTACCTCTCGCTTCGTGACCAGGTTTCTCTTGCGAAAGCGAAAGCGCGGCAGGCGACAACTAGGCGACCCCCGATCTCGTGGTTTACCTTTGAACCGAGCATCCGATCGATCCTGATTCCGACGCTATCGAGCCGCTCGCTCCCGGCGGCGGATGTCACGGTGCTGACGGCGTGGCAGACCGCAGAACGCACAAGGGAGCCCGCGGAGCAGGCGGGCGTCCTCGCCCAGATCGTTTACGACTACGAGTTCTGGATGTCCAACACCCAGATCCGTCCTCGAATGAAGGCGGCACTCGGACGTGATGACGTCTATCAGATCGCAACGTCTAGCGTTGTCGCCGCCATGCTCCAAGAGATCGGAAGAAAGCCGATCGCAACGGTGGTGGCCGGGTTGCTCGAGGGAGAGTTCGGCGTCGATGCGTCCATCGAGACCCGCGAGAGGGTTGTCGCCTTCCCGGCACGATTCGAAGCGGTGAAAGACTTGCCAACGGCCTTGGCAGCCGCGGCGTTGATCCTACGCGAGGAATCCGATGTAAGAGTCGAGTGTTTCGGGTCTAGAATCAATGAGCCTTTGCCAAGGGGCATCACAAGTCTCGGGCAAATTCCTCACAAAGAGTTGCGAGCCCTGTACAACCGAGCCAGCGTTTTCCTTTTAGCCAGTCGCTATGAGGGCTGGGGCCTCCCAGCGGCCGAGGCGATGGCATGCGGTGCCGCCGTTATTTCCACGAGGTCCGGAGGCGTTGAGGACTTCCTTCGGGACGGGAACAATGGCCTGCTCGTTCCCGTCGGTGACGCACAAGCTCTCGCTACCGCTGCGATGCAGCTCCTGCGTGACAAGGATTTGAGGGTCCATTTGGCAACCAACGGCTCCCATACCGCCGCGCAGATGTCCGTCAAGAACTCATGCCAACAACTCGAACGAGTGTTGGCGTCTTTGCTAGCTCGTCCTCTCACCACGAAAAAATAATTTCGCGTTCAGCGGGCGATCCAAGTGTGCGCGGACTGTTCGAACTTGAGATTGACCCGAACAAAGTGCGACGTCACAATCGTCATTGGTGGGCTTCCGCAATGGGTGCACCCGCCATTCGTGGATTATTGTCCGATTTTCGCGCTCCAAGTTCGGTCTTCGTGCGGACAGGGGACTTCCCGCTCGCTGCGGAGGCCCTTCGTGATAGGCGCACATCCCGTCGCGCTTTTGGAGGACGGGTTGCCGGGAACTCTCTCAGAGCTTGCGAATATGCCTGGACGATGCGCCAGGTGGCCGAACATGGAGCAGGGTCCGGTGCGGCGGTGGAATTCAGTGCGGGAAAGTCACCTACCCTTATCTTGTAAGCGCGCCTCGGATATACAACTTCTGTGGTCGATTCCGAACAGCTCGATAACGAGTACTCCAATGAGTGGCAGTGGGTCGATTACGGCCAATGGGGCATCGACACGCATAAGGCAGGGATAGAGGACCGACTTTTTGACGAGGGCTCGCTAAGCGTTGCCGTCTCGGCGTCCGCGATCAAACACATGCCCGCCAAGACTCAACGTCACGCGATAGGTGAAATAAGCCGAACGGTGCGCGTAGGGGGGTCTCGTTGTTTTGACAGTCGATATGCTGCCCGACGGCAACCACTTTTGGAACCTTGCCGTCGATGAGGTCGAGGCAGAGGAAGTTCATGGCACTATTGACGCGTTCGTGGACAAAATCCAGAAAGCTGGACTGCGGCTCTTCTCTCGAAGGGCGTATCCGATGAACGGCGACAGCGATCAACTCGTGGAGGCGTTCGTACTAACCAGACACGAGATCTCTTGACTGTTAGACCAAAAATCTTTGTCAATGCACTAACACGTAATTATTATTGGCATCCCCAACGCTGGGCCGTACAGAACTTGAACTTGTGGCCCCTTGCGTGTCATGCGACTCAGATCAGTTCGTGGAGTGTCCCTCAAGTCCGATACTGGCTCGGTTACCGAGTCATGAAGTCGTCAGGTTTCACGCTGATTCACCCGTAATTATCAGCGTCATTGACAGCGTCGCTGTAGGATTTTCGCAATCTTGAGCAGGTGTTCTCTTTGAGAATTACTTAATTTTGAAAGGGTGATGTTACTCGCAAAATAGTTGGTAGCTCTCTCTTCGCGATCCTTTGGTCGCGTCGAGTCGCACCCCTCCCGTCGCCTTGCTCGGTGTCCGAGCCCGCGACTGTCGATGACGAGCGCCGCCGCATGGTGGCTATTCGCTTCGGACGAGATCTGTTGCAGTGGATGAGCCAGCGCTCCTTGGCCCCTTAGAGGTATACGACGGGTCGACGGCAATGACCGCGAGCCCTTGGTTGGTCGCCATCTGGACCAAGCGATCGCGGAACTTGGCGGTCGGGAGCCCACTCACGATTCGTCGAAACGCTTTGCCTCGTTTGCCGCGGCCGGGTCTATTGCCCGCTTGCTCGTACCCCTCCTCAAGTATATTTCGTCCATGGCAGTAGCCGACCGTTTCACGTATCTGCTGACGAGCTACTACAACTCGGATCGAATCGTACGGCTCGTTGAACGCATCCAAGCCGAAGTTCCTGATGCCCGAATCGTCATCATGCGTGACCGGGATAGCGCCCCTCTTGAGTCGACTTCTTGTGAAGTATTCATTACGTCGCGCCCGGTCGAATGGGGCGATTACTCCTTCCTCGAAGCACTCCTAGAATCAATGAGTCTCCTCAAGTTGGCAGACAACGAGTGGTTGACGGTATTGAGCGAAGACAGCTATCCGCTGAGATCTCTCCGTGACTACCAAGGGGCCTTGTCGCACTCCGACGCCGACTGCTGGCTTGAGCAGTCAATTTTTGAGAACCCGGCGGCCGACGCCCTTCTGGGTCGATACCTGCACTATGCCATCGCCTTACCGGGCAGCCGACGGGGGCCATTGCGAGCCGTGCTCCGTCTGATATTACCGAAGATAGGTATTCCCGTCGATGGTGGTCGTTCAGGAACACGCCTTTTCGTAGGTGCCCCCCGCCTTCGCCGACCCTTCGGTCCTAGCCTTAAGCCACGAATGG
>PMAL01000115.1:4357-15225 GCA_003152555.1 Acidimicrobiaceae bacterium | reverse complement strand
AGCAGTTTGCGCGCGACCTGGCCCAGGCGCTGCACCGTCCCTCGTTCGCGAGAATTCCGGCGGTGTCGCTCAAAGTCGTGTTGGGCACTCAATTGACAACTGAAGCGGTGCTCGCGAGTCAGCGTGTTACGCCCGTGAAATTGACGGAAAATGGCTTCAACTTTGAGAATCCCGACGCCCCCTCCATCGCCGCACAAGTCGTAAGGCTCCTAACCAACTAAAAGCCACCAATTTAGGGGTTTTAGTAATTTTCGAGCAATAGAAAGGAGTTCATTACGTCATTGTCACAATTATCTGGCCTTCATGAACTTGTGCCGACCTACATCGCCCGATACAGTTGCCAACAATCATCCGAAACGGGTGGGCAAATTGGACGTGACCATTTCGGTGGTANNCGGCGCCGCAGCCGGTGCGTTGTCGTTGGGACTGATTGCTCCTACCACGAGCGGCGCGAGCGGCACCACGAGTACCGACTCGAACACGATTACGTTCGCGGAAGCTCCGGGCGCGGCTCCGAACTACATCTTCCCGTATCTGGGCTGCGCGTTCTTCTCGGTCGCTACCTTGAGCCAGTTCCAGGAGATGACGTACCGTCCCGTCTACTGGTTCGGCACACCTGGTTCTAGCGCTGTGGACTACAGTTTGTCGCCCGCCAATGCGCCGGTCTTTAGCAATAGCAACAAGACCATCACGATCACGATGAAGGGCTNNTACAAGGCCGACCCCACTAGCTACTGTGGTTACAACAAGGGATACGGAATCCCCGACCAGGTGGCGAGCGCCACTGGAACGGGCAACACGGTGACCATCAAGTTCACGGGCTCGGTGAACCCAGGCTGGATCTTGTACAACTATCTCGCGGAGTTGACCCCGATGCCTAACACGTGGGACATCACCGCTCCAGGCAAGACCTCGACCTGCGCTACCGGTGCTTACGGTGCCGCGGCTACTGACACTGCCTGCAAGGCCGTTGAGAAGTACCTCGACAAGCAGTCGTCAACCCAGACGAACTTCCCCGACGCGCTGTGGACCAGCGGCGCTGACGGCCCATGGAAGTTGACCGCCATGGACGACTTGGGCAACGCCACCTTTATTCCGAACCCGACCTACTCAGGTCCAGTGAAGGCACAAAAGGGCATTGACTTCGTGAAGGAAGACGCGTACACCACAGAAAACGCCGAGGAGACCGCACTTCGCTCGGGTCACATCACCCTTGGCACCGTTGACCCTACCGAACTGACGAGTAACGCCCCGGGGCCTGACAAGGTCGGCGCGAACTGGTCGGCGATTTCCAATAATTACAACCTGACGACGGGCACCACGTGGGCCTTTAACTACGCACCGTTCAACTTCAGCCCCAAGGACCCCAAGCACGCACTCGTTGCGCAGCTCTACATCCGCCAGGCGCTGCAGGACGGCGTGGACCAGTTGGGCATCATCCAGAAGGTTGACAAGGGTTACGGCGCGCCAATCGACAGTCCGCTGCCGCCCTACACGCCAAAATCGGTCAGTGGACTTGCCGCGGCCCTACAGCCAGTGCCAAACCCCTACCCCTTCAGCGTTAGCGCCGGTACGAAGTTGCTCACGAGCCACGGTTGGAAGCTCAACTCCAGCAAGGTGATGGAGTGTGCATCGCCTGGTACTGGTGCGACTCAATGTGGAGCAGGCATCACTAAGGGCACCACGCTCAGTTTCTCGATTGTGTGGGCCAGTGGCACACCGTCGTTGGACGACACGTTCAACACTGAGCTGGCTGACTGGGCTGCCGAGGGCTTCAGCTTCACGCACTCCGAGGCGACGTTCAACACCGTGATCAGTGACTGCCAGACCGGTACGAAGTTTGAGATCTGCTCGTGGGGCGGTGGATGGAGCTACGCTCCGGACTACTACCCATCGGGTGAGACTCTGTTCGCCCCGGGTGGTGGCTTCAACGTCGGCACATACTCCAACGCAACCATGACCGCGGACATCAAGGCCACCACGTTTGGTACGGCCAAGTTGGGCACATTCGCCAAGGAAGCAGCGACCCAACTGCCCGTCTTGTACCAGCCTCAGGCTGACCCAACCGGAGAGTTCCTGAAGACGCTGGCTGCGATCAAAGTAAATGGTGTTCCCGGACTCGCGCAGAACCCATTGCAGAACTTCATGCCGGAGTACATGTACCTCAAGTAATCCGTACTGAACACAATTTTCATTGAAAAGGACCCCCCCGAATGGGGGGTCTTTTTCAATGTCCAACGCCCCTAAGAGCCCACCGAGCGAGCCCCTATTGTGAACGTCTAGCGACCATTAATAGACAACTTTGCGCTGATACACTTTCCCCATGTTTACGTACGTGCTTCGTCGGCTTGTACAGTCATTCTTTGTCCTATTGATCGTGATGCTCGTCACCTTCACCCTGCCCTACTTCCAGCCAGGCGGCATCGTGGCGCCGGCGTTCTCAGTACTAGGAGTCCATGCGTCGCCTTCCGCGGTACACATTTGGGCGGTGCAAAACGGAATGGAACATCCTTTCATAGTGCGATTCTGGAACTACGTCGTCCAGGTATTCGGCCACTTCAATCTTGGTCACTCATACAAACAGAACTTGTCAGTCTGGGGAATCATTTCGCTCTACGTGCCGCGCACCATTTGGCTCGCCGCGTCGTCGCTGTTCCTCACCATCATCATCGCCATCCCGCTCGGTATCTTCCAGGCCTCACGGCGTAACTCAACCGCCGACTACGCGGCGACCGGCACGGCATTCGTGCTCTACGGCATGCCGCTGTTCTTGCTCTGCATGCTCTCGCTGCAAGCGTTCGCCTTCAAATGGCCCCACCTACCCGCGTCCCCTCCTGACGGAGTCTCGCCGTGGGCGATGTTCACTGATCCCGTGGGCTTTATTCTCCCCGTCGCGTGTCTGACGCTCGCGGGTGTGGCCGCCCTCAGTCGGTACATGCGTGGTACGGTGCTCGAAGTCCTCGTCCAGGACTACGTGCGCACGGCCAAAGCCAAAGGCTGCAGCAGCCGGCGCGTCTTAATGCGTCACGCCTTCCGCAACGCAATGGGACCCATCGTGACGATTTTGGGACTCTATCTTCCCGGTCTGATCGGCGGCGCGCTCATTGTCGAGAGTGTCTTTAACTACAGCGGGTTGGGAATTCAAACCGTCAACGCAGCGACCAACATTGACATTCCTACGGTATTGGGCATCACGCTGATGGTCTCGATCTTGACCTTGATGGGCAATCTGCTCGCCGACGTCATGCTCGGCGTCGTCAACCCACGAATTCGAATTGAAGGTTCTTCGAGGTGACGTTGTTGCCTGAGCCGGCGGTGGCGGTCATGACCGTCAACGAAGTCGGCCTGGATGCCCCCTACAACAAGAACGAAGTCATCGTTCCGATGTGGAAGCAGCGTCTTAAGATTTTCACCCACAACAAGTTGGCCGTTGCTTCAGTTGCGTATCTCGTACTTATTACTGTCGCCTGCTTCCTCGTCCCAAGGTTTCACCCGACCAACCAGACGAACCAAGCGCTAGCCCTCAGCGCGCCATGGAACGCGTCACCCTCGTGGGCGCACTGGCTGGGCACGGACGGATCCGGTTTCGACGAACTGGGACGAATCCTTTACGGCGGCGAGTACTCGCTGACGCTCGGAATTTTGGCTGGTTTGATTACAATCTTCGTGGGCACGCTCTACGGAATGGTGGCCGGTTTCTTCGGCGGCGTCGTCGACGGCGTGATGATGCGCATCCTGGACGCCTTCCTTTCCATTCCCTACCTGTTCTTGCTGATTACCCTGATCACCATTTACTCGCGCTCGACGACGTTCCTCATCATCATCATCGGCATCACCGGCTGGTGGGGCAACGCACGCATCATCCGAGGTGACGCCCTGCTGATACGGCAGTTGGAGTACGCCCAAGCGGCCACGGCTATGGGCGCGAGCAAGTGGCATATCATCCGCCGCCACGTATTTCCCAACTCCATCAGCAACATCGTGACCACTGGCACGTTCGCTGTCGCTGACGCCATCCTGGCCCTCTCGGCTCTCGGTTTCCTCGGCCTGGGCATTCAGACCCCCCAAACGGACTGGGGCACCATGCTGCAAAACGGCACCGCCACGATCGCCAACGGCTACTGGTGGCAGATCTACCCGCTGGCCATGGTCTTCATCCTGGTCATTGTGGCCATCAACTACATCGGCGACGCCATGCGCGACGCCTTCGAGGTACGCCTGCTCGAGCGCTGAGGATTCTGTAACGCGCGCCGCCCATGACGGCACCGCGAATCTCAGTGGTTTGAGGAAATTGGAGGAGCGCTCAGGGTCACTGGCGTCTGCAAGGGGAAGTGGCAGGCGGCTTGGTGGGTCGCACCAAAATTCTGGAACTGGGGCTCTTCGACTGAGCAGATCTCTTGGGCCTTGGGACAGCGTGTACGGAAACGACAACCAGACGGCGGGTTGACCGCCGAGGGCAGTTCACCGGTGACTTGACGGCCCCTTCGGTTACGAGCTTCGACCGGGTCCGGCACGGGGACTGCGTCAAGTAAACCTTGCGTGTACGGGTGCGCGGGCGAGCGGAAGACCGATTCGGCGTCGCCAATCTCGACAATCTTGCCCAGGTACATCACGCCAATGGAGTCGGCCATGTAATAGACGACCGCCAGGTCGTGGCTGACNNGACACGTCGAGCGCGGACACGGGCTCGTCGGCGACAATCATGCGTGGATTGAGCGCGAGCGCGCGGGCGAAACCAATGCGTTGGCGCTGGCCACCGGAAAACTCGTGCGGATAGCGGTCTGCCGCCAGCGGCTCCAGACCAACCGAGACGAGCAACTCACGTACGCGGTCCCGCTGCTGCGCTTTGGTCCCTTCATTTTGGACCATCAGCGGTTCGCCCAGGATCTGACCGACCTTCATGCGCGGATCGAGCGAAGAGTACGGGTCTTGGAACATCATCTGACGTTCGCGACGGTCGTCCTTGGAAGGCTTATAGGACTTTGACGACACCAGCTTGTTGTCGAAGTACACCTCGCCCGCGGTGAGCGACTCCAAGCCCACGAGCATTCTGCCGATGGTGGTCTTGCCGCAACCCGATTCACCGACCAGCCCAAACGTCTCGCCCTCGTTGATGCTGAAACTCGCTCCCGAAACCGCGTGGATCACACCGACCTTGTGGCGAATGAGTCCGCCCTTGATGGCGTACTCCTTCACCAGTCCATCGGCGCGAATGATCTCCTTGGGCGGTGCCTTGGCGGCCGCCACATAGGCCTCGCGCACGACGATTGCCAACGGAGCCGACGTGGGGTGATAGCACGCGTACTCTCGGTCACCGGCCACGGTGAGCGGCGGTTCTAGGGCCCGACAGTCATCCTGGGCGTAACTGCAGCGAGGGGCGAACCGACAACCCACGATCTCTTTGGTCAGGTCCGGTGGTGTGCCGGAAATCGACGCCAACTCGTGCTTCGTCGTGTTCTCGAGATTGGGCATGGAAGCGAGCAACGACTGGGTGTAGGGGTGATGCATGGAGTGGAAGAGGTCGGTGGTGCGCGCTTGCTCGGCTTTCTTGCCGGCGTACATAACGACCACCCGGTCGGCGCGCCCGGCAATGACGCCGAGGTCGTGCGTGATGAGCAACACGCCCATATTGAGCTCTTTGCGCAACGAGTCAATGATGTCCAGGATCTGGGCCTGGATCGTCACGTCGAGCGCCGTGGTGGGCTCGTCGGCGATCAGCAACTTGGGATTACAGACCAATCCCATGGCAATGATCACCCGCTGGCGCAGTCCACCGGAAAGTTCAAACGGGTACTGGTCCAGGCGCTCACCCGGTCGGGGCATCTCGACCATTTCGAGCACTTCGAGCGCTCGTTTGCGCGCGTCGTCCTCGCTCGCTCCGCGGTGAATCCGCAGCCCTTCGCCGATCTGCTTGCCGATTTTCATCGTGGGATTCAGCGAACTCATGGGGTCCTGTGGAATGAGCGCCATGGCGTTACCGCGCTGTTTTTGCATTTCGTCTTCGGGCAGCGTCGCCAGGTCAACGCCGTCGAGCACGATATTGCCCGCCGTAATCTTGCCGTTGTTGGGAAGCAGTCGCATTACCGCGAGGCCGGTGGTCGTTTTGCCACAGCCGGATTCACCCACGAGACCCACGCACTCTCCGGGCGCAATAGTCAGCGAAAAGTCGTCGACTGCCGTGGCAAAGACCTTACGAGTGGCGAACTGGACCTTCAGATTGTTCACGGAGAGCAGCGCGGCCATAGTCAGTAAATCCTACCTTTCGGACCAAATCGTTGAAGTGCCAAAACCCGGCCCCACTGCCCGCGCGCCTAACTTTCGCACGGGCGCAATCGAGCAACTGCCATGTTTATCACCACTCCTCGGCCGGTGGCGTGCGGGGTGCGCTACAGCCCGTTCCTGAGCGAAAAAACAGACGTTTTGGCGCTACGACCACACGCTCATCGAGCTATCTCAGCACCGATCTCCGGCAGCGACCAGGATTGGCGATGCCAACGTGTCGGTCCGTGTGTGGCCAGGGCCCGTCGATGTTCGAGCGATCCGTAGCCCTTGTTAGCGCGCCAGCCGTAAATCGGGGCTTCACCGTGTAGTTCGCGCATGAAGGCGTCGCGGCGCACCTTGGCGACGATGGCAGCGGCGCTGATCGTGGCGGCGCGCTGGTCACCCTTCACGATCGTGAGCACGGGCAGCGCACTCCAAACGAGATTTGGGGGCTCATCACCAAAGCACATGATTGATGGCGGTCGCAACAAGTTGAGTGGTCCGTCAATCAACGCTGCGCTCGGACGCACGGTGAGCGCGCTCAGCGCACGGTCAGTCGCGACGGCCAGCGCCATACGCAGTCCCCAGGCGTCAATCTCGTCGGCGGTCGCCACGCCCACAGCGACCGCGCTGGCCCAGTCTTCAATGAGCGGCACTAAACGTTCTCGTTGGTTGGCCGTGAGGGCCTTCGAATCAGCGAGTCCGCGCGGGGCAACACTAAGACAGTCCACGAGAACGGCCCCCACCATGAGTGGCCCGGCCAGGGCGCCGCGGCCGACTTCATCGATGCCAACGACTGGTCCGCGGTCCAACATTTCGGCCTCGAACTTCAGCGTGGGCATCACTGTCCAAGGGTACAGTGGTCTTTCTCGGAATAGGGTGACTTGATGGCGCCGGAAATCCCACTGCGAACGGTGGTGTTGGTGCCCCTCAAGAACTTTTCTGATGCCAAGAGTCGGCTTCGCGAAGTTCTCACGGCACACGATGTCGAGACACTCACCCGGGAGCTCGCTCGCGCGGTCTTAGAGGCCGTGAAACCATATGAGACCCTGGTGGTCTGTGATGACGATGACGTGGCCGCTTTCGCAGTTCAGTGTGGCGTGGAAGTTGTTCGCACGGCCGAGCGGTCACTCAATGGCGCGGTGAGCGAGGCCTACAGGTCCCTCGCAGAGTACGACCAGGCAACCATTGTGCACGCGGACCTACGTGCTCCCGAAGGACTCGGGGGGTATCAACCAGGGCCAGGCATCACCATCGTGACTGATCATCGCGGCACGGGCACCAATGTGTTGTCGTTGCCCACAGGTTTGGACTTTCACTTTTGCTACGGTCCAGGTTCAGCGCAACTTCACGAACGCGAAGCGCAGCGTCTGGGAATCGCCTGCGGAGTGACAACGAACAGCCCGTGGCAATTCGACGTCGACGAGCCGGACGATCTCGAATCGAGCCCGGACAGCATCTGAGGGGGCCAAAAGGCCCCCTCAGATGCCATTCCCCGAAGGGATTTGAAACTACTTGCGCTTTGCGACGCGCTTTGCGGCCTTGCGAGCAGGAGCCTTGCGGGCAACCTTCTTCGCAGCAGGACGCTTCTTCGCGGCTGCCTTCTTCGCAGCAGGACGCTTCTTCGCGGCTGCCTTCTTCGCGGCAGGACGCTTCTTCGCGGCTGCCTTCTTAGCTGGAGCCTTCTTCGCAACTGCCTTCTTGGCCGGAGCCTTCTTGGCGGCAGGACGCTTCTTGGCTACTGCCTTCTTGGCCGGAGCCTTTTTCTTCGCGGCTATTGCCACTTTCCCTCCTTGGGACTCAACGTTGAATCAATTTGGGACCTCGATGACACCAATATGATGATCTCGAATCTGGTACCGCCTCGATAACGTGAACTCGCCCGTGTACCGCCCAGCTTCCCGGCTGTACGGCGACCAAACGCAGTGCACGGTCCAAACGCGCAGGAGCGTCTCACACTCGTGTTGATCACAACACATTTGCAAAACGTTGGCCTCCTCCGCAGAAGGACAAACAAAAGTTCACTCGCTTTCGACACCAATGTCAAGCATTTCGAAGTTTTTTATCTCATTCATTTTTTTTGCGACATTTGTTTTTTGTGATGAGTGATGATGGCGTCTACTTAGGACGCGGTCGCAGTGGTGATGCGACGAGTGGATCGCAACGTTCGACGTTGGTGTTAGGTCCAAGTCGCAGTGGAAAAACTTCATCACTCATCATTCCAAATCTCCTGGTAACAACACGTTCTTGCGTCGTGACGTCAACAAAGAATGATGTCGTGTTGCAAATGTCACGCACGCAACGCGACGGTGCAACATTGCTGTTTGATCCGTCGGGAACTGTGGCGACACCGCCGCACGTGCAGCGAATTGGTTACTCGCCCATTCGTCAATCACGAAGTTGGGACGGCGCAGTTTTGGCGTCGCGCAGCCTAATTGACGTCGCACGGAGGGGTCGAAGTGATCGCGGCGACGATCACTGGACCGAACGCGCCGGTGCGTTGGTCGCGCCGTTGATGCACGCCGCGGCGTTGCGCGACGAGACATTGGGTGCACTGGCGTCACAAATTGACGAGCGGTCGAGCGACGCCGCCATGCACGAACTGCACGATCGCTACGGTGATCACCATCCATCAGTGACCCTGCTGCGCGGCGTGCTCGCGACCGAGGAACGCGAACGATCCAGTATTTGGTCGACGACGTCGGGACTCTTCGCCGGCGTGCGTACTGATGCGGCGCGCGCGGCGGCCCGTGAGGCGCCACTCGACCTCGACACCTTCCTCGCTGGCCCCCACCAACTGCACATTGTGGCGCCCAGTCGGCATCAGGCCGTCACCATTCCGCTGGTGGTGGGACTCATTGAGGAGATCGTGCACGCCACCTACGACCGTCACGAGGAGGGCGCCCGGCTGCTGCTCGCGCTGGACGAACTGGCCAACGTGGCCCCCCTGCCGCGCCTGGCGGGCATTGTCTCGGAAGGTGGCGGCCAAGGGGTACTGACATTGGCCTGCTTGCAGGATCTCAGCCAGGCTCGCAGCCGCTGGGGAACCGCGGCGGACGGCTTCCTCTCGTTGTTTTCTACCACCGTGGTACTCCCGGGCATCGCCGACCGACCGACACTCGAACTGCTCTCCCAACTGGCGGGACGCACCCTCGTGCCCAGCCCCACCCTGCAGGTAGGACCCCGGGGCCGCTCGGCCGGCCATTCGACCAGTTGGATCGAGCGCGACTGCGCCACGGTGGGTGAACTCGCCCGGGGCCGTCCCGGTTACGCGCTGGGACTGGATGCGGCCAACTCCATGAAATGGATTGAACTGACACCGGCCCACCGTCACGAACGATTTCGCGCTCATCGCGAACGTTCCGACCACGAACCCGAGCGCTCGCGCGAGCGTTGAGTCCAGTCTGACAGCTCGACTACGTCCACCGGTCGTGCGCCCCGTTCTCGAACCTGACCAATCATGCGGGCCCGAGCAACGCCGATGGTCTGCTCGCGAATGCCACGCGACTGTCGCAACTCCGGATAGAGCCGGTCGATCGTGTCGCTCACGCTCTTCGTCGACTGGCCAAAGTCGGCGGCGTTGGCCCAGGCCGCCACGAGGTGGCGGCGCGTCACGTCGTGGCGACCTTCGAGCTGTGCGCTGAAGGAGTGCTCGTCGAGTTGGTTTCGCTCCCCGCGAGGCGCCAACACCACGCCTTCGGGTTCGAATCGTTCTAGATCGCGACGCCACTTCTCAACGGTTTGCGCGCGCTGCCACGTGAGTTTTTCTCCACGACCCTGATGGTGTCCTCCCCACAGCGCGCGATAGCCCTCGTCGACACCCAACACGTGTTCGATGCCGTTAAAGGATCGCCACGCCGTCCACGAGGTGCGCTGGGCCAGTTCATGGCGCAGCGACGAGCGATAGAGCGCGTCGGCCGTGGGCGCGTGGGCAAACAGCGCGCGGCTGTCGAGCACACTGCGAGAACCCTGGGGTCGCGCGCCTACCAAGACGTGGTCGTGCAGGTGGGGTTCACCGTGGCGATTAAGACCGTGCGTGAAGCTCACGATTCGCTCCCAGCGGGCCGCCACTTCGCGGTCATCACCGTCTCTTCGGTCACGCACCACGACCGCGCGTTGTTCGAGGTAGTCCAGTGACGCGGCGACTGACGCGCGATGCGCACTGATCACTCCTGGCGCCTGGAGTGGGTCCAACGCCATCAGGACAGAGATGGGTCTCGGCGCGGCGACGACGAGGTCATAGCCCACCACTTTCGAACGCTCGGTGCTCGTGAAGACCCGTTCGACCGCCATCGGGTCTCGAGTGTCGCCGCCACCACGCATCCACCAGCCCGGGCCGCCGTCGCGCAGCGAATCGAGTTCGTGGGCGGCGTCGTTGGTGAAGTACGTGGCGTCGCGCGAACGACGCACAATGAGTCGGATCATCGAGCACCTTCCAGAGGTGCCCAACGGTCGTGCTACAACAACTGCGCCATTCGTTTCGCGAGCTCGTGTCCGGCCTTGGCGTATTTGGGAGTCGCCACGACGGCCCCCGGCCCCGCTTGGAGCATCAGGTGGTCTAAGAACGCCTCGTCGGAGAGTCGAAACTTCACGGCGTGCCGGCGATC
>PMAL01000115.1:0-4303 GCA_003152555.1 Acidimicrobiaceae bacterium | reverse complement strand
GTGCAGTAGGCCCGCACGTACGTGTGGCCGTTCAGCACTTTGATCTCGCGCGGTTCAATCGTGCGCACCTGAGACTTTTCGGCGACTCCCGAGACGTACTGGATCTTGATCTGCTCTTCTTCGGCGACCGCTTCCTGGACGACGCTCAAGAGCGACTCGTGGGCCGTCGATTCGACCTGGACGAAGGCCCTGGTGGTCGCCTCGATCTTGTCAATGGCCGTCTGCAGCGCCGGATCATCATAAATGCGAGCCGCCTCGCGCAGGGCAATGTTGAGCTCGAAGAGGTCGCGCCACATCAACGGCGAGTTCTCGACGGTGCCCGTCCAGTCGAACTCTTCGGCCCGATACGTCGAGTCATCCGACGCCTCACTATCCCAGTCGTCGCACTCTTTGACGACGTGGGCCGGATAGCCAAACTCGCCCTGCATGGGCATGAAGGACACCAGGCGGTCCATGGTGCGCCGCACCAGCGCCGGATCCATCGAGAATCTTGTCGCCAATTCACTGATTCGCAGCCCCTCGTCGGAAAGATAGACCGCGTGCAGGAGTTGCAGCGTCTGGCCCAGCACGTCGTTGGTCGACGGTCCAGCAAAGTGCACGTCGTCGAGCGAGGGCCGCTGGGCGCGGTTCACTTCGCGCAGCCACTCGCCGAGCTCACTCTTGAGCGATTTCGGACTTTGCAGACGAACCCGGTCGGCCGCTTCGAGGGCGAAGCGCAGCGCCGCGCGGGGGCTCAAGAATGAGATGCCCAGTTCAACCACGCCGTCCTTCTTCTGCGCCGCCAGCGCGTGAGGAAACTGGCGCAGTAAGAGATCGGCGTAGTTCTCGTTCGTGGTCACGACCACGTCAATGGGACGCGGCGTGCGCGAAAACTCCGGGCGCCATGATTTAGCCAATTCTGCCGTTGCTTCGTCGATGTCAAAGACGTCCGGCAGCACCAGGGGCATGGAGGTCATGCGAGTAAAGCGGTAGCCCTTCACTTCTTCGGTGCCTTGGACGCGCGCTACGAGATACGTGGCGCCGTTAAAGAGACCAACACTGAGCGGCTCAACCAGTCGGTTCTTGTTCGTTGAGGACTGGTAATCAAAACTGAGGGCTCGGCGCAGGTGCAGCGCGCGCAGCACCGGCGTGTAGTAGTTCGTGAATTCGAGTCCCCCGTCACTCGCGGGACCGGCGTTGAACAGACTAAAAACACCCGAGGCGCCGAACCCGCAAAAACGCAGCGCCATCTGCACCACGCGCTCTTCGTCGGGAGTGAACGCAATCATTGGGGCGTAGCCGCTCGCCGGGTCTATCCGGTAGCCCACGTTGCCATCGCTCGACGTCACCGTCTCGATCTCAAAGCCCAGTTCGCGGATACGGGCCTTGTCGCGTTCGAATTTCTGGCGCACCGCGGCCTCACTGCCCTGGTAAGCGCGGACCTTCTGTGGACCCTTGGAGCTCTCGGGATAGGCGTCAATTTCTAGGTTACGGACGATCTCTTCCTGGCTGAGCGTGGCGCCGGGAAAGACACTTTGGAGCAATAGGACCAGCGCGACCAATCGCTCGCGACTCTGGTCGTTGGTGACACTCGTGGCGCTCATGAAACTCCGTCTCTTTTACTTCGAGAGTACCGGCACCCGATGAACTGGCGCACGACCGGTGTACTTGGCTACTGCCCGTTCTTCTTCTCGTGGGCCTCACCGAGCGCCTCTTCGCGCCGCCAGGTGCCCGAGCGTCCGCCCGACTTTTCCCACAGTGCGACCTCGCCAATGGTCATTGTGCGATCGATCGATTTACACATGTCGTAGATCGTGAGCGCAGCCATGGTGACGGCGGTGAGCGCCTCCATCTCCACACCCGTGCGGTCCACCGTGTCGACACTGGCTTCAACGTCAATGTACGTATCAGCAATGGCAAAATTCACGTAAACATTGCCCACCAGCACCAGGTGCGACATGGGTAGCAGCGAGGCCGCATTTTTGGCCGCCTGAATGCCCGCGACCCGCGCCGTTGCCAGTACGTCACCCTTGTTCGTGGCGTTAGCCGCGACACTCGCTGTCGTGGAGGCCGACATCGTGATACGGCACCGTGCGAGCGCGCGCCGCGCACTGACCTCAGAGGGCCCTAGATCGCGCGAGAAGGCCCCCTCATGCGGTGTTCTGCGTAATTGGTGGAAGTCGTCCACTGCGCCATGTTACTGACGTGCTGACTGTCTAAACGACGGAGGACGGTACACTGCCCTGGTCGCGGTCGCCACAGGAGTTTGCCGATGCCAACCTACGAATACGAGTGTCAGTCGTGCCACGAGCGCGTTGAGGCGGTACAGAAGTTCACCGACCCGTCACTGACGATCTGCCCTAACTGCGGGGGCGAGTTGCGCAAGGTCTTTTCGGCCGTGGGCATTGTCTTTAAGGGCACTGGTTTCTACAAGAATGACAGCCGAGGCGCCAAAACCACCTCGGCACCCGGTTCTACGACAGGCGACACCACAACGACGGCGCCATCGGGTGATGCGTCCTCCTCACCGGCGCCCGCGGCGACACCGGCGGCAAAAACCAAGACGGAATCCAGCTCGACGACCGCGTCAAGTTCGAGCGATTAGGAGCCCGACACCGCGATACCCGAAATCGCCAGCGACTGACCCGCAGCGCTGCCGGGCAACCACTCGACGTCATTTCCCACGTACAGCACGTCGAGCAACATTCGCTGCAGTGTCGAGGCCACGGTAATTTCGCGCACGGGCTCGCACAATTGCCCGTCCCTGATCATCAGCCCCGTGATACCCACCGAGAAGTCACCGGAAATGGGGTTGACCCCGGAGTGCACGCCCGTGAGTGACTCAACGTAGATACCGTCACCCACACGGGCAAATATTTCCGCCTGGTCGAACTCGCCGGGTAGCAACGCCAGGGCGCGACACCCGGCACTGGGAGAACCCGCGATGCCGCCGCGTACCGCACTGCCGGTAGAGCTAGTGCCCGCGCGACGCGCCGACACCGTGTCGTAGACAAATGCCTTCAGCTGACCTTTATCGATCATGACGTTTCGACGACAGGCCAGTCCTTCACCGTCGAACGTGGAGGCAGAAAAGTGGCGAGGGTCCGTCGGATCATCGAGCAGGGTAAACAGCGGCGACGCGACTTCTTCACCAATGCGGTTGGCGAAGAAGGAACGGCCCCGCACGACGGCCTCGCCACTGAGCGAGCCGCCAATGATAGCGAGCAGCGTCGCGGCCGTTCTCGGATCAAACACCGCCGTGCACTTCATCGACGCAGGCTTGACCGCGCCCAACATTCGCGTCGCCCGGCTCACCGCGTCGTTCGCCGCCTTTTGCACGTCCAGTTCGCGCGGGGCTCGGCCGGCGCTTAAGCCCCAGCCCGTCTGGTCGTCCTTGCCATCGTTGGCAATTGCCTCGACCGACACGAACGCGCCCGAGCGCTCGTACGTGGCGCGTACCCCCAGCGTCGACGCAATGGCCGCTTCGGCGACGTAGTCCGAATAGTCAGCCGATTCAACCTGGCGAATACGAGAGTCGCCATCGCGTACTAAGCGTTCGAGCTCCACCGCCATCGCAATCTTTTCGTCCAGCGGGGTGGTGCTCACGCTGGGGTCGGTGAGTTGCAATGTCGCCGGGGCAACGCCGTCGGGTCGAGCGAAGGCCACGAACTCATCTTCAGTGGCAAAGCGCATGTTGTCACGCGCTTCGCGCAGCGCGTCGTCAATCGCTTCGGCGTCAAGGGATCCGGCCCACGCGGTGCCCACCTGAGCCCCGCCGTCATTGTCGCGCAATACCCGTACGCCAATGCCGGCCGACGAGGCCGTCGACAGTTGTTCTATTTCTCCCTGAAAGGCCCGAACTTCAGTATCGACGCCGCGCGAGAGGTAAATCTCGATTTCTTCGGACCCTCTGGCCGACTCAAGGATGCGTTCAGCCTCGGCGAGCAGTTCGCTCATGACGCCGTACCGCCGATGGTCATGCCGCTCAGGCGCATCGTCGCCTGTCCGCAGCCCACCGGCACGCTCTGGCCGTCCTTGCCGCACGTGCCGGGCATCATGGAGAAGTCGCTGGCCACCGCGTCAACGCGTTGCAGCACGTCGGGTCCGTTGCCAATGAGGTTGCAGTCGCGTAACGGCGCGGTGATCTGACCATTCTCGATGAGGAAGGCGGCCGTCATGCCGAAGACGAAGTCGCCGGTGGCGGTGTTGACCTGGCCGCCCCCGAGTTGGGCCACGTAGACGCCGAGCGGCGTCTGGGCCACAATCTCGTCGGCATCGCTGTCACCTTCGAGCAGGTACGTATTGGTCATGCGCACCATGGGCA
>PMAL01000100.1 GCA_003152555.1 Acidimicrobiaceae bacterium | reverse complement strand
AATCGGGACATAGTGGCACGGCGATGGCACTGTCGCCCCTGGGCGTCATGTTGTGGGGACGCGTCCTGCGCCACGACCCCACCGATCCCTCGTGGCCCGACCGAGACCGGTTCATCCTCAGCAACGGTCACGCGTGCATTTTGCAATACGGATTGGCACACGTCTTCGGATACGACATGCGCCCCGAAGATCTGCGGGCGTTCCGCGAGCCGCACTCGCGCACGCCGGGCCACCCCGAGCGCGGTGTGGCCCCAACCGTCGAAGTGACGACCGGCCCGCTCGGCCAAGGCATCGCCAACGGGGTCGGCATGACCATTGCCGAACGAATTTTGCGCAGCGATTACGGCGAAGATCTCGTCAACCACCGCACGTGGGTCATTGCGGGTGATGGGTGCCTCGAAGAGGGCGTGAGTCACGAGTCGGCGTCGCTCGCCGGATTCCTCGGACTTGATCGTCTGACCATCTTTTACGATGACAATCACATCACTATTGACGGGCCTACTGAATTGGCACTGCGCGACGATCCGGCCGCGCGCTTCGCCGCCTACGGATGGCACGTGATTAATCTCGGCGAACAGGCCAACGATCTCGACGCCCTGGAGACGGCGACTCGGTCGGCCATTGAAGAGACCAGTCGCCCGACGCTGATCATCATCCGATCGCACATCGGCTTCCCATCTCCCGAGATGATGGACACCAAAGAAGCACACGGCACTCCGTTCAGCGCCGAGGCCATCACCGCCGCCAAGGCCATCCTGGGCGTGCCCGACGTGCCCTTCACGTTCGATCCCGAGCTCCCCCACCAGATGGTCGAGACGCTTGGCGACCAGCGTTCCCAGCGCATCGCGTGGGAGGCCCGTGTGGCCGCCGCGGGCGCACTGGGAGCGCAGTTGCTCGAGCAACTCGACACCAATGGTTCACTAAAGATAGAAACGCGTCCCGATCGTTTTGACGGCGGCACGCAGGTCGCCACCCGCAAAGCCATGCAGCGCGCCATGGACGTGTTCGCGCCTCAGACGCGCGGTATCACGGCCGGATCCGCGGACCTCACCGAAAACACCGGCGTCATACTCAAGCAGGCCACGACGCAGGGAGCGCAGAATCCCGGCGGTCGTCAGATCCATTACGGCATTCGAGAGTTCGGCATGGGAGCGAACATGGTGGGACAGGCCTGCCATGGCGGGATTCGTCCCATTGGCTCAACCTTCTTTGTCTTCAGCGACTACGAACGCCCCTCCATACGTTTGGCCGCGATCAGCGAGGCCAGCGTGCTCTTTGTCTTTACGCACGATTCAGTCGGTGTGGGCCAAGACGGCCCGACCCACGAACCGGTCGAACACCTGATGTCGCTGCGCGCTATGCCTCACTTGCACGTCGTGCGTCCGTCCGACGCCAATGAGACGTTGGATTTGGTCGAGCGGTACCTGAGTGCCAAGTCGCCGCCCCCAACCGCGCTCATAATGTCGCGCCAAGACATGCCGGTCTTCAGTGGTGACGACGCGCTTGCGTCACAGGCAGGTGCTCACCTGGGTGGATACGTCGTGCGAGAACGTGACGACGCGCAGTTCACGTTGGTCAGCACCGGGTCGGAAGTTGGTGTCTGTCTCGCGGCCCAGGAGGAACTGCTGACTCGAGGCATCGTCACGCGCGTCGTGGCGCTGCCCTGTTGGGCGTGCTTTGAGGCCCAACCGCTCGATTACCGGACCAAGGTGCTCTCGCGTCACCTGCCGTCAGTGTCGCTCGAAGCGGGCGCGACGCTTGGCTGGTCGAAGTACGCCGACGAAGCAATTGGTATTGACTCGTTCGGCCTGTCCGCACCGGGTGCGTACGTTCTCGACTACTTCAATATCAACCCGGCCACCGTAGTAACTCACGTCGAAACGGTGTTGGCGGCGTCGAAGTAACGGTGACCGAACGAAGTTCGACGTCTGGCACCCTTCGCCCACCACGCCTTAAAGAACCGCGTCGATGCCGCTTCGCTTCACAATGACGAGACGTAGGATGCTGGGATGACGACCTACGGCCTGGCGAGTGACGTGTCGGATCTACTCAGCGCGCCACTCGAGGAGTTGGCGTCAGCGGCCTTCGACAGGGCCCGGCGCGCGCACGGCTACGTCGTCACGTATTCACCGAAAGTGTTTATTCCCTTGACCAAGCTCTGTCGTGACCGCTGCGGTTACTGCACCTTCGCTCAGGCTCCCGCGCACGTAGAAGCGCCCTACATGAGCCTGGATGAAGTGATGGCCGTCGCCCAGGCGGGACAGGCTGCGGGCTGCACCGAAGCACTCTTCACGCTGGGTGAGCGACCCGAGCTGCGATACGACGAAGCGGCTCGCTGGCTCGCCGCACGCGGTTATCAGTCCACGGTGGACTACGTGGCCAGCGCCGCGCAGATGGTCTTGGAGGCCACCGGACTGCTTCCCCACGCCAACGCCGGTGCTCTCTTTCGACACGAGTTGGAGCAACTTCGTGGCGTCAGTGCTTCTCAAGGAATGATGCTGGAGTCGTTGGCCAATCTTGCCGCGCACCGCCTCGCGCCCGACAAGGAACCAACTCGCCGACTCGACACACTTCGATTTGCCGGGGAGCTTCGCATACCGTTCACCACCGGACTGCTCGTGGGCATCGGCGAAAGCCGTCAAGAACGACTCCACACGCTCGACGCAATACGACGTTCGCACGACGAGTACGGTCACGTGCAAGAAGTCATCATTCAGAATTTCCTGCCCAAACCACGCACCGCCATGGCGCACGAACCGGCGGCCAGTGACGAAGAGTTTCATTGGACCATCGCGGTGGCCCGCCTTATTTTGCCTGACTCGATTCACCTCCAGGCACCGCCGAACTTGAGTGACGATCCAACACGACTGCTCAGTTTCGGCATCGACGATTTTGGAGGGATTTCGCCAGTGACCTCCGACCACGTCAATCCTGAGCGGGCCTGGCCCGCCCTCGACGTGCTGGCAAGCGAATGCGATGCGCGCGGATTCAACCTGACCCCGCGCCTCACCATCTATCCCGAATTCATTGACGGCGAGCCATCGTTTCTCGACGAAAAGGTTCGCCCGGCGGTGCTGGCCCACGCTGACGCAACGTGGCTCGCCCGCGATGACCAATGGTTCTCGGGCTCGGACGTCACACCGCCGCCCCGGCCGTCGTCGCATTCAACGACCACGGCGGTCACGTCAATTTTGGCCCGCTACGTGCCGGGCTACGAGTTTGATCGCAATGAACTCGTGACGCTGTTCACGGCTCGAGGAGCCGACTACAACGCCGTCGCCGATCTGGCCAATGGCGTCCGTCAGGACCTGGTGGGTGACGCGGTGAGCTTCGTCATCAACCGCAACATCAATTACACCAATGTCTGCACGTTCAAGTGCCGCTTCTGCGCCTTTTCGAAAGGACCCCTGTCACTGAACTTACGTGGTGACCCCTATCTACTCACGCTCGAAGAAATCAGCGAGCGTGTGCGCGAAGCCGAGGATCGCGGCGCCACGGAAGTGTGCATGCAGGGCGGCATCCATCCGAACTTCGACGGCGACTACTACATCGACGTCATCGCGGCCGTACGCGCCGGATCGCCCAAGATCCACATTCATGCCTTTAGCGCACTTGAAGTGTTCGAAGGTGCTCGGCGATCTGAGCAGGACCTGGCGACGTACCTGACGAGGTTGAAGGACGCGGGACTCAAGACCTTGCCGGGCACGGCCGCGGAGATACTCGACGACGAGATTCGCAAGGTCCTGTGTCCCGACAAGATCAACTCCGACCAGTGGCTTGAAGTTCATCGCGTCGCGCACAGCGTGGGACTGCACTCGAACATCACGATCATGTTCGGCGCCGTTGAGGGGCCCGACAGTTGGGCGACCCATCTCCTGCGTACTCGCGAACTGCAGCAGCAGACGGGCGGCTTCACGGAATCCGTTCCGCTGCCCTTCGTGCACATGGCGACGCCGATTTTCTTAAAGGGCCGTTCGCGCCGGGGACCAACCTTTCGCGAGGCGGTGCTCATGCACGCGGTCGCTCGACTGCACTACGCGACATTGATTGACAACATCCAAGTCAGCTGGGTCAAGATGGGGGTCGCTGGATCTCGACGCATCCTGCAGGCCGGTGCGAACGATCTTGGCGGCACGTTGATGGACGAAAACATCTCGCGCGCCGCCGGCGCCACCCACGGCCAAGCCATGGACGTGGATACATTGCGTGACCTGGTCGCTCCCCTGGACCGACCGCTGTATCAACGCAGCACGCTCTATCAGACCCTGTGAGCATCGCCGACCTCGTCACGGCCTTCCTCGCTGAGGTCGAACTCGATACCACGCAGTCGCCCGAGAAGGTCGAGGCGCTGCGCGACCTCCTAGAAAAAGTCCTCGACCGCGGAGGGTTCGGACCCAACGCCGTCGACCTGACCGTGGCGCTGAGCGCCCTCGACGAGTTGCTCGACGCGTCCTCGCTCTTCGCGCCCTGGCGCGAGCGTCCCAAGGTGACGGTCTTCGGATCGGCCCGTACGACGCCGAGCAATCCGCTCTACGCCATGGCGCGATCCTTAAGCGCCATGATGACCGAACGCGGCTGGATGACAATCACGGGAGCCGGGGGCGGGATTATGGAGGCGTCGTCCGAAGGAGCCGGTCGCGAGAACACCTTGGGCGTCAATATCAAGTTGCCGTTTGAGCAGGGCGCCAACCCCTTCATTGACGTGGAGAACAACTTGGTGTCGATGAAGTATTTCTTCACTCGCAAAGTCGCCATGACCCGAGAGTCACGAGCCTTCGTGGCGTTCCCGGGCGGTCTCGGGACATTGGACGAAGCGTTCGAAATTCTGACGTTGCTGCACACCGGCAAGACCGACCCCGCTCCCGTCGTGCTGGTGGACCGGCCCGGCGGCACGTTCTGGGAGAAGTGGCTGCAATTCATCAACGATGAGGTCATCGGCGGCGAGTACATCGGGGCGTCCGACATGTGCCTCGTGCACCTCTCTCACGACGTTGATGCCGCCGTCCAGGAGATAGAGCGCTTCTATTCGAACTACATCAGTACGACCATCGCCGAAGGTCGCGCGGCAGTCGTGGTGCGACAACTTCCTACGAGCGAACAACTAGAAGACCTGGCGGGACTCGTGCCGATATTCGCCTCCGGAGATGGATTCAAGGTCGAGGAATCCAGCGTGACGTTCAATTTCGAACACCGCAACTACGCCAATCTGCGCCTCATCATCGACGCGATCAACAAGTGGGTTGACTAGTCCTCACTGCTCGCGCGCAGCAGCATTTCCGCCTTCTGCAGACTTCGGCGAACCTTGGAGAGTCGGCGCTCGAGTTCCTTGGCCTGTTCGGATCCGCCCGAGCGAACCTGTTCGCGCAGGGTGTCGAAGATGGCGTCGGACACGCGGTGCTCTAGGTTCGCGATCTCGTCGGCGAGCTCGTGAAATGGCTCCATCAACGAAGGACCACAATGTCAAGCGCCTCGTCGTGGTACTGGGCGCGCAGCACTTTCTTGTCGAACTTGCCAACGCTCGTTTTGGGGATTGACTCCAGCATCGTCCAGTTCTCGGGCAGCCACCATTTGACCACGCGCTGGGCGAGAAATTCGCGCAACTCTTGCGGGGTCGCGGTCATGCCCGGGCGCAGCACCACGCAGCACAAGGGCCGCTCCTGCCATTTCTCATCGGGTACGGCGACCACGGCCGCTTCGAATACGGCCGGATGGGCCATCATCGTCACTTCTAACATGACCGAACTGATCCACTCACCACCGGACTTGATGACGTCCTTGGTGCGGTCGCTGATCACCATGAAACCGAGCGCGTCAATCGTGCCGATGTCACCCGTGCGCAGCCAGCCGTCGTGGAACTTATCGGGGTCGTCGACCTTGAAGTAGGAGCCGGTGATCCAGGGCCCGCGCAATTCGTATTCGCCCAACGCCACACCGTCGCGCGGCAGTACCGTGCCCTGCTCGTCGGTGATGCGTATTTCCACGCCGCCCACGACGCGCCCGGCCTTGACGCGAAAATCAATTTCTTTATCCTTTGGCGTGCCCACCGGAGGAATGGAGACGGCCGCCAACGGGCTGCTCTCGGTCATGCCCCAGCCCTGGATGAGGTCGATGCCGTACTTGTCGTGGAAGGCCTCGATCATGACCCGCGGCACGGCCGAGCCGCCGGCGAGCAGTCCGCGCAGGCTCGAGAAGTCGACGTCGGGATTGTTCTCGGCGGCGCGCAGTACGTCGTTCCAGATGGTGGGCACCCCGAGCGAAAATGTCGGGCGCAGTTCGCGGATCATTTTGACGATCGGTTCTCCCTGCAAGAACATCTGGGGCATGATCAGTTCGCCGCCGCAGAAGTAGGCCGTGAAGACGGCACCCCAGGCATTGACGTGGAACATCGGCACAATGAGCAACACGCGGTCGCGCTCGCTAAAGCCAATGGAGTTAGCCGACGTCGAGGCCATTGAGTGCAGCCAGGTGGAGCGATGAGAGTACATCACTCCCTTGGGGTCACCGGTGGTGCCCGAGGTGTAACACAGGATGGCCGCCGACTTTTCGTCCAGCTCGGGCCACTCGAATCCCGGTGCTTCGCTCTCGATGAATGTCTCGTAGTCAATGGTCTCGCCGAGGAGGCCAGTCGAGTCGGGACCGTTCACGATGATGTGTTCGACGGTGGGGATCTGGTCACGCACTTTGGCGAGCAACGGGACCAGCGACGCGTCGACAATGATGACCTTGTCCTGGGCGTGATTGATGATGAAGGCCAACTGCTCGGGGAAGAGTCGGATGTTCAGCGTGTGCAGGATTGCGCCCATGCAGGGGATGGCGATGTAGGCCTCGACGTGGGTCTGGTTGTTCCACATGAACGTGGCCACGCGGTCGTCGCGCTGCACGCCGAGTTTCGTTAAGGCGGCGGCCAATTGCTCGGCCCGTTGGGCGACTTGGAAAAAGGTCGCTTCCTCCACGCCCTCGGGCGTGACCGTGAAGATCTTCTTGTCGGCATAGACCGTCTGACCGTGGCGAATGATCCCGCTGATGAGGAGTGGTCCGTCTTGCATCGTGCTCTGCATGGTTCCCCCTGATGGACGCCGTTGCGACGATGCTACAAAACTGCGAGCGCCGGCGTGGCGCTACCAGGAAAGTTCGTAAGGGCTGACGGGGGCCGGCAAGATTGAGGGCCCTTCGCGAAGATGAGCGTCAATCGCGCGGGCCGCGCTGCGACCCTCAGCGATAGCCCAGACAATCAAGCTCTGGCCACGCACGGCGTCGCCGCAGGCAAAGACGGGCGACGCCTCGCTCGCCGTGGACAATCTCCACTCGTGGTCGACTGCCAACGTGCCACGCGCCGTGAGGTAGGGCTCGGCGTTAAGGCCGAGGTCGTCTAGTTCCGGACCCACGAATCCGGCCGCGATCAGTACCATGTCGGCGCGCGTGTGCACGAGTTCTCCGCTGGCGTTGTCACGCAGGACCAACTCCTCGAGCCGTCTCTCGCCGCGAAACTCGAGTGTCTCGGATGAAAACACGCGCTCTCCGCCTTCGAGGTGGGCCGAGGTGCTTTTAAGCAGCCGCGCCATGGTGGGCCAGGGCTCGCTGGCCGGTCGCGTGATGGGCGGTTGGTCGAGGATCTCAATCTGAATGACCGACGTCGCGCCCTGGCGGTGCAGCGTGCCCAGACAGTCCGCGCCCGTGTCACCGCCGCCCAAGATGATCACGTGGAGCCCCTCTGCGTTGATGGTGGTCTCCACGCCATCGCGAACGGCGCGGTTAGAAGCTTCCAGGTACGTCATCGCCGGATAGATACCGTCAAGTTGCGCGCCCTCGACGTTGATGAGACGGGGAATGGTGGATCCCACGGCGAGCACCACCGCGTCAAAGTTGCTTTGCAGGTCCGATAGGGGCGTGCCCCCCTCGCCCACCGTGACGTTGGGGTGAAAGGTAATGCCCGAACTCTCCATGACCTCGATGCGTCGATCGAGGACCGCCTTTTCCAACTTGAATTCCGGAATCCCGTAGCGCAGCAGCCCGCCAATGGCGTCATTGCGCTCGTAGACGGCGACGTCGTGACCCACACTGCGCAGTTGGGCGGCGGCGGCCAGTCCGGCCGGACCGGACCCCACCACGACTACGTGCTTACCGGTCTTGGTGTCCGTCGCACTCGCCACCTCAAAGCCATTCGTGAACGCATGCTCGGCAACTTCATACTCAATGCGCTCAATCGTGACGGGGTCGCTGCCAATGCCCAGCACGCAGGCCGACTCACACGGAGCCGGACAAAGTCGGCCGGTGAACTCCGGGAAGTTGTTCGTGCTGAAGAGCTGGATCGCCGCCTGCTCCCACTGGGAACGGTAGACACGGTCGTTGAAGTCGGGAATACGGTTGCCGAGCGGACAACCCTGCATGCAGAACGGTATGCCGCAGTCCATGCAGCGCGTGGCCTGTTGGACGACCTGGCTGTCTTCCTGGGGTTCGTAGACCTCGTGCCAGTCGCGCAGGCGCACGGGCACCGGACGCATTGTGGGCCCCTGACGACTGAACTCTAAGAATCCGGTGGGCTTAGCCATTGCGCATCTCGTCACGCATTCGCTGGTACTCCGAGGTTTCGACCCGCACGAACACCATCCGAGCTTCGCGCCAACTCTCCAGCAGCGCCTCAGCCTTCTTTGAGCCCGTTTCGTCTCGATAGCGCGCAAGCAGCGCGAGTAACTTCTCGTCGTCCTCGTACTCCAGTGGATCGATCTCGTAGACGCCCGCGCTGAGGTGGTCGTAGATCTTCTGGTCGGGGTCATAGAGATAGAGCGTGCCGCCCGACATGCCGGCGGCGAGGTTGCGACCGACGTCGCCCAGAATCACCACCACTCCCCCGGTCATGTACTCACAGGCGTGGTCCCCGGTGCCCTCGACCACGATGGTGGCGCCAGAGTTGCGCACGCCGCAGCGTTCGCCCACGACACCACTGATGAAGATCTCTCCGCTCGTTGCGCCGTAACCAATGACGTTGCCCGCGATGATGTTCTCGTCGCTGGCGAAGGTTGATTCGTCAAAGGGGCGAATGATGATGCGTCCGCCCGACAGGCCCTTGCCGGCGTAGTCATTGGCGTCACCCGTGAGGCGCAAGGTGAGGCCGGCGGGAATGAACGCGCCCAGGCTTTGGCCTGACGAACCTTCCAGGTAGATCTGAATCTGATCGTCGCTCAACGTGCGCGCGCCCAGTGAACGGGTGATCGCGCTGCCGGTCAGCGTGCCCACCGCACGGTGGACGTTGCGAATCTTGGTGCGCACCCTCAGTGCCGCGCCCTTGTTGGCTGCGCTCACCGCGTCGTCGAGGAATGTCCAATCGAGCGCCCCGTCGAGCCCGTGGTCCTGCTTCATGCTCTGGTGGCGTTGGTCGGGGTGCACGACCGCGAGCAGCGCGCTGAGATCGAGATCGTTGTCCGCCTCGCCCGGCGTGTCCACGCTGATGCGCGTCGTGTCGCCAATGATCTCATCGAGCGTGCGCGCGCCCAGCTGGGCCAGATACTCACGGACTTCTTGGGCGATGAATTCAAAGAAGTTCTCGACAAATTCCGGCTGACCGGTGAAGCGCTCACGCAACACGGGGTTTTGCGTGGCGATGCCTACGGGACAGGTGTCAAGGTGACAGACGCGCATCATCACGCAACCCGACACAACGAGCGGTGCGGTCGCAAAGCCGAACTCCTCGGCACCGAGCAGGGCCGCCATGATCACGTCGCGGCCGGTTTTTAGTTGCCCATCCACCTGGAGCACCACCCGACTGCGCAGGCCGTTCGCGGCCAGCGTCTGGTGGGCTTCGGCCAGACCAATCTCCCACGGGGTGCCGGCGTGCTTCAGCGATGACAGCGGTGCCGCGCCCGTGCCGCCGTCGTGGCCCGAGATGAGGATCACGTCAGCGTGCGCTTTGGCCACGCCCGCGGCAATGGTGCCCACGCCCTGTTCGCTCACGAGCTTCACGTGGATGCGAGCCTGATCGTTGGCGCACTTGAGGTCGTAAATCAGTTGGGCCAGGTCCTCAATGGAATAGATGTCGTGGTGCGGCGGNNCCCTGGGCCATCTTGATCTGCAGGTCATCGGCGTTCACGAGATAGCGACTGGTGACGCCAAAGCGTCCGGAGGCCACCTGCTTGATTGCCGAGCGGCGGTTGTTGTGGGGGTCTGACGTGTCGAAGCGGTCTTCGTCTTCGCCACCCTCACCGGTGTTGGACTTGCCGCCGATGCGGTTCATGGCGACCGCCAGCGTGCTGTGCGCCTCTTCGGAGATGGAGCCGTAGGACATCGCGCCGGTGGAGAATCGCTTGATGATCGACGAGACGCCTTCGACCTCGTCGATGGGAATTGGCGCGGCACTGGGCACTAGTGCAAAGAGGCCGCGCAAGGTCACCTTGCCGCTCGACTGCTCGTCGACCATCGCCGTGTACTGCTTAAAAATGTCGAAGCGCTTCTCGCGCGTGGCGTGCTGGAGCTTTTGAACGGTCCGCGGGTTGAAGAGGTGCAGTTCGCCGTCGCGACGCCACTGGTACTCACCGCGGCTGCGCAGGACTAACTGCTCGCTCGCGACGGGCGCAAAGCCGTCGGCGTGCAGGTCCAGCACGCCGCGGGCAATGTGCTCGATCGTGACGCCGCCCAATCGGGAGTGGAATCCCGGAAAGTAGCGACTGAGCACCAGGTCCGAGACCCCGACGGCTTCAAAGAGTTGCGAGCCAACGTAACCCGCGACCGTGCTCACACCCATCTTGGACATCGTCTTGACAATGCCCTTGTTAAGCGCCTTGCCGTACTGGTACCGGGCCTCGAAGGCGCTTAAATCACTCAGTTCGCCTGACTCGACGAGCGCGTCAATTGATTCGTAGGCGAGGTACGGGCAGACCGCAGACGCGCCGAAGCCAATGAGCAGCGCGAGGTGATGCACTTCGCGAGCGTCACCGGTCTCAATGACCAACGCGGCGCTCGTGCGTAAATGCTCGCTGACCAGACGGTGGTGCACCGCGCTCACCAAGAGCAAACTGGGAATGGCGGCCGCTTGGTCCGTGGTGTTGCGATCCGAGAGGATCAGAATGTTGGCCCCGTCACGAACGCTCTCAACCGCCTGGTCACAGACGCGATCGACGGCCTCGGTCAGCGACGCGCCCGCGAGTGGCTGATCAACGACGTCAAAGAGTCCGTCGAGCACGGCGGTCTTAAAGCCAGTGACACGGTCGCTCTCTTCGATGTAACGGATCTTGGCCAACTCCTGGACGCTCAAGACTGGCGACGCCAGCACTATCTGATGACAGTGCCGGGCCGTTTCGGTGAGCAGATTGTCCTCGCCACCGATCGCGACGCGCGTCGAGGTGACCAGTTCTTCGCGGATCGCATCGAGCGGCGGGTTGGTGACTTGGGCGAACAGTTGCGTGAAGTAGTCAAAGAGCACGCGCGGCTGGTGCGAGAGCGCCGGCACCGTGGCGTCCGAGCCCATTGAACCAATGGGCTCTTCGCTCACTTGGGCCATGTGGCGGATGATGAGGCGCAGGTCTTCATCGCTGTAGCCGAAGCTCCTCTGTTGGCGCACGATCGTGGCGTGGCTCGGCGTCAACATGGATGGTGACGCAATTTGATCGAGCGACACCTGCTGCTCATCGAGCCACTCGCCGTAGGGCGCGCGAGCAGCCAGGTCGCTCTTTAGTTCGCCGTCGTCAATGATGCGCCCCTGGGCAATGTCGACCAAGAACACGCGACCGGGCTGCAGGCGACCCTTTCGCTCAATGTTCGCCGGATCAACCGGCAACACGCCCACCTCACTGGCGAAGATGACCCGTTGATCCTTGGTCACCCAGTAGCGCGCCGGGCGCAGTCCATTGCGATCAAGCACGGCGCCCACGACCTGGCCGTCACAGAACGTGATTGAGGCCGGTCCGTCCCAGGGTTCCATCAGGGCCGCGTGATAGCGGTAGAAGTCGCGACGTTCCGCGCTCATGAAGGTCGAGCGCTCCCAGGCTTCGGGGATCATCATCAAGACCGCGTGCGGCAGTGACCGGCCCGATTGGACGAGCAGTTCCACCACCTCGTCGAAGCTCGCCGAGTCACTCATGGCCTCGGTCACTATCGGCGTGATTTCGCTGATGGGTAGGGGCAATGCGTCGCTGTACAACGTAGTTTCGCGCGCCGTGATCCAGTTGCGATTCCCCCGCACGGTGTTGATTTCACCGTTGTGGGCAATGTAGCGAAAGGGCTGAGCGAGGCTCCAGCGCGGCAGGGTGTTGGTGGAGAACCGGCTATGCACGACTGCGATCGCCGACGTCAATCGCTCGTCACGCAGGTCAGCAAAGTATTGGCGCAGCTGAGGGGATGTGAGCATGCCCTTGTAGATGAGCACCGTACTCGAGCACGACGACGCGTAGATGTCGATGGTGTGTTCAATGATCTTGCGCGCGCAGTAAAGCGCCCGTTCTAGGTCGACCGCCGGTTCGTCGTCTGACTTCACGATCAATTGCTGCGCGAAGTTAGGCTCGCTCGCCCGAGAACCGGGACCGAGCAGGCTCGAATCAACCGGCACGTTGCGCCAGCCCGCCGAAACGAGGCCCACGCGCTCAAGGGTGTGATCGATGGTCGAGCGCGCGTACTCGAGGTCCAAATCCGGGGGGATCATCCAGTGGGCAATGCCGTACTGCCCCGCCGCAGGTACCACGTCGCCAAAAAGTGCGCGTACGAAGGCGTCGGGCATCTGTACGAGCAGCCCAGCCCCGTCACCCGATTCGGGGTCGGCACCGGTCGCACCACGGTGCTCCAGGTTCTCCAGGATCGTGAGGGCGTCTTGCACCGTCGCGTGCGTGGGCTGTGCGGTTAGGTCCGCGACCATCCCCACGCCGCAGGCGTCGTGTTCAAAAGTGGGATCGTAGAGTGAGTTCTTCATGGCGTGCCTTTGTGGGGCAACGCTGACCCGGCCCCAACTATACCTAATTTGTTTGCCGTTATGACGCCTACGCTGGTGAGGTGAAATCTGAGTCGCCGACGGCGCTCGTTGTTGGTGCCGGCATCATAGGACTGACCAGTGCATTTCGATTGGCACAGTCCGGCCATTCCGTCACCATTTTTGATCCGACACCGGCCCGCGGCGCCACGTGGGCGTCCGCGGGCATGTTGGCGCCCTCGGCCGAAACCTCACCTGGAGAGGAAAGCAACTACGCCCTACAGAGCGGTGCGGTCATAATGTGGCACGGTTTGTCCGACGAGCTATTTGCCCTGACCGGATCTCGAGTCAGCATTCACGAGACGGGAACTTTGTTGGTAGGTTGGGACGTCAGCGATCGACGGCTGGTTGATCAAGCAGCGCACGTGGCGTCCAGTTTTGGTGCCGCGTGTCACGAAGTCGATCGAGAAGGTTCAGCTGAGTTCTTCACCGCGCTGTCGGCCCGCATCACTCAGGGTCTTTTTATGCCCGATGACGCGTGGGTTGATCCCGACCAGGCCGTGGACATTCTCTTGAGAGCGCTCGAGGTCCTCGACGTCCACGTCGTCACGGAAGTGGTTCAAAGCGTCAGCGCTGACGCGGCTGGGGTCCAAGCAAAAACTGCGACGGGCAGTTTTAGCGCGTCCAAAGGTATCCTCGCCACTGGCGCGCTTAACGTGCCGGGCGGCGCGGTCACCTCGGGAGTCCATGTCGTGCGTCCGGTGCACGGTGTGACAATGCGCGTCAATGGCGTCGATCGGAGTTCACTGCCGACGGTGCGAGCCTTCGTGCGCGGTCGCAACTTCTACATGGTCAGTCGACCCGGTGGTTACTGCGTCTTAGGTGCGACCGCCGAAGAACGCTCTGATCTTTCCGTACAAGTCGGAGAATTACAGCGACTCCTGCGCGACGCGCTCGATATCGTGCCCTCGCTAGAGACCGCGACGGTTCTCGAAAATAGGTTCGGACTGAGGCCCGCGAGCGACGACCTTCGACCATTCTTCGAGGCGTTGCCACTAGGCGGCTGGGCCTGGTCCTCAGGTCACTACCGACACGGCGTCACGTTGGCCCCGCTGGCCGCGCAGTGGGCACTCAACTTCGTTGAAGGACCCGCGTGATACGCGTGAATGGCGTCGAACACGCTGAAGTGTTTGACTCGGTAACGGCAATGATGAACGAAATGGCAATCGAGCCTAAGGGCGTTGCTGTGGCGATCAATGGCGAAGTCATTCGCCGCGGCGAATGGGTGTCAACGTCAATACATGACGGTGACGTCGTCGAAATTGTCAATGCTGTGGCGGGCGGTTGAACGAAGGAGAGAACATGACTGTGGATGAACTAGTGCAAGAACTCGACGAACGAATCCATCAGGCCTTGATCGCTAAGGCGACCGGTGAAACCATCCTCCACTTGTGTGAAGCGCGAGCTTGGCTGACTAATCCGGAGCAGCCCCACGGTTCCTTCCAGCAAAGTTAAGGGCTCCGAAGCGACTAAGATTTTCGCTTCGCGGGCTGTGGCTTAGTTTGGTCTAGAGCGCTCGGCTGGGGGCCGAGAGATCGGGAGTTCAAATCTCCCCAGCCCGACCAAAGCGTGTTTGCACGCGCCTTGAAGTGTCCGCGCGCGCTCTTAAATGGGCCCGACAGTTCCTGCAGTCCACGACTGTCATTCTCGGAGGGCCAGTCGCCTCATTGCAAATCCTGGCAGACCGACGGGCAAGCCGCGTGGCCCTCTATGGTGTGGGCACTTTATGAGTGATGTTCGAGTCGAAGCCGGAGGTGTGATGCGGTTATCAAATCTGCGGCTGTTCAGAGTTTCCCGAACATCGCGGATAGTACTGACGATTGCCCCGTTACTTTTGGGGTCTCTCCTTGCTTTCGCCCTCTGGATCCCTCCTGCGCTAAGAGGCATAAACGAAGACTACGTGCCGCGCGGTGATCCATATATCGTGAGCCAGGTCGCCTTCTTTAGCGGAGAATGTCTTTCGCTAACGCTGGGAATCGGGTTCATCATCACACGGAAATTCGCGACAGATCTTCCGCGTACGAAACTTTCCGATAGAACTAAGTGGCTTCCTATTTGCGTTCTCTTCGCACTTGCGTGGCTGGCGTTGCTGGTGGTTGAGTTATTGGGTCAAGGCTCACGGATCATCAACGTGGTGCAGACATTGATCTTCCTGGGCATCGTGCTTACGTGTGTGCTCCACGTCCGCGAAATCCGCCGACGGCGGAATTTTGACCACGAAGGGCAGTCGAGCCCCACCCGGTAACGGCCCTACGCCGGCGGCAGTCTGTACGCAACTATCTGCGCCGGTCCCATGCCTTTCCCGTATTTCGGTCCGCCCGCCGGGATGATCACCGTATTGCCCGCAATGGCGATCGGCGAATTCGTGGCCCTCGGCAACTGCTGAGTGAAGGCAATCGCACCGGTTGTGCGGTTGAGAGCGAGTAACTCGCCGTTCACCAGCGTCGTGAATACCAGGTTGTTGGACACTGTTGCGGCGCCGAGCGGCAGGCTGTCCACCGGCGTCTTCCATTCGACCTTGCCCGTGACGACATTGAGGGCTTCAACATCACCAGAGATCTTCTTGCCCACGTTGAGGCCATTGACCTGATCGGTGTTGGTGAATCTAAAGGCGAAGTTACAAGTCACCACGTAGACCGTGTTTCCCGCCACGGCCATGTTGGTGAGGATGCCCCCCAGCGCGCCCGGCTCGTAGGTATAGGGAACAGTCATCTTGCTGTTGCCCGATAGGGCCTTCGTTGAATCGTTGTCATGGCCGTCGTGTGCGCCGACCGGTGTCTTCCACATCAGTTTGCCGGTGGCGGCATTCATCTCGTAGACAGTGCCCATCTTGCCGCCGCCAATTATGACCGGCACTCCGTTGGCGGTCGTTGAGATTGGAGAGGCCTGCATGTCGTAGTCCTTGAAGTCGTTGCTCACTGCCTGGTAGTACCAACGAAGTTTGCCGGTCGCCGCGTTGAGTTTGACCACACTGTCGGTGTAGAGCAATTTGCCGGGATTGGATATCGCCGACGCCATAGTCTGATACGGATTGCCAATGCCGAACGTCACCGATCCGTCGGGACTGACAAGCGGTGTTTCCCACGCGCCGCCTGCACCGAGGCCGAGCGACTGCGCCCCCTCATCCGGCTTTGGCACGGTCTTAAACGTCCATATGCGTTTGCCGTTCGTGGCGTTTAAAGCCAGCAGCACTCCCCCTCCCGGTACGAGCCCGTACTGACTCGCTACGTAGACCCGGCCGTTGGCCACCTGTGGCTGAATCCCGAAGCTTCCCTGTCCCTTTTTGAGGAGTTTGTCATTGGACCAGAGTTGGTGACCCGTGGTGGCGTTGAGCGCGAAGACGGCGAACGGGGTCGCGCCGTAGACCACGCCGTCGACAACGGCGACGCCGTTGGGTCCCGGTCCGCTCTTTTCTTTCTTGTTCACGAAATACGACCACTCGAGATTGCCCGTCGCGAGTGACAGCGCGTACACGTTCGAGTGCAGGTCTTGCATGAAGACAATGCTGTTGACGACAATCGGGTTCGCCGCCAGCGTGCCGTACCCGCCGACGTTCTTGGTCGACTTGCCCTTCAGCACGAAGGTCCACGCCTTTTTCAGTGTCGACACGTTCGCCGAGGTGATCGTCGATCCAACGGCGTCACGTGTGTTCGACAGATCGCCATTCGAGTACGGCCATGACCCCGACGCACCGCTGGCAGCGACCGCTGCGTTGCCAATCCCGGTCACGGAGATAAGTGCGACAACTGCCAGCGCCATCATGGATTGAGTCCATCGTGAGGCAGATCTCGCCTTCATCGCCCCCCTTCCACTGCCACTTTCATATATGCAAAAGTCAGAGCCGCTAGAAATCATTCAACCACTTTCAGCGAGCGCCGCATAGGTCGGTGCAGAAGATCCGGTTGTTTCATGTTGTCACGCCGTTAACCCTGCTGAAATTGCCGACGGCGTGAACAAACAGGAAACCCCAGCGGTATTTGTCATTACGTGAGCCACGAGGGGTTGTAGTCCTTTCCGGGTTGATCAACAGGAAGGGTCAGATAGTGCGGATCAAGGAACTTGGAAACAGTAAGACGTTTCGGCGTGTCGCGGCGATCGTATTCGTCGCTGTCGCGGGCGTAGCTTTAGCCGCGTGTGGTTCGAGTGGCGCAAGCGGGGGCGCTGGTGGGCATCACGGTACGACAACCACTACGTCTAGTTCTGGTGGTACTGCGTACTAAATCTGATTCGCTCGCGAACGTCGGATCGTCGTCTATCCCTTTGGCTTCTCTCCGGGAGGCAGCGCCCACTTCCGGTCGCACCCTACGCCGAGGCACTTCCAGTGTTCGAGACTGTCCGGCGTGCGTTCTCGTTCATTGGCGTCGGCCGCGAAGTCGCGCACTGGCGCGTGGTGGTGAGCCTGGCCCTGTCCGGTTTCTTTTTGTACGATGCCCATGGTCGTCCAATCAACGTTGAGTTCTATTCAACCAAACTAACGGGACTCGCCCGTAGGGATCTTTTCGAAGATTCGACCGACGACAATTCCATACTCCCAAACGTCAATAATTGGAGCTTCAATACCCAGCGTGGCCAAAATCGTGCAGATTTGACTCCGGTGATCAGTCCCATGGTCGAGCGCCTGCGCGAGGCGAATTGAGACGGGCGCGCGACGCTCGTATCCATCTTCTTCGTGTTCTTCGATAACGAAGTCGGGCTCAAGATTAAGAGACAAGAACGCCGTCCACACGGTTCCCAATTGTTCCATCACGTGTCGAAGTTCGGGCAGGTCCATCGTGTCCTCATCAACCGAAGGCACGTCGCTCACGCCCAAGATGGTCAGGTAGAACGCATCGGCACCCACGAGATGGCGAAACGTCTGCAGTATCGATCCGTAGGTTCCCCTGCAGGTGTCGTCGAGCTGTTCGGACGTGAGTTCGATGCACGCGTCAATCAGCCGCAACGCCGCCCAGACATGGTGATTGAACGCATCGTCCATCATTGAGTGACGCACGCAGCGATGATATCTAGGAAGTGCACAAACCCTCACACGTCGAGATCGCCCGGCCCGGATGGCACATCAACGGCATGCTCCCGGAGTGCGTCGAGCGGCACGATTTCAAGCGCACGTTCGTGCGTCGAGGCCAGAACAACGAATGCGGCTGCTCCGTCATTATGAGCCCTGAGCCAGTTACCGGCAGTGACGCACCAGCGGTCACCGGGCGCCAGCCCCGGAAAGCCGTATTGAGGAATTGGCGTGCTCAGGTCGTTGCCTATGGACCTTTGGTGCTGGAGAAATTCGTCGGTGACTACGGCGCAAATGGTATGACTTCCTAAGTCCTCAGGCCCCGTAGAACAACACCCGTCACGGAAGAAGCCCGTTACGGGATCGGCGCCACAGGGCTCTAAGGACCCGCCTAGAACATTTCGTTCATCCATGAACCCAGTATCGCCGATGAGCCAGAAGTACACATTGCAACTCGTGACATGGAAAGGGCCGGGAGTTTCTATAGCGTTCAAGTGGTGACGACCAACGAACACTGGACGAACTGGCACTCAGCATACGAGGATCCGAATTCGTCAATTAGCCGACGATTAGTCGTTGTCCAGAGAAGGCTTAGCGAGACATTGAGCACCCGATCGGAAGGCCCCGTCCGGGTCGTCAGTATGTGCGCGGGCCAAGGGAGGGACGTCATCGGAGTTCTTGAAGGCCATGACCGTGCTCACGACGTCAGAGCTCATCTCATTGAACAAGATGTTCACTTGGTCAACGACGCACGAACGAGAGCACACGGTGTCGCGCANNTCGTTCCCGCAGACATCCTTCTGGTTTGCGGCGTTTTCGGCAACATCACTGAACAAGATATACACGCAACGATCGGTCTGCTGCCAACGCTCCTTGCGGGTAACGCCACCGTGATCTGGACGCGCCATCGTCGAAACCCAGACCTCACTCCGAAGGTTCGCGAGTGGTTTGGCGACTTCGGTTTCGAAGAGATCGCGTTTGACACCGAGGAGACAGCCCTATTTTGCGTCGGCACTCATCGATTCATCGCCAATCCCCAACCGTTTGTCCCAGATCGGAAATTATTCACATTCATTGGCGACGGGACTACCGCCAATCTCTAGTCACGCGCTAATCGATCATCCCCGTGTGGACTAGCCCAAGCGATGGACCGCAACGCCAAACTGGGACGCGTCGGTTACACATATAGAACTCATGGTCGTGCCAATCGTGCACACAAGATCGTGGGCGCTGCCATCGGCAGAGACGGCGAGAACGGTAATCGTCGGCTCCGTAGCGGTACCACTGAATGGCGTCCGGTCACCTGCAGGGTCGGCAATCAAGACGACCATTGATCTTGTCGTGGCACTGCCAAATAGATACTTCACCTCTTCTGTCGCAGGGCGGGATATATGACCGTGACAGCCACCCACGTAGGGCTTGTAGGCGTAGGTGTAGGGGCAAAAGTTGGCGCCATTGTCCGTCGTATTTGCGCTGGCGTCGAGTTCAATTTCGCCCCCAGGCCCGTAAGGAAAATTCTTGGTCGGTCCGAAGTGTATGGAGGCGCCCGATCCATCACCGTCGACAATGTCACACGTCTAGCCGTCGGGACCGAGCAGGGAAACACGAAGGCCTCGCAGATCAACCCGGTACAGGCTAGGACCATTCATGTCTTCGTATTGCTTTATTGAGCACGAATCCGGGCTCGATGCGGAACTTGGTGGAAACTTTGCCGCATGAAGTGACGCGAGTGGTGGAAGTGAGGTGTCCGCTGACGCGATAGCTCCTTCGCAAAGGGTCAATGCGAACGCGATAATTGCGAGAACTCCGACCACGTACTTAGACCCTCTTCGAACGATCATTGCCCTCCCCTTCCGTCACTAATAGGAGCAAGATAGTTCACTAGTCACTGGTGTTCATTGACCAACTTGATTCGCGCACAGTGAAGATTCTCGCGAGTCCTACACCATCAGCACAAAACCCTGTGTTGGGGTCGTCTCCGCTCACTTGCACTACATCGCGACGGGGTTCATCTCGGGTCCTTGTGATCTAACTCCTGTCACGCAACCTGCCGAGGAGCGAAGTGTGCGTCTCAGGGTTTGCCCCTAGGGGGCGAAACAATGCACCGACTGGGTTCACGGTAAAAATGGAAGAAATGTTGCTCAATTTCTAAAAGGTGTTCAAAATCGCACCACACCCTGAGAAATCGAAAACTTTATCGGGCGGCGAGCGGCGCCGGTGGTACGTCCACGTCGCCCTTATCGCTTCACTCGCAGGTTCCCTCCTCTCGCTCATCTATCTGAGCCACAGCATCACGATCCATGTCATCTTTGGCGTGTCATTCATGCTCATGATGTTGTTTCACCTTTTCCAGCGACGGCGCACGGTCATGTCACTGCTTCAGCGTTTGGCAGGCGTACAAACCCGCGCGCGAGCATCGACCCGGTTGGCCCTTTCGGACATAATCTTGGAACTGCTGGTCCTTAACGTCCTCGTGTCCGGCATCGTCGACGGGCTGAACCACCAAGCGACGCAGATGCCCTTTGCAGCCACGATTGGATTGCCACCAGGCCTTTCTCAGTGGCACAAACTCGCTGCCATAGTGCTCGTTGTTTATGCGACGGTTCACATCATCCGTCGGCGTAAGCGATTGCGTCGCTCGCATATTCAGTAAACCAATTTGGCTCAAGGTTCAAATTTTGGGGCGAATACTGACTTTTTATCAGATCGACGTGTCGGGGGCTTTCACGCACAAGATGGTCTGAGTTATCTACTCCACAGGTTGGGTGGCGATTAGAGGTTGAATTCTAGGCGTGTCGCACGCACAATTGGGCTAACTGGAAAGTTGTCGACCGTTCATCAATCCTCGGGCAGACGACCAAAATCACTCTTGGCCTTCTTGTACCATCCCATACTTTTGATGGGGTTCTTCCAACGGGCCTTCATTTCCTTCGAAGCCTGTTCGTGCGATGTATCACCGCTCGCGACCATCTCTTTGAGATGCTGGTCTTGCGACTTTATGACCTCGTCGGCGGTCATGCCGTGGTGAGAGAAATCGCACGGTCCTCCTAACTGTTGACATGTCATGGTTTTCATTTTTCCTATTTCCTTTCCTATTGTCGAATGATTAATTGAATATTCAGAAGTCGGAGCGCATTCCTTTCTCAGGACTTCACACGGACGCGATTCACGTCCAGGGTCGTCAGAATATCTGGGTCAGCGATCAGTTCCACTTCGTGAACCTGACCCGCCTCCACGTGGAACACGAAGGCAACCTTGACCGATCCAGCNNAGGACTCGTGCCCATCTGCTGTGCGACTAGATCTGCTCGCATGACTGCGTCTGGTGCGAGCAGCGTCAACAGGGTCGCTAGATCCCCGCCACGAGCCGCGGTGAGGAACGCACTGACGACACGTCGACTCTCCGCACGGGCGTTTTGCGAAGTAACCGGCTCCGGCGCGCCCTGCACCTTTCGCCGTGCTCGGCTCGCCAACTGGCGCACGGCCGTACTCGAACGCCCCATGATCGCGCTGATCTCTTCGAACGGATAGCCGAAGACATCGTGGAGCACGAAGGCCGCCCTCTCGGCTGGCGCAAGGGTGTCAAGGACGATCTGCATCGCGTCGCTCACGCGTTCGGCGAACAGCGCATCTGCTTCTAGGTCGACCGGCTTGAGGTCGCCAGGTGGTTTGGCCTCGGCCTCCGATCGTGAGCGATGCTTACGCAGGTGATCCAGGCACAACCGCGTTACGACAGTCGTCAACCAGGCGGGTAGGTTGTCAATATCGTCGGTGCGGGAAAGTCGTAGCCAGGCCTCCTGCAGTACGTCGTCGGCGTCGGCGCTAGATCCGAGTATGCGGATGGCGAGGCCGGTCAGTCTGGGCCGCTCGGCGTCAAAGTTGGCCAGTTTCATTTCGATCACATGATATTGACGTAGGTCGCCTAAGAAATGTGACAGCTATCAATGTTGTCCCGCTCTGCGTTGCCCCAAACCAATATATGGCGACATTATGCAACTATCGAAGAAGTAGCAGCCCAGAGATCATTCGTGTCACGGGCCCGAATTAACACGTCTGCTACCACGTACTGCCGGCTTAGAAGCGGTAGATCGTGTGGCGATTAACTTCGTCCTGGGAGAAGGCAAGAACCTGCGTCCGCGTGACCGAGAACAACAGTATGGGGGACGTGAGGGCTTGGTCTTGCTCAATGTGAAAGGAACCGTTTTGCACCACGAAACTGAACCGTTCAACCTATCTCGACTTCCACCACACTTTCCCAGTGATTGCACCCGCTGGCGAAGACCGACTTCGCGGTCCGGGTGGTTCTGCACGTCCACCCGTCCAACGACATCGAACATTCCCCCGTCAACGCCAGCCGGGCTACTCCGTCGTGCTCTTCCGCGACCCCGACAACATCCAACCCGAGTGCATCGCCTTTGGCTGACGTTGGTCGCAGCCCTAACGCTGTGAGTAACATGCGCTAGGGAAAACTGGCTACGGTGTCTCAGGTGCCGTGAATGCCTTTTTTCGATTCCTTCTTAATGTGCTTTTCGTTGCGCTTTTCCTTCAGCGACTTACCAACCTTCTTAGCGTTGTGTTGGTTCGGTGATTTATCGGCCATGTTGTCTCCTCCAGTAGGCGACGTCACTGTTGGCGACGTCGAGATCCCAGATTATGAGAGACCTCCTAAAGTCCGTGTGACTTCGAGGGGAACTCTCGCATTTGGTTCCTCATGGCCGACTTTATCGCGGCCACGCTGACCACACCTATTAGGAATGCCACCCTGCACCGGAGACTTGAGCCGCGTGAGCAATCCTGACTACGGGAAAGTCGTTCCAGCAATCGGGCCATAAAAGTCGAACTGCCTATTTACAAGAGGGTACGAGCTTGGACAATCTAATGGAGGCTTGCCCAATGGAAACAGTGCAGCGCACGTGGTCTCTTGAACGAGGGACGGGCCAAGGTGCTCAGAGGGTGCAAGAATGCGGTGCTAAGGGGGTGGGGTTCAGTGGCCGGTATCGACATCTCCAAGTGCTTGGTTTGTCGAGAGCAACGAGGTGAGGTCGTGCTCCCGGGCGGATTCCTGATCAATGACGACAGTGTGGTGGCTTTTCACTGTCCACCCGTGCCGGGAGCGGAGACGCCGTACCTCGGATACCTCTTCGTCACATCGCGGCGTCACGTTCCTTCTTTCGCGGAGTTGCAGCCAGGCGAGGCTGCGGCGATGGGGACGGCGATTGCCGCGTTGTCGGCGGCCCTCAAGACCGAGGGTGCCGAGCGTGTCTACGTGATATCGGTTGGCCACACGTGGCCCCATCTTCACGTTCACCTAATACCGAGGTGGCCCGAGACCCCCGCCGAGGTTTCATGGATGAATGTCGACGACTGGGAGGGAGCGCGCCGAGGCGGCGCGAGTGAAGTCGAAGTAATGACGCTTCAACTGCGTACTCGCATCACTGCCAATTAAAGGTGTTGCGGTCCCGACGTAAGAATGCAACCTCGCATTGGCGTCTTGAACTGAGGTCATCGATTAACGCTCATGCCTCTATCATTCACGGCCACACAATTGCTCCCTTCGGAGCATGAGATTGCCACTCCCGCTACGCACCCTCCGGGGAACGCCGTCAAAGGACTTGACCATCGTCCGGATTTCCACGTTGTCACCGATCCGTTCAGTCCAATGACCGAACACTCCGCAGCGGATACGCAGGAGATCGAGTACGCTCCAGCGCTCTGGAAAGCGGGGATGGGTTTGGGCAGCGACCAGCTCCCACTCGATACCTTCGGTTGCGGGCGACAGAAAGCCACCCCATTACCAAGATGTAGCAGCACTTGACATTACTTTAACAGTGTGCAATTATTTCGAACGATGATTAATACACCATCAAAAACCGATTGGCGAGAAGCCCGCAGACACTCCGCTCACGAGGCAATTATCGATGCCGCCTGGTCATTGGTGATCGAAGAGGGCCTCGCTGGTTTGTCGCTACGAGATTTGGCCGGTCGGGCAGGAATCACGGCGCCAACGGTGTACTCCTATTTTGATTCAAAGAACGCCATTTACGATGCCATGTTCGGCCGGACGGCAACCGAGTTCGAAGTAAAAATGGCCGAGCCGTACGAGTGCGACGACCCACGCGAACTACTCGTGGCGATTGCAAACCGGTTTTCGCTGTTCTGCACCAGTTCCCCAACGCGGTATCAGCTGTTGTTCCAACGTACGCTCCCCGACTTCGAACCGTCTCCCGAGTCGTTCGCACCTGCGGTACGTGCACTGGCAAGCGTTCGTGAACTGCTCGTCCTCAACGGAATCACCGAAGAGCGCCACTCGGACATATGGACGGCACTGATAATCGGTCTCGTCGATCAGCAGATCTCTAACGACCCCGGAGGGGATCGCTGGACACGCCTCATCGACGAATCGGTGAACATGTTCATTGCCCATTGCCAGCCAAACCGTGGCTCGCGGAAACCCGGATCTCGCCCGGCTCGAACGAAAGGACTCTCAACATGACGATGATCGACGTCGCAACTATTGAATCGTTAAGTCATCCAGAGGCGATGAGCCTTCAGGCGCGCGAATTGGAGCACACGCTCGCGTCGCTGCGATCACTTGACGATATAGCGTGGTCAGCCGCCACCGACTGCCCCGCCTGGGACGTTCGAGCCATGTATCAACACGTGCTTGGTGCATGTGAATCGGGCGCGTCGTTACGCGAGAACATTCACCAACTACGGCGAGCTCGCAGCTTTCGCAAGAAAAACGGTGGACCCCTCGAAGCTGCCTTATCAGCCGTGCAGGTNNAAGCGCACACCTGCGCTCGTGCGTAATCATGCGAAGCTCGCTGTCGATGGCCCAGTGTTCGAAACTTGGAATATGGGCTACCTCATTGACACGATTTACCTCCGTGACCTTTGGATGCACCGCATCGACGTATCCCACGCACTCGGCCGGTCACTCGAACTCAATACCGACCACGATGCTCGCATCATCGCTGACGTTGTTGCAGAATGGGCGCGCCGCCATAGCCAGCCGTTCGTACTTGTGCTCACTGGTCCAGTCGGTGCCACGTACACGCAGAACCCCGACGTTCCTGAATCTGAGCACATCTCACTCGACGCCATTGAATTCTGTCGAACGCTGGCTGGCCGCGCACCCGCCGCCGGCCTCTTGACTACCGTCGTACCTTTCTGACGGGGTTGCTGAAAGTTTGGGTCTCAACCTGGGACCCAAATCGTCGGCAGTTCAGTGATTCCGTTAACCCGATCCTTGAAATGTGCGTCGTCTCGTTGGCCCGACATCACGATTCTGATACTCGTCGCTGGAGTCTCACAGTCTCATTTGCCCCTGAGGCTGATCAGATTCGGGACGTAATCAAAGGAACCGTAGGATCTCGGAGCCTATTGGCCGGATTCGGACCGCTGCGGTCAGAGTTTTACGTTTTCGATGGTCTCCACTATATGGGCCCTGGGATCCACCATGAACGCCTTGCCAGGACCCGCCCATACCTGTTCCATGGTTGCGAGCAGTCCCCGCGCTTCTGCGACGGTGTCAAAGTCTAAGTCAATGGTGACGTAATTAGGGTCGTTGATCGCCTGGGAGATTCGGTAGGAACGGACACCGGAACCCCTGCGATCGGCCGGATCGCTGTCGAACGCCTGCTTCCATAGGTCGAAGCTCGGCACTACATGGTCAATACGAAGCGTGGGCATCGCGGCGTGTCTCCTCTGATTCCTGATTCGTTTCATGCTACTTCAATGAAGTCTGAAGAGACCGCGCCCGGCGGCCGCTTGATCACCGATACAAGGAGCGTTCACGAACGGGACTGCTGAGAATCTTGAAATCCCGTAATGATGATCCGTATGAACCAAGCGTGGTTGTCGTTGTTGGATCTCGAGTGTGGGTATTGAATAATGGATTAATTTCAGAATTCAACGAGGGAATGGATCGTTTGTTCGACAAATGAAACTCGGATTTTCCGCCACTTTCACGCCAGAAGGAATGGCGCTATGTGGTGCACGTCTATGGAAAGTGCACAACAATAAAGTCACCGAACGTGACGCCCTGAATGGATCGTTGGTCCGCATCGTCAGATAGTTCTTTTGGAGTGGTCTAATTCGTTGATTTCGTTTTTGCTGTCGGAAGCCCGACGTGACAAGTCTGCAACCCTGCATTGGCTAAAACCGCACTGATGAGATGATCCAAGACTGCCTTCGTTGACGCTCGCGAAAAATCCGGAATCGATGCCGAAAGGTTGCCCGTGACTACTCTTCTCGAGTGGGCGAAGTCGAAGAGAAGAGTGCGATAGTCATCCCCTTTCCAGAGGTGGACGACGTCGTTGATGTGTGGCGAAAACTGCTTGATCCCTCCCAGGTTCGGGGAATTCCCGCACACGTCACCGTGCTTTTTCCCTTTTGCAACCTGCAGACATTTCAGTCAATACCTTGACCATCCTCGAAGATTACTTTTCAAAGATTTCAAAATTCAATGTGACATTCGACACGACGGAATGGTTCGAAGATCGGGTTGTATATCTCCAACCGAAACCCGGACAACAGTTTCGAACGATGACGAGGCAACTTCTGGAAGTATTTCCATCTTGTCTTCCCTATGGAGGAAAATTCGCTGAAACAATCCCCCACTTGACGCTCGGCGATGGCGCCCCACTAGAGAGTTTGAAGGACGCAGAGGGAGCTGTTCGCGCCAATCTTCCAATCGAAACTGGGGCGAAGGAAGCTTGGCTCATGACTGGAGGAATGGGGCCGAGTAGTTGGTCGCTGGGGAGACGATTCCCATTTGGAGATTAAAACGCATGTCAAATAAAGCGACAAGGTGTTTCCCCTACTCAACGAGGAGAGCGGACGCATAATGCAGTGAAACCGGGCCCGACGCAACAGGAGTGCAACCTAATGGGCGGTTAGCTATGCGTGCCTAGGGTGCAGTGCCTTAAATCTCTGGAAGACGATTTGGGTTGTTACTCTCAATGTGATGCGAATCAGTCGACTCCTGACCGCGCAAGCCATCCTTCTCTTGGGTCTTGCATCGTGGGGAGCAAGTGCCGACGGGTCGACGTCTTCAGTGCCAACATGTTCATCCAGTGTTTTGACTCTGCATCCCGGTTTCATGCAGGCCGCTGCGGGGAACGAGGGCACGCCAATCGTGATCACCAATCACGGACCGTCAAGCTGTTCTCTTTCTGGATTCGCGGAAGTTGTTGCCCACACCGAGGCTTCTAGCCCGCGCCCAGTGGCGTTCGTACACCGGCCCCGCTCCCAGATCTACAAAGTGGTTCCACCGAGAACCGTTGTCCTACCTCCTAAGGGCACGGCGTCCTTTGGTGTCTCCTACGTTGACGCTCGCGATCAGCAGTACGGGAATGGTGCGCGGTGTCAGATGAACGCAATCACAGTTCGCTTCTCTGATGTGACACCGGTGCGCATATTCTCCGTTCCGCTAGTCGCGAATGGGCACGATGGCTACGGTCCGATTAACTCCTGCTTTGCCGGATTCATCTTGGGACTGACGCCTGTCGTGAGAGGTTCGACTCCGCCCGAGTACTAGGAATCGATGGCCCGACGTGACACGTCTG
>PMAL01000025.1 GCA_003152555.1 Acidimicrobiaceae bacterium | reverse complement strand
TAGATATTGACCAGCAAATCTGACGCCGCCCGCGTGACGGTCGCGAGCACTCCCGGTTGGTCACTCACCACGATTCGCAGGTACGCCAGATTGTCCGAGCTGAGTGCGCGACCGGGCAACTGGCGCCGCGCCACGGAGGCCGAGTGCAGGCTTTCTTCAATTGTCGCTCGCCCCTCGGTTGCCAGCGCCTGGCGCAACGCGTCGAGTCGTTCTTCGAGCGCGCCGAGAGTCTGGTCAATCGCGGCACGATTCTCGAACAGGATGTCGGGCCAGATGGCCGGGTCTCCCGCAGCGATGCGAGTCATGTCGCGGAACCCACCGGCCGCTAGTTGCAACAGCACTGGATCCTGCTCGGCGGTCTTCGTTGCCTCATTCATCAGCGCGCCGGCGAGTAGGTGGGGCACGTGACTGGCCAGGGCCACCAAGCGGTCGTGATCAGTGGCGTCGAGGGCGACGACCGACGCGCCGATCTCGCGCCAGTAGCCGCTCAACGTTGCGTACATCGTCGTTGACGTCGTGGACGTGGGCGTCAGCACCCAGGTGCACCCGCGAAAGAGATCAAAGCGCGCGCCCTTGAGTCCACGTTGCTCTGAACCGGCCATGGGGTGACCTCCCAGAAACCTTGGGTCAGACAGGCCCGCGACGATTGAGCTCTTCACGCCGGCCACGTCCGTCACAATCACGTGGGCGTTGTCGAAGTTGGAAAGAACATCATTCGCGACCTGGGTCACGGATCCGGCCGGCGTCGCAACGATTACCAGGCTGTGCTCATTGGACATTTCTGTCCCGCTGACCACGCCCGCCTTGAGGGCCAGCTCCGTGGTGGCCGAATCGAGGTCTTCGCCCGTGACCTGCCAACCGACGGATTTAAGCGCCAGCGCGAGCGAGGAGCCGATTAGCCCCAAGCCAACCACGTGGGCGCGCCGGCTATCCGGGGAGGTCATCACGTAGGGACTGCGCATTACGCAGGTAAACGTGGCGCACGTCGACACGCGCACGCGAGGTGTAGGCGTGCAGCATTACCCGGATGCACTTGGGCATGGCCCCGGGTACGTTGATCTCGCTCGCGCACAGCAGCGGAATGTCACCGAAGCCGATCCCGCGCGCGCAGGTCGCCGGGAAGGCCGACGTGAGATCGATCGAGGTCGTAAAGATGATGCTGATCACGTCATCATGGACGAGGTCGTTTCGCTCCATCATCGCGAGCAGCAGCTCCTGAGTAACCTCGTTGACCTCTTCGGGCGTGTCGTTGCCGCACGTGGTGGCTCCGCGCACCGCTCGAACCATGGGCGAAGTCATGCTGGAATAGTAGAGGCGATCTCGTCGGTCATCCCCACGGCCTCCATCAGCTTGCGAACTTCACCCAATGAAAGTTGCCGTGACGAACCCGGCGTCAACGTCGCGTCCTGGAGCGGTCCAATGCGCGTGCGCACCAATCTGGTGACGTCGTGGCCCACCGCGGTGCACATGCGCCGCACCTGACGATTACGCCCCTCGTGGATCACAATGCGCAATAGCCCCTCGCTCACGCGACTCACTTGCGCGGGGCTCGTCAGGCCGTCGTCTAATTCCACGCCCTCGCGCAGTCGGCGAATCGCGGCCGGCGAGGGATCGCCCTCCACCCGCGCCAGGTACTCCTTCGCAATGCCCGAACTGGGATGCGTGAGCAGGTGGGCCAGTCGACCGTCATTGGTCAAAATGAGCAGTCCCTCGGTGTTCATGTCGAGTCGGCCCACCGGAAAGACTCGCACCGGCGACTCCACGAGGTCGAGCACCGTGGTGCGGCCCTGGGGATCCGACGCCGTCGTTACGACGCCATCGGGTTTGTTGAGCAAAAAGTAGACCGCATTTTGTGCGGTCGGCGCGAGTGTGCCGTCGACGCAGATGATGTTCTCTTCGGTCTTCACGCGGTTGCCGAGTTCGGCGACGCGACCGTCGATGGTCACGCGTCCCTCAGCAATCAAGATCTCGCACGATCTGCGCGAACCAAATCCCGCGCGGGCCAGTGTCTTCTGCAGCCGCTCGCCCTCGTCCAACTACAGCTCCTCGGCGAGTTCACGTACGCTGGCGAACATCTCGTCCGCCAGCGCGTTGGCCGTCGTCATGGGCGGCATGAACTCCTCAATGGGCGGCAGGTCCGACAACGTGGCCAGTCCCATCCGGTCAAGGAACAGATCGGTCGTCGCGTAGAGGATGGGCTGTCCGGGGCTGCTCGCGCGGCCCTGTTCTTCGATGTAGCCACGCTGCTCAAGCAGTCGCGACACGCCGTCAACGTTCACGCCGCGAAGGGCCGTGATCTGGGCCCGCGAGATTGGTTGGCGGTAGGCAATGATCGCTAAGGTCTCGAGCGCGGCCGAACTGAGCCGGTGCGAGATATCCCGGTTGGCAAATTTGGCAACCCATTCGGCGACGTCGGGCGAGGACTGCATGATCCATCCGCTCGCGAGTTCAATCACTTGAAAACCCCGACGGTCGTCGATGAACTCCTGACGCAGTTGACGCAGCGCCGTCTCGACGTCGAACGAGTCGACTTCNNTCATCCCTCATAGGTATCAACCCTTCCAATGTCGAGTCCCACCGGCACGTCCAGCCACTGAATCTGGACTTCCCCAAAGGTCGCGCCCTGACCCAAACTGATGTGGCCGAGCTTGCAGAGTTCTAAGAGCGCAAGGAAATGCACGATGACTTCAATGCGCGTGCTGAATCCGGCGATCAGCGAGCGAAAGGAAAGCCGTCCGAGCGCGGGCAGGCGCTGGGACAGCGAGACAACTGTCTCGGAGACCGAGACCGCGTCGACGGTGACGTGATTGAGTCGCACCACCGGCACAGGCTTCTCTTCGATCCCGCGCAGGTAGGCCATGGCCAGCTGGGCCGTCGAGACGCCGGCGAGCAGGTCGGGCGGCTCAATGACGAAGCCGTCGTCAATTCCCCTGATGCGCGGGTAGGCACGGGCGGCCCGCTCGAAGAGCGAGACCAGCGCATCCGCGAGCGACGAGTAGGTACGCAGCTCCAGCAAACGTGCGAGCAGCACGTCGCGCTCCTCCCAGCCCACAAACTCCTCGTCGGGTTCGGTGCTGTCGCGTCCGGGCAACAGGCTCTGGCTCTTCATCTCTAAGAGGATCGCCGCAATGAGTAAGAACTCCGAGAGATCATTCACGTCAATCGTGACGGACTCATCACGCAGCAAGGCAACGAACTCGTCAACAATCGGAGCGAGCGCCACGTCCAGTACGTCCATTTCGTGACCACTAATGAGTTGCAGTAGTAGTTGCACTGGTCCGCTGAAGGACGGCGTCGTCACGACGAAGGTCACTCCGCAACTCTACCGGACAAAGCCGCGCAAGGGCCGTCCTCTAGAATGACGTCGTGCGCATCTTTTCTGGAATACAGCCTTCGGGCACCATGCATATTGGCAACTACGTGGGGGCCATCAAGCAGTGGGTCGCGGGCCAGAACGCGGAAGCCTTCTTCTGCATCGTGGATCTGCACGCGCTCACCCTGCAAATCGAGCCGGCGGTGCTGCACGACCAGACAGTTGATTACGTGGCCTCGCTGCTGGCGGCGGGACTCGATCCCAAGATTTGCACAATTTTCGTGCAGAGCCACGTGCCCTATCACGCGCAAATGGCGGGACTACTCGAGAATGTCGCGACCTTTGGCGAACTGAGCCGCATGACGCAGTTCAAAGAGAAGGCCGAGCGCCAAGAGGGATACCGCGCCGGTCTCTTCACGTATCCGGTGCTCATGGCTGCGGATATCTTGCTCTACGAGGTGAAGCAGGTCCCCGTGGGCGACGATCAGCGCCAGCACTTGGAGCTCACCCGTGAGATCGCGGAACGCTTTAATAATCGTTTCGGCCAGATCTTCACGTTGCCGGTGGGCGTGCAACCTCTCGCCGGTGCTCGGGTCATGGACCTCCAGGAGCCATCGCGCAAGATGTCCAAGTCGATCTCCAGCCCGCTCGGCACGATCTACCTCACCGACGAGCCCGCGGAGATCGAGAAGAAAATCAAGAAGGCCGTCACCGACACCGAGAATGAAGTGCGCTTCGACTTAAAGAAGAAGCCGGGGCTGTCCAACCTGCTGGAGATCTATTCCAGCTTGAGCGGCGAGAAACCCGAAGTCATTGCCGAGCGTTACACGCGCTACGGCGAGCTGAAGGACGACCTGTCGGCGCTCGTGATAGAAACCTTAAGCCCCATTGCCGCGCGCTACGAAGAGTTGCGAGCGAACCCCACGCAACTCACCGCAGTGGTTGAAGAAGGCGCCGCGAAGGCCGCCGAGGTCTCCGGGCCGGTCTATCGCCGCGCCGCCCACGCGATGGGCCTTATCTGAGTAGGTTGTACCACCAGTTTTCGAGATCGGTAAGCGCGTTGAGGCCCACGTGAAAGACCGCGAAGTTAAGTAATAGCAGCACCATCACGAAGGGCAGCGCCCGTTGTCGCATGTGGTAGTAGGAGCGCAGGTGCTTTCGGGGTATGAACACCTCAATGATCGCGGATCCGTCGAGTGGCGGAATGGGGAGCAGGTTAAAGGCGGCGAGCACCAAGTTCGCCAGACCGAAATACTCTCCCGCGTCGAACATGAAGACGCTATTGGAGACGTGAATCGCATATTCGCATACCGCAAAACCAATGGCCGAAAGAAAAATGTTCATCAGGGGTCCCGCGAGGGACACGTAGAAGCCCTGCGAGCGGGGCTTGCGTAGTCGTCCGACGTTGACCGGCACCGGTTTTGCGTACCCGAAGGCCGGCAGGCCGCTGATGAGCAACAGCACGGGCAGCAACACCGTACCGAAGGGATCGATGTGGCGCAGCGGGTTGAGCGTCAGTCGGTGGTTCTCCTTGGCCGTGGGGTCGCCAAAGAAATTGGCCACCCAACCGTGGCTGATCTCGTGCAACACAATGGACGGCACGAGTGCGAGGAAGAAATAGAAGTTCGTCAACGAAACCTTTCCTTACTCGAGGGCGCGCGGGTGGGCATTGCGATATTCACGCTGCAATGACGTAACCGACACGGCGGTGTAAATCTGGGTCGTCGCAATCGAAGCGTGTCCCAAAAGCTCCTGGACCACTCTAATGTCGGCGCCGTGGGCCAGCATATGCGTGGCGCAACTGTGGCGAAAGACGTGCGCGCTGATGCGCGAATGCTCAATGCCGGCGCTGAGTGCGCGCTTGTGGATGATCAAGTCAATACCCTGTCGCGTGAGCGGGCCGCCGCGAGCATTGAGAAAGAGCCGAGTGCCCTTCTTGGAGTTGGGGATTTCGCTGCGCCCGCCGGCACCCAGGTAGTCCTCTAACACCGCGCGCAACGTCGCGCCCATGGGCACCAAACGCTGCTTGGAACCCTTGCCGGTCACCATGATGAGTTCCTCATCGAAGTCCAGGTCGGAGAGGTCAATGCCCACCGCTTCCGATACTCTCGCGCCCGTGTCGTAGAGCAGTTCTAGGAGCGCGCGATCACGCAGGTCACTCGGCGACTCGTGCGGCACCGAGTCGAGCAACGCCACCACCTCCTCTTCGCCGAGTGGCTTGGGCAAGGTCCGACCTCGATGTCCACCCTTCAGCCGCGCCGTTGGGTCGCTGGCAAGATGACCCTCATCAACCATGAAGCCGAACCATCCTCGTACCGAGGACATCGCGCGGGCAATCGAGCTTTCAGCCTGTCCCGCGCTTCTCAGTTCATTGAAGTACTGCTCAAATCTTGCGTCGCGCACTGAGTTAACGGTCAGCTTGTGTTTGCCCATCCAGCGACGGAAGCCGTCGATGTCACGGCGGTAGGCCTCAATCGTCGCGGGGCTTCTGCCCTTTTCGACGCTCAACCAGGCAATGTATTCAGTGAGGTAACGGTCAGTCGCGGTCAAAGAAAGTTCCGAAGACTCGGTGCAGGGCAACCGCCGTGGTGCTGTCGATCGCCCCGGCACTGGCGAGCGTTGCTCTGAGGTCCTCCACCGCGACCCAGCGCACCGACGACGCCGATTCCTCCGGCCCCGCCGGCAGTCGGTCTAGCTGCGTGACCTCGCGCGCCTCATAAATCGTCATCACCTGATTGGTCCATCCTGGTGAGTTCATGAAACGTCCGAGTACTCGCCACTGGTGAGCATCGACACCCAATTCTTCGCGCAGTTCACGCTTGGCCGTGTCGAGCGGATCCTCGTCTTCGACGTCCTGGGTGCCGGCGGGAATCTCCCATAGATACGAATCAAACGCCGAACGGTACTGGTGAAGTAGCCCTATCTCGCCCGCATCGTTAAACACCAGGATTGCGACAGCTCCCTTGTGCACGGCAACATCGCGATCAAAGGACGTGCCGTCGTGACGTATCGTGCGCCGCTCTACGTCAAAGACTCTTGAATGCAGCAGTGTCTCAGTTCGCTCGATGTCGAACGAGTCGCTCACAACGTGACGTCGACCGATGAGGGATCGATGATGTGCGGCTCGCGACCCTCGGCGCG
>PMAL01000090.1 GCA_003152555.1 Acidimicrobiaceae bacterium | reverse complement strand
TGATGCCCTGTTCGCGTTCGGCTCGCAGCCCGTCCGTGACGAAGCTGAGGTCGAGGTCGCCCACGCCGCGCTTTTCTGACGCGGCGACGACGGCGTCGAGTTGATCATCAAAGAGTTGACGAGTGTCGACGAGCAGGCGACCAATCAGCGTTGACTTGCCGTCATCGACCGAACCAATGGTCGCCAGGCGAAGCAGGTCCTTGGTGGCGGTCTTCATGTTTAGAAGTACCCTTCGCGTTTGCGATCTTCCATCGCGGTTTCGGAGAATCGGTCGTCGGCACGTGTGGCGCCGCGTTCCGAGACGTTGGCGCTCGCGATCTCGTCGATGATTTGGGCCAGCGTGCTCGCCGGTGAGTCAACGGCGCCGGTGCAGTTCGCGTCGCCCACGGTGCGAAAGCGCACGACGCGGCGTTCGACCGTTTCGCCGGCGCGCGGCTCTACGAACGGTCCCACCGCGAGCCACATGGAGTCGCGAAGCACGACGTCGCGTTCGTGGGCGAAGTAGATGGAGGGCAGTTCCATCTTCTCTCGCTCGATGTACTGCCAAATGTCCAACTCGGTCCAGTCCGAGAGCGGAAAGGCCCGAAGGTGTTCACCGGGATTTACTTTGCCCTGGTAGAGCTGCCACAGTTCGGGACGTTGCTGACGAGGGTCCCATTGTCCGAAGCCATCGCGAAAGGAGAGGATTCGTTCTTTGGCGCGGGCCTTATCCTCATCGCGACGCGCGCCACCGAAGGCGGCGTCAAAGCCGTTATCCGTGATGGCGTGTAAGAGCGTCACGGTTTGCAAACGATTGCGTGACCCCATGGGGCCGGGGTCGACAACCTTGCCCTGGTCGATGGTGTCTTGTACTTTGGCGACGATCAGTTTCACGCCCAACTTCGTTGTGAGCGCGTCACGGTACTCCAGGACTTCCGGAAAGTTCTGACCGGTGTCGATGTGCATGACCGGGAATGGCAACTGCTGGGGCGTGAATGCCTTCACGGCGAGGTGCAACAGTACGGCAGAATCCTTGCCACCCGAAAAGAGCAGGACCGGCCGTTCACACTCCGCGGCGACCTCGCGCAAGATGAAGATGGCGTGAGATTCCAGTAGATCGAGATAGTCAGCGGTTTGGGGCGGGCGTAGGGGGGTAGGTGTCATAGTTTCGAATTGATTCTTATATCCTAGTAAAGCAATGGAAATCTTAGACTTTTCGCGAATTCAGCCATGACGACGCCCACGTCAACGCTGCTCGACGAGCTCGAGACTACTAACCAACGCTTTGAATTCGCATCGCCCCTGGAGATCCTCACCTGGACCTTCGAGCGTTTCGATGATGACGTGGCGATGGCTTGCTCTTTTGAAGACCTCGCGCTGTTGCATATGGTGCACGAACTTCGCCCTAAGACCGAAATAATTTTCTTGGACACCGGCGGTCATTTTGCCGAGACGCTGGAGTTCGCCGGTCGAATTGAGCGAGAATGGTCGCTCAATCTCACCCGTACGACTCCGGGACCCGATGCCGACGCGTGGCCGTGCGGCACCGAGCGGTGCTGCGAGTTGCGCAAAGTCGAGCCATTGAAACGGGCCGTCGCGGGCCGTGCGGCGTGGATTACGTCGGTAAAACGCGTCGACGCGCCGAGTCGTGCTGGCATGAAAACCCTTCTGTGGGACGAAAAATTCAATTTGGTGAAGGTGAATCCACTGGCGACATGGAGCGATGACGACATTGCCTATTACATCGGCGCACATCAGCTCGCAGAGCATCCTCTTTGGGCGCAGGGTTACGCATCCATTGGTTGCGAGCCAATGACGGTCAAACCACTCGTACCCGGAGACCGTCGCTCCGGTCGTTGGGTGGGTGCGGACAAGGAAGAGTGCGGACTGCACGAGGCGTGACAAAAGGTCCTATCCACCAATAAAACAAAGGCGGACAGTACATTTGTAGCCAATGTGCGTGTGTTTTGATGAGGATCCGGCTCGATGCTCCTCATAATTCTCGGACTCTTCTGGGTCGCGATACTGGTGCCCGTAGTGGTGCGACGATTCCGTGACAGCGGTACCGAAAAGTCAATACATTCATTTCACCAAGAGCACGAGATGCTGAGCCGCCAGGAATACTCCGTGCCTCCGGCCCACCGTCTTGACCCCGAGCGACAAGACGAGGTTTTTCAAGGTCTCGAGTCTCGACCTCGTTTGACGGTGGTGCACGATAACGACACCTACCGTTCACTCGAAACTCGTACGTCCTGGGACGAGTGGGAAGACGACTACGACTATGAACGTGAAGACCAGCACGTCAATCGCGCCGAGCCCGCCAACCGTTACGTCACGGCCTACTCCTCAGTACCCAATGAGCATGAAGTGAAAAATAGTTACAATGCGCCGATGCGTCGCGCGACGATGAAGGCCCGACGTCAATCGGTGTTTCTGCTGCTCGCGGCGAGCGCCGTGGCCTTAAGCGGGCTCAGCTTTGTGGTCGGTTATTCCTTGCTGGAGGATTTGGCACTTCTCGCGTGGATGGGTCTCATCTGTTACGTGGCGCTGGCACTCTTTGCCGTGAGTCAAGGTTTCCTCTTTGAGTCATCGCTGCCAATACGCATCCCACAGGGACGCAAACTGGCCACGATTGAGCCGCTCTACGACGAAGATGTCGAAGAGTTCGACTCCGAGTTTTACGACGCGAATGACGACAGTGAGTGGCGTCGCGAATCTCCTTCACGTTACGCCGTGGGCTAAAGTAGGTACTCCTTCGGGGGTGTAGCTCAATTG
>PMAL01000130.1:1959-3044 GCA_003152555.1 Acidimicrobiaceae bacterium | reverse complement strand
GAAGGTCATCTACTTCGCCGCCCACATGGTCACCTTCGTCGATGTCGACCGGCGTCACGCTGACTTGGGCGATCTGCGCAAGGGACTCGCCGACGAAGTCGTCGAAATCGCCGAACGTGAAGTCAAGGCCCTTGACAACAAGTTGAAGGAGATTGAGGCTCGTGCGGAGAAGCTCGAGTCCGACGGCGCCAAGGAATCCGAGCTTCGCGCTCTCCAGCGCGGTACCGAAAAGGAACTCGATGGCGTGCGTTCGCGCTTCGCGGAAGAGCGTGAACTGGCCAAGCAGGCCTTCACGACCTTTGAAGCCCTGCACTCGCGTCAGATCATCGAAGACGAAGTGCTCTATCGCGAGATGGACTTTCGCTACGGCGAGTACTTCGAGGGCGGCATGGGGGCCAACGCCATCCTGCGTCTGATCGATCGCATGGACCTTGACGAAGAAGAGCGCGTCATGCGCGAGATGATCGACGCCAAGGACGGCCGCAAGCCCTTAAGCGCGCAACGTCACGCCAAGTTCTTGAAGCGTCTTTCCATCGTCCAATCCTTCAACCGCCGTGACGATCAGGGTCGGCGTTTAAACGACCCGCGCGCCATGATCTTAGAAGCCATTCCCGTCATCCCGCCCGACCTGCGNNACAACCGACTGAAGCGTCTGCTCGACCTCGGCGCGCCCGACATCATTGTCAACAACGAGAAGCGCATGCTCCAAGAGGCCGTCGACGCGTTGTTCGACAACGGTCGTCGTGGCCGGCCGGTGGCTGGCCAGAGCGGCCGTCCGCTCAAGAGTCTTTCGGACATGTTGAAGGGCAAGCNNGGTTCCGCCAGAACCTGCTCGGTAAGCGCGTCGACTACTCCGGACGTTCGGTCATTGTCGTTGGTCCCCAGCTCAAGCTCCACCAGTGCGGCCTGCCCAAGATGATGGCCCTGGAACTCTTTAAGCCCTTCGTCATGAAGCGTCTCATTGAGACCCAGATGGCCCAGAACATCAAGAGCGCCAAGCGCATGGTCGAGCGTCGCAAGACCGTGGTCTGGGACGTGCTCGAAGAGGTCATTCGCGAGCACCCCGTGCTGCTCAACCGCGCCCC
>PMAL01000130.1:567-1936 GCA_003152555.1 Acidimicrobiaceae bacterium | reverse complement strand
GCCCGAATCTTGATGCTCTCGACCAACAACATCTTCACGCCCGCAACCGGTCGTCCCATCACCGAGCCGGCCCAAGACATGGTCTTTGGCGCCTACTACTTGACGCTGCCCGCGAACGAAGAGGTCGAGAACCCCCGCGTCTTCCGACACGTCTACGAAGTGGAGAACGCGCTCGCCGACAAGATGATTGGTCTGCGCACGCCCATTGAGATCCGCCCCGCCGATGGATCCTCGCTGGACACGCGCTTAGAGGGTGCCGGCGTGGAGGTGAAGGGCGCGAGCCGTTCACTGGTGACGACGCCGGGCCGTGTGTTCTTCAACGAGGCGCTGCCCTTCGGGTTCCGCTACGTCAACGAACTGATCGGCAAGAACGCCATGCCCATTGGGGTCATCGTCGAGGAGATTTCGGGCAGCTTCGGCCGCCAGGAAGTCGCGGAGTCGCTTGACGCCATCAAGTCCTTGGGCTTCCGTTACGCCACCAAGTCCGGACTCACGATCTCGATTGACGACGTCGTGACGACCTCGGAGAAGGCCGCCATCCTCAACAAGTACGAGGAGCAGGCCGCCAAGGTCGAGACGAACTACCGCCGCGGTGTCATTGTTGACGACGAGCGTCGCCAGCAGGAGATCGAGATCTGGACGAACGCGAACAAGGAGGTCGGAGACGCCACCGACCGCGCCATGAACGCCAAGTTCGACAACCCCATCCGCATGATGGTCGATTCCGGCGCGCGTGGTAACAGCCAGCAGATTCGCCAGATCGCGGCCATGAAGGGCCTCGTGTCCAACCCGCGNNCCGATCAAGTCCTCCTTCCGCGAGGGCCTCTCGGTGCTGGAGTACTTCATCTCGACCCACGGCACCCGCAAGGGCCTGGGTGACACCGCGCTTCGCACCGCGGACTCTGGGTACCTGACCCGTCGCCTCGTCGACGTCGCCCAGGAACTCATCGTCAAGGAGTTCGACTGCGCCACGACCCGTGGATTGTGGATCGAGCATGTCTCCGCCGACACACGTGGTCAGCGCGCGCACCTGGAAACCAAGCTGTGGGGCCGCGTGGTCTCAGAGCCAGTCACCCTGTCCGACGGTTCGGTTGTTGAAGCGGGCACCATGCTGATGGCCGATGACGTTGACCGCCTGCGTGACGACCCGGCAGTGACGCGCGTGCGCGTGCGCACGACGCTCACCTGTGACGCGGTCCAGGGCGTCTGTGCCGCCTGCTACGGACTGTCACTGGCCACCCACCAGCTCGTCGAGCTCGGTGAAGCCGTCGGTGTCATCGCCGCCCAGTCCATTGGCGAGCCCGGCACCCAGCTCACCATGCGTACCTTCCACTCCGGTGGTGTGACCGAAAGCGACATCACGCACGGT
>PMAL01000130.1:0-517 GCA_003152555.1 Acidimicrobiaceae bacterium | reverse complement strand
ACGCCGCTGCACGACGGACCGCTCGACCCCAAGCTCATGATGAAGTTCCGCGGTACGCGTGAGACCCAGCAGTACCTGACCGAGGAAGTCCAGAACGTATACCGCGACCAGGGCGTGTCGATTCACGACAAGCACATCGAGCTCATCGTGCGTCAGATGACCCGACGCGTGCAGATTGTCGACGACGGCGATTCGCCGTGGTTGCCCGGCGCGATGGTCGACGTCAAGCTGTTCAACGACACCAACGACCGTCTCGAAGCCGAGGGCAAGGAAGCGGCGGACGGCCGGGCCCAGTTGATGGGTATCACCAAGGCGTCACTCGCGACTGACTCGTGGCTCTCCGCGGCGTCGTTCCAGGAGACGACCCGAGTGCTCACCGAAGCCGCCATTGAGGGCAAGCGTGACCACCTGGTTGGCCTGAAGGAAAACATCATCATTGGCAAGCTGATCCCCGCCGGATCGGGTCTCGAGTACTACAACAAGCGCGAACTGCGCCTGGACATGCCCGACGCCGAAC
>PMAL01000194.1:39237-49775 GCA_003152555.1 Acidimicrobiaceae bacterium | reverse complement strand
CGTCACCTGACCTTCTTCGAAATGATGGGCAATTTCTCCTTCGGCGACTACTTCAAGGAAGGCGCCATCAAGTACGCGTGGGACCTGATCACCGAGCGATTCGGGCTCGATCCCGAACGGCTCTGGGTGACGGTGCACGTCAGTGACGACCAGGCCGAAGAGCTGTGGCGCGACATGATTGGCGTGCGGCCGGAGCGTATCCAGCGTCTCGACGCGGACAACTTCTGGGAGATGGGCGACACCGGTCCGTGCGGACCCAGTTCGGAGATCTTCTTCGACAAGGGACCCGAATTCGGTGACGAGGGCGGTCCGGCGTTTGGTGGTGAGGACCGCTACATGGAGTTCTGGAACCTCGTTTTTACCCAGTTCGACAAGTCGCCGGACGGCTCGTTGACCGAGCTGCCCAAGAAGAACATCGACACGGGCGCCGGGTTCGAACGTACGCTCTCGATACTTAACGGCGTGGAGTCGGTCTTCTACACCGATCTCTTCGCCCCGCTCTTAGAAACTGCGTCGCGGGTTGTCAACGCACCGCTCGGTCGCGATGACGACACGGACGTCGCGATCCGGCGCATCGCCGAACACGGTCGGGCCATGACGATGTTGGTGTCCGACGGCGTGCTGCCCGCCAACGAAGGTCGCGGCTATGTGCTGCGTCGTATTATCCGCCGCGCAATTTTGGCCGCCCGTCGCGCGGGGTCCGAAGCGCCCCTGGCGGCGCCCCTGGTCGACGCCACCATCGAAAAGATGGGCGTGGCCTATCCGGTACTGGTGAAGGACCGCGACCTGATCATCTCGGTACTCGAACGCGAGGAGGCCGGGTTTGCCCGCACGTTGCGCACGGGACTGTCGTTGCTTGAAGGCGCGCAACAAGAAGTCGTCGCGTCGGGCAGTACCGTGTTTCCCGGCGACGTGGCGTTCAGATTGCACGACACCCACGGGTTTCCGATTGAACTCACGGAAGAGATTGTGGGTGAGTCTGGGCTGAGCGTCGAGCGAAGCGCCTTCGACGCCGCGATGAAGGAACAGCGCGATCGGGCCCGTTCGTCAGCCAAGACGCTCAATCTGGCGGACGACGCGCACTACCGCGATCTCGTCGAACGTCACGGCGCGACGGAGTTCGTGGGTCGCGACATCACGCGCTACAGCATTGAAACGACGGTGTTGGCGGTGCTCAAGGGCGAAGACGGAACCAGTGAACTGTTTCTGGATACCACGCCGTTCTACGCCGAGTCGGGCGGGCAAGTGGGCGATACCGGCACTGTCGTGACCGAGACCGGTCGTATCGAGGTACACGACACCCAGAACGTGGCCGGCGGACTCGTTGCCCATCGCGGTCGACTGACGGGTGACATCGTGCCCGGTCAGGTGGGTGTCGCGACCATCGATCCCGTGCGCCGTGAAGCGACCCGGCGAAACCACACCGCGACCCATCTGCTGCACTCGGGACTGCGCGCTGTGCTTGGCGATCACGTGCGCCAACAGGGCTCCTTCGTGGGTCCCGACCGACTGCGCTTCGACTTCTCGCACGGCGCGGGACTCACGAGTGAAGAGGAAGACGAGATTCTCATGTTGGTCAATACCGACGTCGTGGCGAACGAAGCAGTCGAAACCATCCAGGCCACCAAGCAGGAGGCGCAGACCATGGGCGCCGTGATGTTCTTTGGCGACAAGTACGGCGACCGGGTCCGCGTCGTGCGCGCGGGACCGCACAGCCTGGAGTTCTGCGGTGGTACGCACGTCGATCGTCTGGGTGACATCGGTCAAATTCAGTTGGTGAGTGAAGCGTCAATTGGATCTAACACTCGGCGCATCGAAGCGGTCAGTGCGCTCGCTGCCTATCGCCGCAGCCACGAGATAGAGGGCGCCCTCGGATCGGTCGCCTCTTTGCTCAAGACATCACTGGATGACGTGGTGCCGTCCCTGGAGCGACTCGTCGAACGCCAGCGCGACATCGAAAAGGAGATTGCCTCCATGCGACAGGCGCAACTCTCGACCTTTGCCGAACAGCTGCACGCCCAGAGCAACGGAGACGCACTGGTGGCGCGAGTTGATGGTTATCCCGGAGAGCAGTTGCGTACGCTGGCCCAAGACCTGCAACGTCGAGGACGACGGGTGGTCGTGCTGGTGGGTGCGGTGGACGATAAAGTCGCCATCGTGGTCGCGACGGATGACTCGTTGGACGCCCAACAAATGGTCAAGGATCTAGCCGGTCTCGTCGGCGGCGGCGGCGGCGGTTCGTCGCGCCTCGCGTTGGCCGGCGGGCGTGATGTCAGTGGCATCGACCGCGTGCTCGTCGCCGCAAACGAGTTGTAGGGATTTCGTGGCGCGCATCCTGGGTATTGACCCGGGAAGTCGTCGTTGCGGCGTTGCGATCACTGATTCGGATCAGACGATGGCCTTTCCCCGTCCCGCGCTCAACGTCGATGATTCGCTCATGGGCCAAATTTCGCAACTGGTCGAAGAAGAGGCGGTGGTGCTCATCGTGGTCGGTCGTCCGATATCGCTCGCCGGCGACGAAACCGCAAGCACCGAAGAAGCGGACGAACTGTATCGATCTATCCGCGAACGCGTTCATCACGCCACGGTGGTCCAATGGGACGAGCGCCTCACCACCGTCGAAGCCCAACGATCTCTGGGCAGAGCGGGCATGAACGAGCGCAAACAGCGTGCGCACATTGACAGCGCGGCCGCGGTCATCATGCTGCAACACTATCTAGATGGCCTTTCTACTGACTAAACCACTTGGCCGTGCGGTCGGCGTGGTGATCGTCTTGGTAGTGGTAGTGGGACTGTGGTTCGGACTACAGGTCCATCCGCTGTCGGGCCAGGGACGGGCCGTCATCGTGACGGTGCACCAGGGTGACTCACTCTCAACGGTGGCGAGCGAGATGCACGCGAAGGGCGTGATTGGTTCGCCACTGGCCTATCGCATCGACACGATGATCTTTGGTGCACCGACCATCACCGCCGGTTCGTACCAAATTCGACAGAACTCGTCGTTCGGTGAACTGTCGTCGATTTTGTCCAAGGGACCCAACGTTGAAGTGGTGTCGGTATTGCCCGGCTTAACACTCAATGAAGTGGCACTCTCGATCGCTTCGGATGCGGGAAACGCTTTCGCGAAAGGTTTTGTTCGCGACGCCGTTCGGTTGGCCTCATCAAGCGCGTTCCACCCCAACGGCTCGTTAGAGGGTCTCATTGGTCCCGGTACGTACCTTCTCATCCCGAGCGAGACTCCAATGGCGTTGGCCCAGAAAATGGCCACCCGGTTCGACCACAAGGTAGCGGCGTTGGGACTTACGCCGTCGACCAATCTCAACGGACTGAACGCCTATCAACTCATTACCGCGGCGTCGATTGTTGAAAAAGAGGGCTACTACCCGAGCAACATGCCCAAAGTGGCCCGCGTGATCTTTAATCGCCTCCAGCGCGGCGGCCCGCTACAGATGGACGCCACCGTGTTGTACTACTTGCACAAGGATGGCGGCACGGTGACCCCGACCATGTTGCAGACACCCGAGCCGTACAACACGTACCTCAATCTGGGACTCACGCCGACGCCGATCTGCACGATCTCAAAGTTCTCGATTAACGCCGTGCTGCACGCGCCGGCGGGCACGTGGCTCTACTTCACCGTGATCAACAAGAGCGGGAAGGAAGCGTTTTCCACGACCTTCGCGCAACAACTGGCGAATGAAAAGAAGGCCGAATCGCGGGGTATCGAATGAGGTGGCGCCTGGGTGTCGTGGGCTTTCCCATTTCGCATTCGCTCTCGCCCCGACTACATGAAGCGGGTCTAGCCCTCGCGGGCCTTGAGGGCACGTCGGAGCGATTCGAACTTCGCGAGAATGATGCGTCGCAGCTTCGCTCGCTGATGGGTGGCCAATTCGACGCACTCTCGGTGACGATGCCGCTCAAAATGGCGGCAGTGCAACAGTGCGACTCGCTCGACGACGTGGCCCAACGCACCGGCGTCGTCAACTCACTGCTCGCCCGTGACGGCGAAGTGCACGGCGCCAATACCGACGGACTTGGCTTTGTCAACGCCGTGGAGACGGAACTTTCGGTCGCACTCGTTGACACCCGAGTGGTCGTGATCGGCGCCGGGGGAGCGGCGCACGCCATTGTCGACGCACTGGTGCACGCGGGAGTTGCCTCGGTGACAGTGCTTGGTCGGTCGCTCGCGAACGTGGATTCACTGACAAGTCGCTACGACAACGTGCACGATCATTTCGAGGGCCACGGGCACGTCGACCTCATTGTCAATACCACGCCCGCTATCTCGCGTGCACCGTCATCGTCCGTGCTCGGTGGCGTCACGGCAACATCAATTGCCATTGATATTGCCTACGATCCAACGATGACGCCGTGGCGTAGCCTGTATGAAGATGCAGGATGTCGCACAAGGAACGGACTGGGAATGCTGGCCTATCAAGCCGCCCTCCAGATGACGTGGTGGTGGGACGTGACCATTGACGGTGGAGAACTACTGAAGGTGCTTTTGTGAGCGATACGCTGGCCGCGTTCTCGACGCGCGTTCGCGCACGAACGTCGATTGATCTGGGTCTCGCGGTTGGCCTCATCACACTGGGTCTGTTCGGCGTCGTCATGATCTACAGCGCAACGCGTCAGCTGATGTTGAACGCGGGGGACAATCCTCACTACTACTTCGAGCGACAACTGCTGTTCGTAATTATTGGCATCGTGATCATGTTCGTGATTGCCCACATGGACTACCGACGTTTCGAAAGCGCCGCGACCCCGCTGTACGTGTGCGGTCTGCTCGGACTCGCCGGCGTCTTCCTTGTAGGCCAGACTGCGCTCGGCGCGCAACGCTGGTACAGCCTGGGCTTCATTCAGATTCAACCGAGCGAGTTCACCGTGCTCTTCATCATCCTGGCGGTCGCCACGTACTGCCAACGGCGGCCGGAAGGCCTCACCATGTACGACGTCTTTCGACTGTTGCTCATGGGTGGCACGCCACTGCTCATGATTGCCGCCCAGCCCGACCTCGGCACCGCCATCATCATCGTCATCACGGTGTCGGCAATCTTGGTGGTCGCCGGTGTGCCGCCTCGGTTCATGACGCTGCTGGCGGTGGTGGGCTCTATTGGTGCGGTTTCGGCCGTCTATTTTGACCTGCTGCATAGGTACCAAATCAACCGCTTGTTCTCGTTCATCAACCCGAACTCGAAGAATCCGAAACTCCAGACGTTGCTCTACGAGGTCAACAACGCCAAGAGCGCGATTGGCTCTGGCGGCATTCACGGTTCGGGACTCTTTCGGGGGATGCAGACGGTGCTCGGCTACGTGCCTGAACAGCGCACTGACTTCATCTTCACCGCCATCGGAGAGCAGTTGGGCTTCATTGGCACGTCGCTCGTGATCCTGCTCCTGGCCTTCGTGGCCTGGCGGATGTTCGTCATCGGTCGAAACGCCAAGGACACGATGGGCCGACTCATCTGCCTGGGCGTCTTCATTTTCTTCGCCTTCAGTTGCTTCGAAAACATCGGCATGACGATGGGCATCATGCCCGTCACCGGGATTCCCTTACCCTTGCTCAGCTACGGCGGCTCGGCGGCTGTGGTCTTTTTCGCGGGCGGCGGGGCCGTCTTGTCGGTGTCGCGACGCACGGGAAATTAGGGTGGACCGATGAGTGAAAGTGACGCGATCGAAGAGACCGCCGAGGAATCTCCGAGCGAAGAAACGAACGGAAACAACGACGTTGTCTACCGCGTCATGACGGTCGGATCAGTTCGTTTTGACCTCGGCAATTCGTCGCCCCAGATCCACCTCATGGAAGAGGACCCGCCCTATCGCAACGTCTCGATCACCGTGGCCCTTGCCGAAGCCCAGTCACTGCATAACGCACTCATCGGTGCGGTGGGGCTGCGTCCGAGCACGCACGAACTTACGACGTCGATCATCGCCCACCTGCAAGCCGACATCATCGCCGTGCGCATCCTGCGCCACGAAAATGGCGTGTTCTATTCGGAGCTTGACCTTATGACGGCGCGCGGACGTGAACGATTGGACTGTCGAACTAGCGACGGCATCATCCTCGCGATTCGCCAACCGGTCGCGGCGCCAATTCTCTGCGCCGAAGAAGTGTTGCAAAGCTTCTACGAGTAAGAGCGTTGGCAATGTCGAAAGTCGATTGCTACTCGTGCGCGCAGTCAAGCGCGGAGAATCTTCCAATTCGAGAAAACGTCTGTTGTGATGGCGGGTGGCGCGTGGCCCATTCTTTTAATTCCAGTCTCCCGGGGTGGCTCGTGATCGTGCCACTTCGCCATATTTCCTCGCCCGATGAGATGACGGATGAAGAAGCCGAAGCGCTCGGTCGGTTGATTCGAGATGCGTCGGTGGCGCTCAAACGAACCACAAACTGCGAAAAGACGTACGTGATGATGTTCGCGGAAGCCGAAGGGTTTTCCCACGTGCATTTTCATCTTGTCCCGCGGATGAGTGACCTTCCTGACGAACGTCAAGGACCGAGAATTTTCGCGTACCTGAAAGAAACGCCGCTCAGTTTCGCGGCCCAAGACGAGATCGCTCAGAACGTTAGGAATGCGTGGCCCGCTCGCGAGTGATCCCGTCGCGCTGAGCTGCACATTGGGATTGAAGGAAAACTCATCACTAATCGGCGCGCCGCGTGCGTGCAGCGTAGAACGCTACTTTGCGCCGTGATGCATCCTGTTAATTCGAACTGTACCGATTGACCACCGTTAGCGATTATTTCGAGCTAATTGGGTCGCTGTTGGGCCGAGGTAGATGGCCCAGTGATGTTGGCCGACGAGCATTGAAGCATGAAAAATATGCAAGGGCACACGGGCCAAATGGGGACCGGTTTTTTACTCGCGGCGTGGCGTCGAATGACGTCGCCGCTGACTTTTCGCGCACGCCGTGCGGCCATCGGCGGATCACTGGCGTTGGCCCTCAGCGTCTTGACGTTGGCCGTTGTTGGCCTGCCGGTATCGGCCGGTGCGCCAGGCACGACTTTCCTCACGCTCAAGAACAGTTCGATCGTTGCCTCGACGACGGCTCTTTCGTCAAAGNNCGAGCATTTCGGCGTCACGCAAATCGAGACAGCCTTCCAGCAACTCAACGCCCACGACAACGACCACCACCCCAACAACCCCAACGAATTCATCATCGACACCGACGACGACGATCAGTATTCCGCCCTCTACTACTACGACGATCTCCACGCCGCCCGTTACGCCGCCCGCGCTCACCAAGATTTCGAATCCGAGCGCCAACATCGCCCTCAGTCCGAATTTCTTAAGCTCCGGTCAGTGCACGCAAACTGCGGGCGGTTGGTCATGTGTCAATCCCTGCGTGACATCGACGTTGACGTGGAGCGCGTACACCAACGCCCAAGGCTGTACGAATTACGTCTTGCAAGCAATCAACGGTGCGCGCGCTGATGAGAACTTGGCCGCCATGGTGCTGCCGACAAACTGGTACTCGCTCTCAGCCGCCCAGCAGCTCTTTGTGGTGGCGAACCTGGAGCGGACCGCTCGAGGGCTGCCCGCGTACCTGGGCATCAACGCGGCCCTCAGCGCGAACGCGCAGCACGCCGCGCAATTGAACACTGATCCAACTGCGGCCGCGGGATTTGCCATCGGACTCGACGCGCAGGGCGACCCGGGGATGGGCGGGGCGTGGGCCGAGGGCTTCAGCGTGCTGGCGGCGGATTACTTCTGGATGTACGACGACGGTTGGGGCGGCAGCGCCGCCGCGACGTCGAATATTGACTGCACTTCACCGTCGGCCGCTGGTTGTTGGGGACACCGCGACGAGTTGCTGGGTTCTGACTCTCCCTATAACCCTGGTGTGGGGCTCAACTGTCAGGACTGCGAGATGGGCACCGGATTCACGCAAGTGAACAACTCTTCGTCGTTCGTTGATCTTATTGAACTTCCCAGTGGCACGCCCCCGGCGATGACGTTCACCTGGGCTCAGGAGCTCGCGCTCGGTTTCTAGCGCTGCGAGTCGCGCGCGTGTCGACACGGCGATGACTAGCGAGAAGAGCCGGTCAGCCCCTTGAATTTCCTCCTGAACTGCACGGTGCGGATTTCGCCACCTTTCAGTTCGCGACTGTTCTCGTCGGAGATTCTCAGCAGCACCGCGACAATGACGTAGTTGGCGAAGAGCGAACTGCCGCCGTAGGCCATGAAGGGGAGCACCATGCCCGTAAAGGGCAGGATGCGCAGCACGCCCGCCATGATGAAGAAGGCCTGGAAGCCAACGATGGCGGTCAGGCCCACCGCGGTCAAACGAACGAAGTCGGAGTGGGCCCGTTGGGCAATGCGGAACCCCTCGCCCACGAAGGCCACGAAGAGGCAGAGCACCAGAATCACGCCAATGAATCCGAGTTCTTCGCCAACGGCCGCAAAGATCATGTCCGAGGTGAGATCGGGAATGTTGCCGGACTGACCGAGCCCGAGCCCCGTGCCGATGATGCCGCCGGCCGCTAAGGAGAACCATCCGAAGGCAATCTGTGACGAGTGGGCGAAGTTGATTGCCGACCAGGGATTGAGCCAGTCGCTGATGCGAGAGTGAACCTGAGAGAAGTAATTCGCGGCCAACATCGCACCGCCCGCGAAGAGCCCGATGCCCAGCACCACGTAGGTCTTAAGGCCCGTAGTGACCCAGAGCAGCGACATGAAGAGGGCAAAGAGCAGCAGGGCAAAGCCAATATCGTTCTCCGCGCCGAGAATCGCGAGCGCGCAGCCCCAGGCAACGACAATGGGTATGAGGGTCCTGGGCGGCACAATCAGTTTGGGTCCTATTCGCGCCGTGGGAGTCGAAAGGAGTTCTCGGTTGGCAGCGAAGTACGACGCGAAGAAGAAGGCCAGCAGGATCTTGGCGATCTCGACGGGCTGGAAGGAGAGCGGACCCAGCTTGACCCAGAGTCGGGCACCGCCGATCTCTTCGCCCACGTGCGGTACGAGCGGTAAGAGCAGCAGGATGATGGCCGCCGTCAAGGTGAGGTAGCGATATCGGTCGAGGTCGCGCACGTGGCGAACGAACATGAGTATCAGCACCACGGCGCCCGCACTGATGAGGAACCACAGGGCCTGGTCGCCGGCTAACGGCGGGTCCCATCGCGCGATTTCGACGTAGCCAATACCGTTGAGCAGGGTCGCGACTGGCAAGAGAATCTGTGACGCGTACGGCGCGAAGAAGCGAATGGCGACGTGCATGGCGAGCGAGATCACGACGATGACGGTAAGGAAGACGCCGAGGCGCTGGGGCAGGTGGTTCTGCGCGCCGAGGGAAGCCAGCACGTAAAAAGCCGTGGTGATGAGCCAGGCGAGGAACATGAGCACCAGCTCCGCTGAGCGGCTGGGTCGCGATTCGCGCTGCGCTAGGCGTTCGGCCCGGCGCTGTCTGACACCCGCATCGCTCGCCACCAATCCAGCGTAGCCCTAACATTGTGGAAAGTACTTCTCAACATTGGAAAAAGGCACCCGGACTGTGGCTATAGATCTTCTCTCGTTTGGACCGGAGCGGTTCTCCAGTCGTGAACTCTCGAGATTGGAGTTCGGGTCTCGTTTGCTCGATCTCGGCGAGGATCAGCGCTTGCCGATTCTTGAACGGTTCAAGTTCGTCGCCATCTTCGCCGACATGGTGGATGAGTTTTTTCAAGTACGCGTGGTCAGCCTCGAAGACAAAGTCGCGGCCGGCGTGCAGACGCCGTCGGTCGACGGCATTCGACCGCGTCAGCAGTTGGTGGCGATCCGCGAACGGGTGCTGTCACTAGTTGAGCGCCAGGACCGCTTGGTGCTCGACGTGCTACTGCCCGAGCTTGCGAGCGCGGGCATTGCCGTGGTGCGATTCAAGGAACTCGACGAACCGGAACGCGAACTGCTCGCCAAGTACTTCCACGAGAACGTGTATCCCGTTCTGACACCCTTGGCCGTCGACCCCGGTCACCCGTTTCCCATGATTTCAAACCTGTCGCTCAACATCGCGGTTACGGTGCTCGACGGCACCACCGGCGAGGAGCGCAGCGCCCGCGTGAAGGTGCCGAACTCACTGCCAAGATTTCTTCAGGCCAGCGAGAGCCGCTGGTGCCTCTTAGAGGACCTCATCATGGCCAACCTCGGCCAACTCTTTCCCGGCATGACGATCTTCCAGTCAGACCTGTTTCGCGTCACGAGGAACGCCGACCTCGCGCTCGACGAAGACGAGGCGGACGACCTGATGGTTGCGCTGGAGATTGAGTTGCGCCGCCGTCGTTTCGGTGAGGCGTTGCGCGTTGAGATACAGAGCGGTATGTCACGCGACTTCCTCGACCTGCTGGTTGAACAGTTTGAGCTCGATCCATCCAACCTGTACGTGACCGACGCGCCCCTGGGGCTGCATGATTTGTGGAGCCTCTACGCCATTGACCGTCCGGACCTAAAGGGTGAGGGGTGGTCACCGGTCACGCCGAAGCGACTGCTCGACGGTGATCACGTGGGCGATATTTTTGCCGCTATCCGCGAGGCGGACATTCTCTTGCACCACCCCTACGAGTCCTTCAC
>PMAL01000194.1:35138-39163 GCA_003152555.1 Acidimicrobiaceae bacterium | reverse complement strand
TGGTCTACGGCATCGTGGGCTTTAAGACCCACTCCAAGACCGCCTTGGTGGTGCGCGGTGAGGGTGATACGACCACCCGCTACGCCCATATAGCGACCGGAAACTACAACTCCAAGACGGCCCGCAACTACGAGGATTTTGGTCTGCTCACGAGCGACCCGGACATCACTCACGACATCGGCGAACTGTTTAACTTCCTCACGGGATTTGCGCACCACGGCAACTACACCAAGATCATTGTCTCTCCAACGATGACACGAACCCGCATGGTGGAACTGATCAATGGTCAACGCGACCTGGGAGAGAACGGCAAGATCTCGTTCAAGGTGAACGGCCTCACCGATCCCACGATAATTGACGCGCTCTACGAGGCGAGCGCCGCGGGCGTCGAAATTCGTCTGGAAGTGCGTACGCTGTGCTGCCTGCGTCCGGGCGTGGCGGGACTCTCGGAGAACATCACCGTGCACAGCCTCGTGGGCGAGTTCCTGGAGCATTCAAGGATCTTCATCTTCGGTCGACCCAACGAGCACAACTTTTCGATCTATATCGGCTCCGCCGACCTGATGGAACGAAACCTGGACCGTCGGGTCGAGGTCACGGTGCCCATCGATGATCCGCGCTTGCAGACCGAACTCGTTGAGGCCTTTGAAATCACCTGGCGCGATGACATGTTCACGTGGGTGCTCGGGACCGATCGTCGGTGGCGGCGCCTGCAATCCGTAAACGACTTCTCCGCCCAGGCGGAATTTAAACGTCTCGCACTCAGTCGCTCCCGGCTGGTGTCTCAGCAGTAGCGAACGGTCGACGCTGCCAACGCAGGCTGGCGTAGGCCGCGCCGCCCACGGGGATCGGGATCCAGAAATTGACGAGCCGGTAGGAGAGCACGGCCAGGATCGCCTGGGCGTGCGGCACGCCGAAGCCAACGAGCGTTGGTATCAGTAGGCCTTCAATGATCCCCAGTCCGCCCGGGGTGATGGGAATCACGGCCAGGATATTGGCCAGGCCGTACGCGACCAACAGGTCAATGGGCGAAATGGTGTGACCGAAGGCCAGGATGAACACCCACAGGCACGCCGCGTCCAAAATCCAGTTGAGCGCGGCCCAGGTAAATGCCGACCACAGGGTTCGCCGGTTGGCCACTAGCAGCATGATGCGCGCCGCTACTTTGCTGAGCAGCGACGACACGGTGTCGGGGTTGAGCGCCGGGATATGTCGGGCGACGGCCCGTAACCACGTGTCCGCGTGGCGCTGGCCGCGGGTAATGAGCAGCACCGTGCCGAAGAACGCGGTCAGCAGGAACACACCGGCCAGGGCCGCGAATCCGTAGGCCGGATTGAACCCTTGCAGGGGGATGGAAATGACCAGCGCCATCCAAAAGATGATGTTGAGCACCACGGCCGAGCCCGCGCCCTGGGCCGCCAGTCCGAAGGCGTTGGTCTCCTTGGGCACTCCAAATTTGTTGTAGAAGCGGTAGGCGAGTGCGCCGGCGGGCGCGGTGCCGCCCGGGACGACGTGGCTGATGGCGAGACCCGCCAAGTTGACGCGCATCGTGTTGTAGCGACTCGGCGCGTAGGGATAGAGCACGGTTCTCGAGAGCTCCACGTAGGCGTAGATGGCCGCTACCTCGCAAATAATGGCGGCCATGACAATGAGCGGATTGAGCGCCGCGAGCAGGTGCAGCGACTTGTGGGCCGACAGGAATTGGGGCAGCACGAGGTATTCAAATACAAAAATCAGACTGCCGACACTGAGAATGATGCGAATCTCACGAGGCATCGCGAATCGATTTTTCTTGGGTGCGGGCTCAGGTTCGGTCATATGGCTTCTTTAAGCGTTTCACTTTCTAGTCACCACGGGCAGAACCCGAAAACGTCATTCTAAGGGAATAAGTAGTATTCCGGGGTGCGAACTCTCGTGATCCTGCCTACGTATAACGAGATACTCAACGTCGAAACGATGTTGCGCACCTTGCGTGAAGTCGTTCCCAGCGTGGACATCCTGGTGGTTGACGACGACAGTCCCGACGGCACGGCGAAGGTCGCAGAAAAAATTGGCGAAGAGCTGGGCCAGATTCACCTGCTCAGTCGACCGCTGAAAGAGGGTCTAGGCGGAGCGTACCGTGCGGGATTCACCTGGGGGCTTGAACGCGACTACGAGTACTTCGTCGAAATTGACTGTGACTTCTCGCACGACCCGCGTGCGCTGCCGTCGCTGCTCGTCGCCGCCAGCACGCACGAGGTCGTCATTGGTTCGCGTTACATCAAGGGCGGCGTCATACCCAGGTGGTCGCTCTCGCGAAAGTTGCTCTCGCGCGGTGGCAATGAGTACGCGACGATCATGCTTGGACTTAAAGTCGCCGATTCTACGTCGGGCTTTCGCGTCTACTCCAAGAGCGCGTTAGAAAAGATCCACTACCAGTCAGTGACCGCCGACGGCTACGGCTTCCAAATCGAGATGACGCACCGGGCGAGGCGAGGCGGCGCCTCGATTATTGAGGTGCCGATCTCCTTTACTGATCGCACGCACGGTGACTCCAAGATGTCCAAGAACATTGTTTTTGAAGCGCTGTGGCTCGTGACCAAGTGGGCCTTTGAGCGTCCTTTCGCGGACAAAAAATCGTTAGACGCGGTCGACCAGAACTGACGACAACACGGCGGCCAATTTGTCCTTGGTCTCTTCGCGTTCGGCAATGGGGTCCGACTCACTGACGATGCCGGCGCCGGCCCACGCCTCGAAGGCGGTGCCGTTGATGATGACGCCGCGTATTCCAATCCACCACTCGCCGTCGCCGTTGTTGTCAATCCATCCGAGCGGACCGGCGTAATGTCCGCGGTCGTGTTGCTCTAAGCGCACGATGAGTTCGTAGGCGTCGTTGCGCGGAATGCCACCGACCGCCGCGGTGGGGTGCAAGAGTCGCAGTAGTTCGAGCGCGTCGGGAGCGCTCGCGGCGTCGTGTCGCAGGCCCTTCACCCACGTGCCGAGGTGCGCGATGGATCGCAACGTCACGATGGAGGGGTTGGAGTCAGCGGTGATCTCGTCGTAGCTGTTTGAGAGTTGTTGGACGAGTTCGTCGACCAGCACGCCATGCTCGTGGAGATTCTTCGTGCTGCCCAACAGCCACGTCTGATAGTCGTCGGGCGCTTCGTTGGGCGGCAGGGCAATCGTGCCGGCCAAGGGATTGCACTCGAACGTGGCGCCGATACGTCGCACCAAGAGTTCGGGGCTGGCCCCGACGAAACGGCGACCCTCCGTGGTGGGCAGGCTATAGATCGTGCAGATGGGTTCACGCACCCGCAACCGCGCCGCGATGGCGGCGCCATCTAGCGCTTCGGGTACCGTGCCAAGCACGGACCGGGCGAGCACGACCTTGTCGATCTCCTTGCGACGAAGTAACTCCACCGCGAGCGCAACGTTGTGGGCGTATTCCTCGGGGGTGGGCTGGTAGGACAGTGAGCGCAGGCTCTGGGTTTCTTGGGTCGGAGCGACGAGAGTGGCCAGTGCTTCCTTGAAATCGCGAGAGCCTTCGGGCGACGTCAGCCAGGCCCGACCGTCCTTGGTTTGAGTGATCACGTAGGTGGGCACGCTCAGCTGTCCCGGTGCGGTGCGGTCGAAGGGCAACGTGGCGAAGGCCACGATGCCTGTTCCTGGCGGACCATCAACGCCCTTGAGTTCGTGGTGTTGTAGCTCACCGAGAGCGTCGGTGTGGACGTCGAGCCCACCGCCCAAGTCAATCGTGAGGGCCGCCGAGCCAAAGCCGCTGCGCAGCACGTCGGCTGTTTCTACGAGCCAACCGTTGCGCGCGCCCAAAGTGCGTAACTGATCCCAACCAATGGCGGTGATCTCTTCGCGCACGAACCTCATCGTGACCTCGTGGCGATGAACTGCTGGCTCAGTCCGCCCATGATGCGACGATGATTGACGGCGCTGAAGCCGACACTGTTGAGCATGCGAACAATCTCTTCTGACGCCGGCAGGTACGCCGTTGACTGAGGCAGGTACTGGTAGGCCGCGCGGTCCGAGACGAG
>PMAL01000194.1:0-35126 GCA_003152555.1 Acidimicrobiaceae bacterium | reverse complement strand
AGCGCGTAGCCGCACGTGATGCCGTCGAAACTGGCCGAGCGAAAGGGCAGGCTCGATGCGTCCGCCTGCACGGCCTCGGGCATCTCGCTGCCCGCTCGCAACATGCCCAGACTGAGGTCGGTCGCAATTGCCTGGTGGCCCTGACGGACCAATTCACGAGTGAAGTCACCCGTGCCGGCCGCGATGTCGAGCACCAGACTATTTGATGGCAGTCGCAGGTCCGCGACCGCCTTGCGACGCCAGCGCGCATCGAGACCGAAGGTCATGAGCTTGTTCACCAGCTCGTAGCGTTTGGCAATGGCGTCGAACATGGCGCGAACCTGACGGGTCTTCTCTTCGCCTTGGGGTAGGGGGTTGATGGGCATTAGGAATTAGACGTAGTAGCGCGTCACCACTTGAGCTACGCACGACGGTTTCGTGGCGTCTTTCATCTCAACGACGACGTCCAGCACCACCTGGACGCCGCCCGCAATCTCTTCGACTGAAGCCAAGGTGGCGCCGGCGCGAATCTCCGAGCCCACGAGTACCGGATTCATGAAGCGGACTTTGTTGGTGCCGTAGTTGACGCCCATCTTGACGCCATCGACACGCATGACCGAGCCCAGCAGGACGGGCAGCAATGAAAGCGTGAGATAGCCGTGGGCAATTGTCTGACCGAAGGGGCCGGCCGCCGCGCGTTCGGGATCGAGGTGAATCCACTGGTGGTCGCCAGTGGCGTCGGCAAAGAGTTGGACCTGCTCTTGGGTGATGGTGCGGTAAGGCGAATAGCCCAAGTGGGTGCCGATGAGCGGTGTCAGGTCCTCGATGCTGTCCACGTGCGTTGTCATTTCAACCTCCCTAAAGACCTTACTTTCGTGCCAAATAGATTTTAGACAAATGGCGCTGTCCTAGGATTACGGCGTGACCGTCAAGCACTACGAAGTTCACCATCGACAGATCTCGGGTGGTTGGTTCCGGGCGGCGATTTTTGGCATCAGTGACGGTCTGGTTACCAACGTGTCGCTCATCCTGGGTTTCGCCGGTGCCAATCCCGGCCACAGTGTTATTCGACTGGCCGGGCTCGCCGGATTGGTCGCGGGCGGCTTTTCAATGGGTAGCGGCGAATACCTCTCGATGAGGGCGCAGAAGGAGCTGTTGGAATCCGAGATCGAGATGGAGCGTAAGGCGCTCGTTGAAAATCCCGTCGAAGAGCAGCAAGAGCTACGCCAGTTATTCATTGACCGCGGCATTGAAGAGGAGCTGGCCGATCGCCTCTCGATCGATCTCATGCGCGACCCCGACCTGGCGCTGCGCACGCACACGCGCGAAGAGTTGGGCATCGACCCTTCGGCGACTGGTTCGCCGTGGATGGCCGCTCTCTCGTCGTTCTGGGCCTTTGTCGTGGGCGCCTTCATCCCGCTCGTGCCATGGCTCTGGTCTACGACGGGCAATCAGGTCTATTGGTCAATAACGCTCGCGGGAATCGGGGCTGCGGTTGTGGGCGGGGCCATTGGCTGGTTCACTCGTCGGGGTATTTGGCGCAGCGCTGCGCGACAACTCGTCATTGCGGCACTCGCGTCCGCGGTGACGTTCGGCGTAGGTCGACTCGTCGGTGCTAATTAGACCTATTGAAGCGCACGAGCAAATCTTCTCGTCCCACCCAGAAGCCAATTGATTCGTAGAGTTTCTTGGCCACGGCATTGGACTGGTCAACGAAGAGTACCGCGGTGGCGACGCCCTTTTTGCGTAGTGAGGCCAGGCCCTGACTCACCATGACTCGCCCCAGATTTCTTCCCTGAAAATCTGGATGCACGGAGACGACGTAGATCTCGCCAAATCGGTCTGGGTGTAGTTCGTGGACCTTGGTCCAACACGACGCGGCGAGCCGACCGTCGATTTCTAAGAGCAGAAATCCGGAAGGGTCAAACCACGGCTCGTTTGTGCGCTCGGCTAAGTCTTCGCGCTGCCACGCGCCTTGTTCGGGGTGGTGGGCGAAGGCCGCGTTGTTCTGTTCTAGCCAGCGGTCCTCGTCGTGCATGGGTTCAAAGGTTCGCAGTACCGCGCCTTCGGGAACCTCCACGAGCGCAACGGGTAAGTCGATGCGCATCATCTGCAGCATTCGAATGACCGTGCCGCCCGTGGTGTAGCGCATGTCGCGCTCCCACCAGTCAACACAGTTGTGCTTTTTAAATACTGCCTCAAGTAGATCTTCGTCAAACCCGCCGCCGCACATTTCAATGGTCGGGTGTGCACTGCCGCTTAAGAGCGCGTAACCCTCGAGGTGGCCATCGCGCTGTAGCAGCCAGTGTTCGGCTGACCAGCCGTGCACGACTGCGCGACGGTGCACTTCATCGATGGCTTCTCGACCGAGACGGGTGTCGGTGTGATTAAGCAGGTTGAGTACGTCGAGTCGCTGATTGGGCGTTAAGTTCATCGTTGACTGCCACGATCCGCTCATGAGTAGAGGCTACCGGCCGCGCCTAGCTGATCCGACCGGCCACGCGGTTCAGACGACGCAGTAACGTGCCGATGGTGCGCTCGGCGGCGATGAGTTCGGTGTAGACGTCGTTATCCATGGCGGCACCATCGGTTTCTACGAGCGCGGTGATGCGCACCGAGAGTTCGTTCATTGTCGAAGTGATGGTGCTGAGTTCAGTCTGAATCGTCATAGAAGAATCGGCCTTTGAGTCGCGGGGGAGTGGATGCGCAGGGTCGCGCATACTGTAGTGGTCTATGAGTGCGACGGCGACCATGGAGAGTTCAGACGCGCTTGACTGGTCACGTATCAGGGTGCTGGGTGAAGAGAGTGAGTCGTTCCTGCAGGGCCAATTGACGCAGGATCTCTCCATCGTCGACGAGCAGGGGCGCTGGTCTTTACTATTACGCCCCGACAGCGCGGTACTGACTACCTGCTTTATCCAGCGCGTCGCTGAGGGATTTGAGCTGCTAGTGCCGCGCGAGGTGAGCGACGTGGCGCTGAGTCGCCTGCGGCGATTCCATTTGCGAGTGAAGTGCACGTTAGAACTCGATGACGCATTGAGTGGACCGATTTCCACGGTGGGCGAACTCGTGCGGGCGACATGGCCCGGTGTGAATGAGTTTCAAGCAGAGTTGACGCCCCAGAGCTACGGTGCGCGCATCGTCGCCGATACCGTGTCCTTTACGAAGGGCTGTTATACCGGTCAAGAGCTCGTCGCCCGTCTGGATGCGCGAGCGGCGAGCGTGCCGTGGCGCTTCGTGCACGCCAGCGGTCCGAGCGTGTCAATCGTGGATGAGGTTCTTCGTTCCAAAGGTCCTGCGGGACCGCACGGTGTCACCACCGCCATCAACGAGGATGGCCGAGTGTCGTGCCTCGGGTTTGCCCATCGCACGTTGCTGGACGCCAACTATCTCGCGACATTCCCCGACGTCCTCGTCGGGCCCGCTGGCTGAGCTGAGACGCAGTTAACGTGGCCACCATGGAAGAGCGCCGTGCGACTCAATATTGAGGGACTGTTCATCAAAGTCTCGGGGATTACGAACGAGGAGGACGCCCTCTTTTCGATCGGTCTGGGAGCCAACGCGGTTGGATTCGAGTTCGGTCCGTCGCCCCGTCAAATCTCAACCGCAGCAGCGCACGACATCGTTCGCCGATTGCCACACGGGGCGGTCTCAGTAGGAGTCTTTCGCAATGAGACGCCGCGACGCATTGTGGAGGTGGCGAACACGTTGGGGCTCACGGCGGTACAGATCGACGGCGTCGTGGGACTAGAGGAGTTGGCCTACGTGGCCGAACGGGTCAACACGGTGATGCGCACGTTGCCCAGCACTACCATCATTGACTCATCGTTGCAGCTGGCGGGCGCCGACTATCTGTTGTTACCCGAATCCGATGACTACAACTCGCTGGTTGACTGTCTTGAAACGTTCCTCGACGAGACCTTGCGGGTGCCCATGGTGGCCTCGGGCGGATTGACGACGTCGAACGTTATAGACGTCATTCAGAATTATCCGGTGTGGGGCGTTGATGTGCGCAGCGGCGTCGAGACGTCGCCCGGCATCAAGGATCCCGTGCTCTTAGGCGAATTCATTACCAATGCGCGCTGGGGCTTCGAGAACACCTACGTGGAACGTCACTACGACGATTGGTTTTGAACGCCAAAAAGGTGGTTGGCATTTTGCGTCGGTCACGAGGGGATTATCCTGCGCACGATTGATGCGTCACGAGGATGCAGTGTTGGCAACGAATGAAAGTGAGGTTGTTGCACGATGAAAGTTCTAGTAATTGGAGGCACGCAGTTTGTCGGCAGGGCCATCGTCGACGAGTTGTTCGCGAGTGGCGACGAGGTGACGCTCTTTCATCGCGGCACGACAAATCCCGACCTCTTTCCCGACGCGAAGCACCTACTCGGTGATCGAAACGTTGATTTGAGCGCGCTGGCCGACGGCACGTGGGACGCCACCATTGATTCGTCGGCCTACTTCCCCCGGCAGGTTCGTGAGCTCGCCAACGCGTTGGGGGGTCGAGGCGGGCGTTACGTGCACATCTCCTCGGTGTCAGCGTACGACACGATGACGAGACCGGGTATGGACGAAGACTCGCCGCTCGCGACGCTCGACGATCCCACTACTGAGGTGGTCGATTCCAAAACGTACGGGGGACTGAAAGCGCTGTGTGAACTTGCGACCACCGAAGAGTTCGGTCCCAGCGGTCCCGGCTGGTCCGGCGAAGACCCGAGTATCGTGCGTCCCACCTACGTCGCGGGCCCCCACGATCACACTGGTCGTTTCACGTGGTGGGTAGAGCGCATTGCCCGAGGTGGTCGAGTGCTCGCCCCCGGACCTCGCGACAATCCTTTCCAGTCAATCGACGCGCGCGACCTGGCGCACTTCGTGGGCCTGCTCGCGCACGGTACGAGCGGCGGAGCCTTTCATGTTTCGGCACCGGTACCGCCGTTCACTTTCGAAGATTTTCTCCTCGAGGCGGTCAAACAGGTCGGCCCTCCGGGCTGCGAACTGACCTGGATTGAGGCGGAACCGCTTCTTAGTGCTGGCGTTGGTATTTCAGAGTGGCCCCTGTGGGAGGCCCTTGACGAAGGCCGACTCGTGCTCACTATTGATTCAAGTCGAGCTATCGCCGCGGGATTGGAGCCGCGTCCTATTGGCGACACCATTCGAGACGTACACGCGCACGAAGTTCTGACGCCGTCCGTGAAACTCGAGGAGATGGGAATTAGCGCCGACAAGGAAGCGGAATTGCTCGACACCCTGGGCTAGTTTCGACAGGTCCGTTGCCCATTCTGGGTTGCTGCGACGTCGGAAGGTCTAAACATCAACGATCTCAGAGGGTGGAACAGTGATACCGAAGTGGTATCATACGGTTATGGCGTTTACCGTGCGCACCGATGCTCTCCTTGAAGAAGCACTCGACGCCCTTGCCAAAGCCGAAGGTCTCTCGCGTCAGGAAATTGTCCGCCGTGCGGTAATTCAACGTTACGAACAGTCCGGACACGTAGCTCGAGTCAACGAATCGACCGAGCGCATGGTGTTGCGATGGGGTGATGTTTTGGAGCGGCTTGGCTCTGAATGATCGAATTCGAGTACCTCGATCTAGAGGACGTCATCGAAATGGTTCTTGCGTTGGACGTTGGTCGGGTACGTGACGTCGGTCTGTTGGACTCGGCGCTCAACCGGCCCCGGTCCCGCGTCTTTGGCAGCGACGCGTATCCGACCCTGAGCCTCAAGGCTGCGGCACTCCTGCATTCGATGACAAACAATCACGCGCTGGTGGATGGAAACAAAGGAGTCGCGTGGCTGAGCACGGTTGTGTTCTGCGACCTAAACGGCGGCACCCCGCAACCATCTGATGCTGAAGCATTTCAACTCGTGTGGGACATCGCCAGCTCCGACTTGGATGTTGAGGCGATCGCAGAACGGCTCCAACTAAACGCCTGAACGAGAGCGGACAATTCGTCACGGGCGCCTTCGAACGTCTAAAGCACCTGATTGGTGCCATTTGCTCGTACGAACGTGGTACCTCAGCTCGTAGATGGACCTCGCCATAGATTGATGCCGCTCTCTACGGCGTGCTGGTCAATTTGCGCGAGCTCCTCAGCGGAAAATTCCAAATTGTCGAGCGAAGCTAAGTTTTCTTCTAGCTGTGCGACACTGCTGGCACCAAGGAGCACGGACGTGACTCGAGGGTCGCGAAGCGCCCACGAGATTGCCAATTGCGAGACGCGTTGGCCGCGCTCACGCGCGATGTCACGAAGCGCGCGCACGTGGTTCAGATTTTCTTCCGTGAGCATGTCGTTTGAAAAGGAACCCTCTTTGGCCGCCCGCGAGTCCTTGGGAATGCCGTCCAAGTAGCGGTCGGTGAGCAGGCCCTGGGCGAGCGGTGAAAACGCGATGCAGCCCACGCCCTGCTCACCAAGCACGTCGAGCAACTTTTCTTCCATCCACCGATTGAGCATTGAATAGGACGGCTGGTGGATGAGAAGGGGCGTGCCCAGACCGCGCAGTATGGCAATGGCCTCAGTCGTGCGCTGGTCGGAGTACGACGAAATCCCGACGTAGAGGGCCTTGCCCTGGCGCACCGCGGTGTCGAGCGCCCCGAGCGACTCTTCGAGCGGGGTGTCGGGGTCGAAACGGTGGTGGTAGAAGATATCCACGTACTCGAGGCCCAAGCGCGAAAGGCTCTGGTCCAGACTGGCGAGCAGGTACTTGCGGGAGCCGAGGTCGCCGTAAGGACCAGGCCACATGTCCCATCCGGCCTTGGTCGAGATGACCAGCTCGTCGCGCAGCGTGGCGAAGTCTTCNNAAATCGAACGCCCGGCGCAGTATTGCGCGCTGGGTGTCGCGAGAGCCATCGGCTCCAAAGTTCTGCCAGAGACCGAGCGAGATGGCGGGCAGCTTGAGGCCGCTGCGGCCGCACCGGCGGTACTGCATGTTGTCGTATCGGGTTGCGAGTGGTTCGTAGGTGGTCATGCGACGAGCATAATCAGTTCGAGTGTGGACCTAGCAGCGCACGGCAGAGTGCTGAGCCACGAAGCGTATTGAAAAGTTTTCACGTGCCGACTAGGCCAGCGAGATAAATCCCGACGTGACACACAGTCCGAAGGCGTCGATGAGCAGGAATCCCGCGATGATGAAGATGATCGTGAGTTGTGTGGCGCGATTGTGACGAATGGCCATTGGACTGGGCATGTACCAGTCCGGTAGCAGACTGGGATGCGAACCGGAACCCCCGTGCCAGGGCACCGCGTTTGGATCGAGTGGTGCGTGTGGATCGGCCGCCAACGCGAGGTCGGTCAACTCTTGGTCAGTAAAGAACTGAGAGAGGGCGACGTCGCTGGATGGTTCTGGTGCCAAGACGTCCATCAGTCTCCTCTCCTGCGTGGTTGACAGGCACGCTCCAGCCAACCCGTACGGGGAAGTTTACGGACCGCCCGTTTTCGGGGCTTCAGATTATTCCGATTCTTAATATTTCTTAGTTTGGTGATTAACTATCGTTGGTTATTCTCTCTGGTATCTGAGCGCGGATAGAGGGTTCTGCTGCAGGTTCGAAATAATGGCAAAAGAGTCGGATCTATAAGAAAGGGGCGGTTGAAACACGTGAAGCGAGAACTCCACGTCGCACTACTTGCCATCGCGATTGCGAGCGCGCTGATCCTTGTGCCGGGTGCCACTTCGGTGGGGGCGTCAACCTTGCCCACGGGCTTCTACTTGGACATTGGTGGATCGGCCTCGGTGGGTTACCAGCCCACACCAATTTCACCGCACGGACATCGCACCGACAGTGGCTACGCCAATTACCTGGTGGCGCACGAGGCGGGACGGGGGATAACGCTCCAGCTCGATGAAATTGGCTGCGCGGGCGAGACCACTGAGGCAATGCTTGGCGGTGGCGACGCCTGTTACGCGCCGCCCGATTCGCAACTTAACGAAGCGATCTTGTTTCTTAATGCTCACCGCGACGAGAGCGGACTCGTCACGGTCGACCTGGGATTTAACGACATCCTGCCGTGTCTCCAGGACCAACGAGTCGACCGGACCTGCGTCGATGCACACATGGCCACGGTGCGCTCGCAATTGCCGGAGATTCTCAGTGAGCTCAAAGCGGCCGCCGGTCCCGACGTCATTTTTGTGGGCGTGGGTCACTACGACCCCTACCTCGCCTATTCCCTTGAGGGTCCGACGGGCGACGCGTTCGCGGACGAGAGCCACTACGTCATTGAGCACCTGGACCACACGCTGGCGGACATCTATAGCGACGACGCCATACCGATGGCCAACGTCGGAGCGGCCTTTAACACTGACGACACGGACCCGGTCGAGCTGGCGGGCGAAGGCCTCGTGCCCGACAATGTCGCCGAGGTCTGTTTGATGACGTGGATGTGTCAGACCTACCCCTACGGTCGCAACATGCACCCCAACGACGCCGGGTACGAGGCCATTGCGGACGCGATCGCCGCCCAATTGCCGTCGCCGTGGTGAGTAGGACAGACCGTGCGAGACGGGCAATCACGTAACGTGTAGTTGGTGCGAGCCAATCAGACAACACTGCGCCCGCTCGTGCTCGTACGCCACGGCGAAAGCGCGTGGAATGAATTAAAACTGGTGCAAGGTCAAAATAACGAGTCGAACCTCAACGAGCGAGGGCGTGAGCAGGCGCACGAGGCCGCGCTCACGCTGCGCGGTCAAGAGTTTGATGCCATTGTTTCGAGCGACCTGGCACGGACCGTGGAGACGGCGCAGATCGTTGCCCGGGAGCTTGATCTGTCGATTACCACGACCACCGCCCTTCGCGAGCGGTCGTTTGGCGACTTCGAGGGTCGGCCCTTAAAGGAGTTGACGCCGTCACTTTCGGGGATTGAGAATCACGTCGTCGTTGACGACCGCGCGCATCCCACGAACGGCGAGTCCCTGCAAGATCTTTGGCGTCGCGTCGGCAACTTCGCTGATTCCCTTGACGAGCAGCGTCGCGACGAGCGACTGTTGCTCGTCACGCACGGTGGCACCATTCACGCTCTTCGCGCCCACTTCGCCGGGGAGCCTGTGCTCAACCACTACTGGTACCGAGTGGAGAACTGCAGCATCTGGACCGTGGCGTGACGACGTAAACCGAACCTGGTCACCTGGCTCAGTTTGTTACTCGTCGACCACGTCGAGCGGGCTGTCGCCCGTGTCGCCGCGCAGCACCTCGGGCGTTTCGTGGCGACGGGGTAGCAGTGACTTCCACGTCACTTGACTTCGTCCGGTGACTGCCTTGGCGAGCGGCGTTCGCGCCACCAACGCCGTGAAGATCATTCCCGCGGTGTAGACCACCACGAGCGCCAGCGGTACGCCGATCTGCCAGTGGACGTGCAAGCCCAGGTGGTTGCGGAATCTGAGCAAGAAAGGAATCCATAACATTTGGGACAGGTAGACGCCGTAGGAGTTGTCCGAACCCGACTGCACCGCGGCCCGGGTGCGCAGCGATCGTTGCGGGGCGACCAAGTAGACGCCCAGCAGATAGACGCACAAAATTGCCCCGACGTTATAGGGCATGATTGCGGGTGCGAAGACCAAGGTATCGGTATGAAAGTACGACGGCAGCCAGTGATAGCGACCGCAATAACTGAGCACTTCGGCGCCGAACGCGCTCAGAATCGTGAGACAGATGATCGATCTGGCGTGGTTGACGATCCACTGATGAACCTCATCTAAGTGCAGTGCGACGATCATTCCGCCGAGTAGATAGACCACGTACGAATAGACGAAGCGTGTCTGCATGACTTCGCTTATGTGGATGCCAAACGGTTGGGAGTCGACGAGCACGCCAAAGGCAAGTTGCCAGATGACCGCTGCCACCATGATGTGCTTGTGCCACATCGTAAACCTGCGAATGAATTTGAGCAGTAGAGGAAACAAGAGGTAGAACTCCAAGATCACAATCAAGTAATAAAGGTGGTAGTAGCCAGTGCGCAGGATATGCGCGAAGTAGTGAAATCCGACGGCGCTAAAGGTGATGGTGTGGTCGAACGAGTACCAGGGGAAGCCCACGACGGGATGGGCCGTTGTGTAGAAGTAGTAGATGACGGTCCAGGCGAGATACGGCACGCCAACGGAAATGAANNCTCGTCAACATAATGAGTCCGATGACCGTCGTGTTGGTGGCCAGCGGAGCAAAGAAAATCAGGGTGTGCGTGGAGACAACGGCGGCCTGCTTGACCGGACGCATCGCGTCAATGTGGTCGAGTCGCTTTCGAGTTCCCTCGGCCGGAGCGTCGGTGCTCACGAACCGGTCTCGCTCACTCGGAACAACTGGACCCATTCGCCAATCGTTTGTCTCGCCCGCACTCTCACGAGACGTGTTCTTGGAAGAGCACGGGCACCGACCCGACGCCCAAGACCTTCTTTTGAATCTTGCCCGTGGCGTGCGCCGGCAACTCGGCGACCACGTTGATGCTGACGGGTCGCCGGGCCCGAGAGAAGGCGGCCACCAGTGCGTCGTGGATCTCCTTGGTGGCGATCTTGAGGTCTTCAATGGACGTGGATGACGATACGCCGTCAAGTTGCACGTAGGAAATGGGCACCTGGCCAAAAACATCGTCGGCAACTCCGATGACCGCGGCACCGACGACGCCGTTGACGCTCAAGATGACGTCTTCAATCTCACGCGGAAAGATCTTCTCGCCGCCGCGATTGATCACGTCGTCGCTGCGGCCCACGAGAAAGAGGAAGTCGTCGTCGTCGAAATAACCGAGGTCACCGGTATCGAGCCAGCCGTCGGCGTCGAATCGGTCCTCGTAGCCCGCGCCGTCGTAGCGCTCGATCACCGACGGTCCCCTGATCTCTACGCGCCCGACCTCGTGAGCCTGCGCCAACGCGCCGGGCCGCGCACTCTGCGACGCCAGCACGCGGATCTCCACGCCCACTGCGCGACCGACGGAGCCAATCTTTCGCGGGCCATCCAAGGGATTGGCACTGATCTGACTGGCGGCTTCGGTCATGCCGTACGACTCGATTACCGGCACGCCGCTCATTGTCTCAAACTGGCTCAATAGCGCGGGCGACAGCGGTGCCGAGGCCGAGCGGATAAAGCGGATGCGCTCGGATACGAACTCGCCTTCGTGCAGGATTGAAAGACGAGAAATGATGGCGGGAACCGCATTGATCCAGGTGACTTGGCAGCGCTCGACGAGGGACCAGAATCCAGTGCGGTGAAAGCGCTCATCGAGACAGAGCGATCCACCCGAGACGAGTGTGGCGAGCAGTCCGACCACTTCGGCGTTGATGTGCCACAAGGGCAGTGGATTGAATCCACGATCGGCGTGCTCAAGCGCGTTGTGTCCGGCAATCAAACGCGCCGTGTGTAGTAGTTGGGCCGTGGGCAGCGCCATGATTTTGGGCGTGCCCGTAGTGCCCGACGACGCGAGTATCACGCCGCCTTCGTGCAACTCACTGAGTGAACGATCAGTAGCGCGCTCACTGCTCGATGCGGGTCGCACGCTGGAGAGTTGGTGCCACACGGCGCTGGCTTCGAAAGGAGCAGGCCGGTCGGCGAGCACGTGCGTAAGACGCAGGTTGGCTATGCGCTCGTTCAGCTGCGTGCCATTTGCGTAGGTGATCGTCGGGTCCAGTGGCGCGACCCAGNNGATGAGCAGGCCCACGCGATCGGCGTCGTCCAAGCGCCACGACGAAAGAACGTGGCGCCATTCGGTGACCCCCGCCGCTAACTGCCCGTAACTGACCTCGCGGTCCGAACGTGCGGCGAGCAGAAAGGTTGCGTTAGCCTGAATCGACACCTTGCTTTCGATGAGGGCACGAAGCGGCGTGTCACGGTTGGTGGAGCGGTCGCTGTCAGCGGGCACGGCTCAATCCGTCAGTACATCATTCGTGAGTCGGCGTAGTGCTTGAACTCGAGCAGGTTCGAAGACGGGTCGCAAATGACGAAGGTCTGGTGCACTTCGACCATGCCCCCAAACCTGGTACTGACCTCACTGAAGAAGGGCACGTCGCGTTGTTGACACAGTTGATAGAGAGCATCAAAGTCAGCGTTTTCGCGAAACGTCACGCCGAAATGGCGCGGGTACATTTCGAGTTCCGCGATCGGCGTCTGGAAAGCGGGCGCTGTCGACAAGTGGCAGACGAGCTGGTCGCCGAAAAAGTCGAGCGTCACGCGGTCGTCGTAGCGACGGGCCAATTTGCAACCCAGCTTGGTCACGTAGAAGTTGACGGTTTCGTCGAGGTCGTAGACGGGTATCGCCAAGTGGAAGACGTCACGACTTTCTCTCATAGTCCGTCACGCATCGACGTGGCACCTTCAGGCTCAAAATCCATCAGCGTCTCACTTCGCAGTCCCAGGCGAATTGTCTCGAGGGCCACGATGTCCGTGGGTGCGATGTTGCCGAGATTGACGTCCGAACCCAGGCGACGCACGAAGTACGTCTGCAGTTCGGTGGTGGGCGACTCAAAGAGCAGTTTGTTGCTGTCAATGCCGCAAGTGAGGATTTCTTCGATGAGGCCGTAGCGCAGTTCGCCGTCGGCCCGACAGATGCCACCGTGGCCGCTCTCCCTGGTTTCGAGCGTCACTAGGACCGCGCCGGCGCGGATGTCGTCGTTTATATAGTCAATCCACTTATTAGGGGCCATATTTTCCGAGTGGACGCGATCCTTGGAGCCAACTTCGGAAATTACCTTGAAATCCTTGGTCAATTCGGCCACGTATTCTGACTTGCGGGCATCGTTGAGATCGATGGTGCCGTTGGAGACCTCAACGTATTCGCAGCCGTAGCCCTGGCAGAGCTCGCGGAATTGGTCAAATTTATTCTGGACCACGTATTTTTCGAACAGCGTGCCACCCAAATAGAAGGAGACGCCCTCTTGTTGCAGCACGCTGACCTTTTCCTTCATGTCCATCGAGACCACCGACGTGCCCCAACCAAATTTCACGAAATCCACGTAGTCGCTCGCGCTCTGAATGAGATCGGAGAAATAGCGAAGCGGCAGTCCATTGTCAATCACCATGGTGAAGCCGGACTGTCGCGGCTTCACACTTCGACTAGGCAGTTGGAGATGCGTATGTTCCATATGAATGCACGGCCCTATCGATAAGACACTGCGGAACCATAGTTCCTGACAGTGTTGAAGCGTCGAGAACAAGAATAGTGAATCGATTTGACCCTTCTCGTTTCCCACCTTAAAGAGGAGTAAGAGTTAATTGGGAATTCAACGAGAAATGGCAATTTCTCAACCAGTTGATGCACATTTGTAGGCCACAGTTGCGACGTCAAAACCGCCAAACAGTACACGTCGGGCGCTCCGAATCGCCGGCAATACCTGATCGGCTCTTCTCGACGCCAAATTGTCGTGGCGATTTCGACCGCGCAGGCGCTCTACGAAAATCTCGGTTGGTTGTCATTCGACCATACTGAATGAGCTCGCGTTGTCTTGTGTCGAGTGGTGTGGGCCGCTACCTCACCACTTCGTTGGCAGAGTCGCGATTATCGTTTTGGCGATAATCATGTAGCCCGCGTTGTTCGGATGATCATCCGGTCCGAAGGGCTGAGGCGTGCACATCCACGTCCACAGACACACCTCCTGGACGTTTTGGGGAATTGCTCCCACGTTGGCGAGGTTCTCGGGACTGTTGTTGTCACTCTCGTACGCACCGGGAACATTGGCTACAGGAATATTCGCCTGGGCGTACACCTCGTTGAGCGTGACGTTCATCTGGGTCATGGCCGTCAACGACTGGGTGGCGATGGCCGGACCCGACGCTCCGTCGAGGTAGTAGCCGAGGAAGGGGTCGGCGTACTCGAGGCCCACGAAGTGCACGTTGGGGCCTGCCGCCTCCTGTAATTCTTTCAAAATTCGAGGTAGATATTGGCGGACCAGGGTGACGCCCTGGCTTACGCACGTCTGCTCAACCACCGTGGGCGAAAGGCACGGTCGGATGTTGTTAAAACCGAGGTCGATGGTCACGAGCCCGGGCTCGTTCCCGTTGGCGGTGAGCGCGTCGATCGATCGCATGAGTTGCGTGACGGGCAGGTGGTAACAAGCGTTCTTCAAGAGGCCGAGCATTGATTGCACCGTCTCGCCGGGACAGCCAACTTGTCGAAGGGTCAGTGTGACGTTCTTGGCTTCGAGGGCCTTCACGTCGTTGGCGTAGCCCTCGTTCGTTCGGTGACCATTGTGATGCAGCACACCGTCAGGTTGGAATCCGAGTGAAGCGGAACCGCCAATGTCAAGATAAAAACCGGCGACGGGCGGCGAGGGCGTCGTTGATGTTGTGGTTGAGCTGGTCGTTGACGTCGAAGTAGATGTTGAAGATGACGTCGTCGTGGTTGAGCCGGTCGTTGTTGTCGTTGAGGTGGAGGTCGTGTCCGCGGCACCCGCAAGCGGCGGTACCGAGGAGTGACCGACAAGAAACATGGTGACCGTCAGGGCAATCACGGCAACGGCGATTGCCGAATACGTTATTCGCCGCCGCATTAATTCCTCCACATTTTACCCATAACTTACAACAACCCTTCAATTCTGCCATTCGAGAGATTGCGACGGGGCGCAGGGCAATTGGGTTTGTCGCCGATCAGTGAATCACCCGGCATTCTGTTACATGCTCACAACACGCTGTAGGCGCGGCGTGAATATAAGAAATTTGGCCAAAAACTTGAGTACTCTGACCCTCACCACGTCAATCCCCAAACACCGGAGTTTTCTTGAAACTGCGTCGAATCACGGTCGTAACCATCGCCGCTGGGTCTGTTCTCGCGCTGTCGGGTACCGCGGGTTCTTCGGCGGACGGGCCTCGCGACTCCACCACGACAACCTCTACATCGACCTCTACATCGACCACTACATCGACCACCACATCGACCACCACCACGCTGGAAACGACGACTACTACTCAGCCGCTGGTGCCGACGAAAAATCCCTTCAGAGTGTTTGCGGTCGCTGCCTACCTCAAGAAGCGGACCAATTTGGTTACGGCGGCCGTCTACGATGTGCGTTCGGGCAAGACGTATGTGTACAACCCTGGTGTGCACGAGCGCACCGCTTCGATGGTCAAGATCGATATTCTTGCCACTCTGCTCTATGAAGCCCAGCGGGCACGTCGCGAACTCACCGCCAAGGAGAACGTGCTCGCGACCAAGATGATTGAGGCATCCAATAATGGCGCCGCCAACCAGTTGTGGACCGACATTGGTGGTCGCGACGCGCTTGATGACTTCAACACCTTGATTGGCTTTCGCCAAACAATCCCGAACTACGACTGGGGCGGTATTGAAACCACGCCCAAAGACCAGTTGCAGTTGCTCAAGGTCATCGTGCTGCCCAATGCCATCCTGACGCCCGCGTCACGGGAGTACGAGATGGATTTAATGCAGGACGTTCAGTCCTATGACCGCTTCGGACTTGGTTGGGGCTCACCGGCACGGGTAACTGTGGGCGTAAAGGACGGCTGGTATCTCTGGGCCGATACTGGTTGGCAGGTAAATACGTCCGGATACGTGATGTACAACGGCCGGCTCTATTTGGCCACGATCATGTGTACCAACAACCCCGACGAGACTTACGGCGAGAGGACCGTGACCACGATTGCTCGGCTCATTTGGCAGAATCTCAAACCGTGAGTGTCGGGTTGCGGGCTATGAACCAGTCACGACATCGAAGTGCCGCTTGAGTTCATTAGCGTAGCTGAGTCCCAGCGTCGAACCATTGGCTGTGAGCCATGCGGAGAGTTCCGTGGTTCCGGTGGCGGGCCCGTCGGTGTCGGCGAGGCCACTCGCCATTGCGTGGTATTCGTCTCGGGTGAGCAATACGTCTCCGAGGGCCGCACCCACAACCNNCGCTCGGGTCCGACCGCGTCGCTCACGCTATTTGGACTTTCGCCACCCTTTTGCAGACACAGGGTGGCGAGATCATCCACGTGGATGGCGCGAATTCGGTAGTCCCCGCGTCCGCCGATGGCAAAGACGGGCACGTGGCGCAGCAACCACGCGATGTTATTTAGCAATACGCCATTGCCACCAAAGAGGATGGCCGGTCGCAGGACAGCGTAGGACAGGCCAGTTTCGGCCAGGGCCCGTTCAACCAAAGCCTTGCCACGAAAGTAGGGAAGTGGTGATTCAGCACTGGGATGAGTGATGCTCACGTGGACAATGCGGGTGACCCCGGCGAAGCGCGCCGCCTGAAAGAGGGCGCGCGAGTTGTGCACCGCCAAGTCGTGATCAATTTGGTGGTGCGCGAACCGCACCCAATAGGTGTTGTACAGAGTGGTGACCCCCTCGAGCGACGCGGCCAGACCGATCGAGTCGTCGAAATTGAGCGGACACACTTGGAGCGCAGCCAGAACGGGCGCACGGTTGGGATGTCCGGTCAACGTGCGAACCTGGCGACCCGAGTTGATGAGCGCATTGGCAATGGCCTGGCCCGAGTAACTGAAGGCTCCGGTGACGCAATCGAGGCCGGTGTCGATGGTGAGCGGTTTCATGTTCGCGGATGGTTCACTCATGTTGAGGCCGGCGGGACCGTCGGGGCAAAGGCGCTAAGCGCCCCGAGCAGCACGACCATCTGCTGGGCGTGCGCAAACAGCTTCAGTGCCGGCTCTCGGTCCCCATTGAGATGGGTCAGCATTTCGAGGCCGAGGTAGAGGGCCACGACGCTGTAGGCAACGTCGCCCGATGGCATCAGCGCGGCAATCGGGGAGTCCCCAAAGGTCTTGTCCAGCGCGTCCTTGGCGAACGTGAACCACGGCCCGATCCGGGTGGCGACCTCCGCACCGAGGCCCGGAGTCGAGGAAGCGCCGGCAATCATCTCAACGAGGACGGTCACGTAACCCGTATCCAGATCGTCCTGAAAAATCTGGGTGGCGATACTCATAATCTCAGACGCTGAAGAAACCTGGGCAATGGCGGCGCTGTACTTCTCCATTCGCGCTTCACTGACCGCATCAAGGGCCGCCAATAGGAGGTTGACGACCGAACCAAAGTGATAGAAAACAAGCCCCTGATTTAGACCGGCTCGTTCGGATATTGCCCGAGCGCTGGCGCCGGAGAATCCTTCGTCCCTGAGTGTTGCGATCGTTGAATCTACGAGGGCCTGGCGGGTAGTGGCCGATTTCTTTGTCCCCGAAGCCGCAACTTTGCTGGCGGCGCCTGCTTTTGCCATCTCTCTCCCCAAAATTAAGCGATTGCTCAAACTATACACTCAAAAATGGAAAAGTGCTGCTATTTAAGGGATTAATTGGCCCTTCATTTCGAAACAGGTTTGTCTAAGAGCGATTGGCGAACCTTTTCACGGCTCAAGGCGTCTCTTTATGTATGAGAGTTGCATATTTGTGGGTCGAGACGACAGGGAGTAGTTGAATGCAAAGGTCCCTGGGTGTGGACGATCTCGAACTGTGGCTCGAAGAGGGCTACCCGCAGTCCGTGCGCACCGCGTACCTAATTCTTGGTAATCGCCTCGACGCCGAAGACGCGGTGCAAGAGGCCTTTTTGCGGGCCTGGAAGTTTCGTCACTCACTGTCGAAAGAATCGAGTTTCAAGCCTTGGCTCTATCGCGTTGTGGTCAACACGTGCAATTCGAAACTTCGAAAGGAAGTTCCCCATCGGGATCGACGAAGCGACGAAGAGGAACTCGAAAACGTGGACGTGCGCGACAATGTTCCCGACCGTATTGCTCTGGTAAATGACGTGATGTCGGCGCTCAGGGACCTGCCGGCGCACTTACGCATCGTGGTGGTGCTGCGTTACTACGCCGATCTGAGCGAGCGCGAAATCGCTATCGCGATAGATCGCAAGCAAGGGACGGTTAAGTCCCGCCTTAACGAGGCCCGCCGACGGCTGGCTTTGCATCCGGCACTTCGCTCGGAGGCATCGAACAAATCCATTTCCGAAGAGGAGGTTACGGGGTGACCATGATCGATGAAGACGAACTCAGCGCTGCCATACGCGGCGCGGCGGACGAATTTGAAATATCCAAGGACGCGACGGATCGAATTCTGGGCGAAGCGCGCAAGGGTGAGCCCGGACTACTACGCTTTCGGGTTCCCGAATACTTCCGTCATCAGAGTCGGGCACTCCAGTTTCTGAGTGTTGCCGCGGTATTTATCGTGCTCGCCGCGATTTCGATACCGCTGTTTCGCGGTGAAATCAGTCCTACCAAAAACAAGGTTGCGGTCAGCGGATCGGGATTCCGGCCCGTGACTCGCAACAGCGCGGGGCTCGCGGCCAAGGGCTTGAGCCCCGCCCCGCTCAAGGCGGTAACTGGCCAATTGGGCGTGATCGTGACTGGCTCGACGACGCAAAACGCGGCGGTTCTCTCGCCAAAGATTGAGTCAACCGGCTCGGTGGACCTGACGGTCAAAAAGGGGCAAGTTAACTCGTCGCTGACGAAGCTAGGTGGCCTCGCAACCGGTGACGGCGGGTTTGTCCTTAGCACCCAAGCCAACGCTCGCTCACACGGCACCGGAAGTTTCTCGAGCGGCACGATCGTTCTAGAAGTTCCCCAACATCTATTCACGAAGTTCGTCTCCCAGGTCCAGCGGGTGGGCCACGCGACCTCGGTACTCACGTCGTCCAGTGACGTGACGAGCCAGTACGTCAATCTGCAGGCGCGGATCGGTGCGCTCAACGCCAGTCGTCAGCAGTACCTGGCCATCATGGCTCGGGCTACCTCGATCAGTGGCATCTTGGCTGTCCAAAACCAACTTGACGCGATTCAGAGCCAAATTGAGCAGTATCAGGGCCAGCTCAACGTGATGAACCACGCAACGACGTTCGGCACGCTGACGGTAACGCTCGTCCAATCAGGTCAGGCGCAGCACGTGACGCACCAGCGTTCGGGACTATCTAAGGCCTGGCACGACGGCGTGGACGGCTTTATCGCCGGATTTGAATGGCTGATCCGCCTCGCGGGCCCGGTCCTCTTCGCTGCGCTGTTTTTAGGATTTCTAGTGGTCGCTGGTAGGTGGACGAGGCGAGCCGTGCGTCGTCGCCGGATTTGACCGTGACTCGCTGCGATTCGGGCTGTTTAGATGAGCGTACGGAGCAATTTCCCAGCAGGTCCAACAAACGCAAAAGGGTCGCCATTCGGCCGGTTGACTTCGTATAGTTGTCACATGGTCTCCATGATGACGATATCGAAACTGACAATGAAGCCACTTAATCCCAAGTCTTCGCTCCCCGTGCGGGAGCAAACGGTAGTCATCCTCCGTGACGCCATCCTCAATTTTGAGCTGCGTCCCGGCCAGCGATTGGTGGAGCGCGAGTTCATCAGTTGGCTCGGAATATCACGAACTACGTTTCGCGAGGCTTTGCGTCAGCTCAGCACCGAGGGTCTGGTGACGGTTGTCGCGAAGAAGGGCGCGCGCGTCACGGTGCTCTCGATCAAAGAGGCCTCGGACCTGTACGAACTTCGAGCCGCGCTGGAAACGCTGATCGTGACCAGGTTCGTTGAGCGCGCAACGGACGAAGAGATCGCCACACTCGAACGGGTGATTGTCGACTTTGATCTCGCGACTCGACGCACCAATGACACGCTGGAGTTACTCAACGCGAAGGATCAATTTTACCGAGTCCTGCTGACGGGCGCGCGCAGCGACGTCCTGAGTGAAATCCATTCGGGCATCAAGGCGCGAATGCGCACGCTGTGCACTCGTTCATTGTCCCGGCAGGGTCGGCCCGAAGAAGCGGTCATGGAACTTCGAGCCGTTACGGAGGCGATTATGCGACGCGACGCGGTTATGGCCGCACGACTCAATGCCCAACACGTCCAAGCAGCTTGCTTATTCGTCTTGGGTGACCTTCCTCGCCCCCACGAACTCGTTACATCGAACTGATCTCCATGCTTGGGCATGAGAGGGCGGCTTCCCCTTTCTCGTGCGGGCGCACTTGTGCTCGGTCATTGGGGCGTCCGTCGGCGTGCTCGGCACGGAACTATTTCGAGTGCGTCCGGCTCCTCGCTGACCGCCCCCGCCCAGCACGTCAAGGACCGGTATCCGATTACCGGGTTTAGCGGATACCAACGGCCCGGGCCCGTTAAGTCAATCAGTGCCCGTTGGCGCGTCACAAAGCCCGGATCGACAATGGGTACCGCCGCGAGGACGATTTGTTACGCCGAGAAGCGACGAAAGACCACGCTGCCGTTGTGACCACCAAAGCCGAACGAGTTGGACAGTATGACGTCCACTTCGCTCGCTCGCGGAGCTGCCATCACGACGTCAAGATTGAGCTCGGGGTCGACTTCGGTGGTGCCCGCGGTGGGCGGAATGGTCTGATTGAGCAGCGTCAACACCGACGCGACGCCTTCGAGGGCGCCCGCCGCGGCGAGTGAGTGACCCAGGTGGCCCTTGATTGACGTGACCGGTGGCACGTGACCACCGAACACCTTGTGCATGGCCACTGATTCCGCGAGGTCGTTGAGTTGGGTCGACGTTCCGTGCGCGTTGATGTGCGAGACGTCGCTGGCCGCGAGATTGGCGTCGGAAAGGGCCAACTCCATGCAACGGGTGGCCCCGTTGCCCGAGGGATCGGGCGCGGTGATGTGGTGGGCGTCGGCGGTCGAGGCCGCACCGATCACTTCCGCGAGGATCGTGACGCCGCGCTCCTTGGCGTGTTCCCACTCTTCGAGGATCAGGATGCCCGCGCCTTCGCCCATGACGAAGCCGTTTCGTTTCACGTCGAAGGGGCAGGAAAATTCGTCGTTGCTGAGCGCGGTCATGTTGGCAAATCCGGCGTGGGCAATGGGCACGATGACTGCCTCCGCGCCGCCCGCGATGGCGACGTCACATCGCCCCGACGCGATCAGCCGGGCGGCATTGCCAATGGCGTGGGTTCCGGCGGCGCAAGCGGTGGTCACGGTTTCGCACGGCCCACCGAGACCGAAGCGCATCGAGACGGCGGCCGTGGCGGCGTTGGGCATCATCATGGGGACCATGAAGGGTGAGACTCGGTCCGGTCCCCGGTCGTTGAGCACGTGGAACTGTTCAATGACCGTCTGCAGTCCGCCAATGCCGGTGGTGACGATGCTGCCGGCATCGACCAGCGGTCCTTCTAGTCCGCTTTGCGTCCAGGCTTCGTCGGCCGCCATCAACGCGTAGAGCGCGAACGGGTCGAGCCGGCGAAGTTCCTTGGGTCCGCCCAGGTGGCTGGCGTCGAAGGGGGCAATGCGTTTGCTCGGCGGTGCCGCTGCCTTCATGAGTGCGTCCCAGAGGGCGTCGACGCCCACGCCGGCGCACGACAATGCGCCCAGGCCAATGACCGCGACTCGGCGGCCCTCCACCGGCCCCGTTGGTGAGACTGCGACGTGCACTACAGCTTGGCGTAAATGAGGTCGAAGGCTTCGCCGACGGTGCGAATCTCCTTGAGCTCATCCTCAGCGACTTCAATGTCGAAGGTCTCTTCGAGGGCCATCACCAGTTCGACGAGGTCGAGACTGTCGGCGCCTAAGTCGTCGCCGAACGATGCTTCCATCGTCACCTTGGAGGGATCAACGGCCAGCACTTCGACGGTGTTGTCAGTAAATTTCGCAAATGCTTCGTTACGGTCCATGGCTCTTTCCCTTGCTTTCTATGGCTCAATGATACTAAGCGTCCTCGCAAGTATCAGCGTTTACAGCCCGAGCGCCAGTCCTCCGTCTACCGCCAACACCGCACCGGTGATGTAGCGAGCGTGGTTACTGGCGAGGAACCCAACAACGCCCGCGATATCAGACGGCGCGCCGATTCGCCCCATGGGAATCATGGCGGCCATTTCGTCGCTCGCCGGTCCGAGATCGGTGGTCATGTCGGTGTCGACGAGTCCCGGGGCCACGACGTTGACGGTGATTGACCTCGACGCCACCTCCTTGGCGAGCGATCGTGCGAGCCCCATCAGGCCCGCCTTGGCGGCCGCGTAGTTGGCCTGGCCCGGTACGCCAATGAACGGACTCACCGAACCAATGAAGATGATCGATCCCTGGCGGGCGCGAACCATGGACGCCATCGCGGCGCGCGCGGTATAGAACGCGCCGTCAAGGTCGGTGGCGAGCACGTCACGCCACTGTTCGTCGGACATGCGCATCGCGAGGCCGTCGCGCGTGATGCCGGCGTTGACGACGCATACCTCCACGGGACCGAACAGGGCAATTGCGTCCTTCACCGCCGCGGTCACCTGCTCGGATTGGGCGACGTCCACGCTGAGCGACGCGGCGCAGCCCTCGGGTGCCGCACCGGAGCGCGAGAGGGCGACCACGTGGTCGCCCAAGGCAATGAAGTGTTCGGCGACCGCCGCGCCGATTCCTCGACTGGCGCCGGTGACGATGACGTGGCGACTCATAGGGTTAGCTCCTGTAGCTCGGTGAGGGTGGATGGCGCGTACTGGCGTTCGAACGCTCGGATGCGCTTGGTGAGACCCGTGAGGATGGCCCCGGGCGCCATCTCGATCGACGTGGTCACGCTCTCGGGCAGCGCCAGGGTCGCGTCAAGGAACTCAACCGGCGAGGTCAACTGGCGCGACAGGAGGTCCTGCCATTCGCCGGCCGTGGTGTGGACCTGGCCGTCCACGTTGGCAATCAACGTTGCTTCGGTTGACGCCCACTGCGTGCCGGCCAGCGCGCTATCGAGTTCTCCCTGGGCCGGGGCCATGAGCGGCGAGTGGAAGGCCCCCCCGACGTTGAGCGGCGTGGCGCGACGCCACCCCAGTTCCTTGTGGCGTTCTAGGAGATCATCGAGTCCGCGGGTGGTGCCACTGACCACGATCTGACCGGTGCCATTGATATTGGCGACCCACACTTCGTCAAGCGTGTCCAGGGCGTCGCGCGCTGCGTCGTCTCCGCCCATGAGGGCAATCATGGATCCGGCCGTTGTCTCGGCGGCGCGGGCCATCGCGGCGCCGCGCACGCCAATGAGTCGCGCGCCGTCGTCCAAGCTCAGCAACCCCGAGGCGACGAGGGCGGAGAACTCACCCAAACTGTGGCCCAGCAGGTAGCGCGGGCGCAGTCCACGATCGAGCAGTTCCTGGTAGGCAACCATGGAGAGGGCGAACGTGGCGATCTGGGCTCGGTCGGTGCGCACCACCTCTTCATCGGTCGCGTTGATGAGCAGTGACTCCACGTCGAGACCCGAAGCGCCAGAGATGCGCGCGACCAATGGCCAGTGCAGTGAGGCTTTCCAACTAAGACCGGCGCCGCCAAAGAGTGAACCCTGTCCGGGAAAGAGGGCAACCAGATCGTCGCGAAGGGGGAGGGTCGAGCGATCAGACATCCCTAAAACGTACATGGTGTCCTTAGTGTTGTCTCCAAAGTTGGGAGACTTCACATTCGTGCCCGGAGTGGGAGTTGAACCCACACACCCTTTCGAGTAAAGACTTTTGAGGCCTCCGCGTCTGCCGATTCCGCCATCCGGGCTGTGGCGACAACGGTAGCATCGCCGCGAACCTTCACTGTGGCCGCGTGTCCTTCACTGACAGGAGATGTGCACCCTCTCTAGTCTGAGTGAAGTGAAGTGCACCTTGTGGCGCGATGACGTCAATCTGCAACGGCCGGTGAGTGGCGCCGCGCAACGACATGATGTTCGCGCCCGGCTCTACCTTCGCATCGAGCACGACGGCGTCGCGGGGTTCGGCGAAATCGCNNCTCGACGTGGCGACGCGAGAAGGCGCGTTGCCGTCGTGGACCCGAGTGGCCCGATTTGCCGGGTCGCGTGCGGCCAGTTCCTTCAGCGTTGCCTTAGTCGAAATGGCCCTGCTCGACCGCGACGTGCGCGTGAGTGGCGACGCTATCTCCTCGCTATGGCCCAAGAACTTTGACACGCCGAACCAGTCGACCGTGTCGATAATCGATCTTGACGAGTGGTCGTTCGCGACTGACGTGGCGCGCGTGCGGGTGAAGACGACGCCCGGTCCGGTGGCGCAGCGAGCCCTCGAACAACTGGGCGAATTGGCCGTGCCGGTCTTGCTCGATTTCAACTGTTCGGCGAGCAGCGACGAGCAGGTGCTCGAACAGGTGGAGCAGATCTCGCGGGTCGCGACCATAGACGCGGTTGAACAGCCCTACGCGCCGGGCAACGTCATTGACCACGCCACGCTCGCCGAACAGCTCTCGGTGCCGATCAGTTTGGATGAAGGCGTGCGCTCGGCGCGTGACCTCGAGCAGATTGCGCGTTACTCGGCGGCGAGCATCGTTTGTCTCAAGCCAGCCCGGATCGGCGGGCTCGCCAATACCAAGGCCATGGCCCAACGAGCCGTGTCGCTAAGTCTGGAGCCGTACATCGGAGGGTTCTTCGAATCCCCGTACGCGCGGCGAGTGCATCGACTGCTCGCGAACAACTGCATTGCTCAGCCGAGCGACGTGGTCGACGTCGCGGTGCAACGTGACCGCCAGTTTGACGAGCTGGAGCGCGTGGCGGGAGGGTTCGAAGTTGAGCCCAGTAGAGAACTGCTGGCAGGCGCCCGGATCATAGCGACGTGGCCGTAGGCCACGTTTTACACTGATGCCATGAGTACGCGGCTAAAGAAACGTCACCTGGAAGACCTCCAGCGCCGACTGAGCGCCGCGCGCGAGAGCTTGGGCGTGCTCCAAGAGCAGGTGGCCGTGTGGAACGAGGCACTGGACGACGCGAGGATTCGCTCCCTGGTGTCCGAGACGCCCCTACAGACCCACGACTATCACGAGCTCTCGCGCCACGTGGCGGCCGCCCATGCCGAGATGCAGCGCCGGGCCAGTGAAGTACGTAGCCTGACGGAAGAACGAGACGAGCTCCTGCGGGAGTGGACACCGAAAGATGACAATGGATAAACGCGCCGTTATTGCCGACGATGAATCAATTATCCGCCTCGACCTAAAGGAAATCCTCGAGGGCGACGGCTACCTGGTGGTGGGTGAGGCGGCCCGGGGTGACGACGCGCTCGAGATGATCAAGAAGTTGGAACCGGACCTGGCGCTGCTCGACGTGAAGATGCCCGGGCTAGACGGCGTGGAAGTGGCGCGTCAGTTGAAGGGATCGAACACCGTGGTGGTGCTACTCACCGCGTTCAGTCAGCGCACGCTCATCGAGAGTGCGCGCGACGCCGGGGTGGTTGCCTACCTCGTCAAGCCGTTTCGCAGCAGTGAGATCCTGCCGAAACTGGCGGCCATTCTCAACCCGGCGGCCCACGAGCCCGCGCACGTCGCTGAAGTTCGCCACATCGACGACAAGATTGAGACCCGTGAGATCGTCCAGCGAGCCAAGGAGCAGTTGATGCTCGAGCGCGGCCTCGACGAGCCGGCCGCCTTTGAGGTAATCCAGCAGTCCGCCATGCGCGGACGTACGCGCATGCGCGATATTGCCCAACAGATCTTGAAGGGTGAGTTTGTTGGCTGAGGAATCGTCGGACCAACGGCCGCTGTTGTTGCTCGACGGGATGTCGCTCGCGTTTCGCGCATTCTTTGCGCTGACGACCGACATCGCCACTTCCGAGGGCGTCGTCACGAACGCGTTGCACGGCTTCGCGTCGATGTTGCACCTGCTCATCCGCACCCAACGGCCCCACGCCCTCGCGGTGGCCTTTGACCTCACCGGCGGGACGTTTCGCGACACGATGGTCGAGGACTACAAGGGCGGTCGCGACGAGACACCGGTCGAGATCGAGCACCAGTTTGAAATGATCCGCAATCTGTGCGACGCATTGCACATTCCGGTGCTGGGCGTGCCCGGGTACGAAGCGGATGATGTCCTGGCGACGCTCGCCACGTGGGGCCGCGACGAGAAGATGCCCGTCGTCGTGGTGACGGGTGACCGCGACTCCTTCCAGCTGATTGAAGACCCGTACATCAAGGTGCTCTATAACCGCCGCGGCGTGTCGGACTACTCGCTCTACGACGAGGCCGGCATCATTGAACGCTGCGGCATTGAACCCCAGCGCTACGTCCTGTTGGCGGCGCTACGCGGTGACACCTCCGACAACCTGCCGGGCGTGCCGGGCGTCGGGGAGAAGACGGCGGCCAAACTCTTCGCCCAGTACCGCGATTTTGACGATCTCTACCAGCACCTGGGCGACCTGACACCCAAGTTGCGCGAGAACCTCGCGACCTACGAGCAGCGCGCGCGCAACAACGAACGGGTGATGACCCTCGTACGCGACGTGCCGCTCGACTTCACGCTCGACAGCCTCACTCTCGGCGGTTGGAAGCGCGGGGACGTATCGGCGTTTTTCGAGCGCTTCGAAATGAACTCCATGCAAACTCGCTTCGAAAAGATCATGCGCGACGGGTTGCTGGGCGAGTCGGGCGACAGTGGTGGTGCAGCGAGTATGGCGTCAACGTCGGCACCCGCACCCGAGGCCACACGCGACGGTTCGCTCGCTTCATTGCTGCAGGGCACATCGTCGCCGGTGGTTTCCTACAACTCGACGAGGGTCGCGGTCTTTGACGCCGCGAAGTCAAACGTGGCGCTGGGCACTCTCGACGAGTTCTTCGAGCTGATTGGCGACACCGCACCGGCGGGCCACAACATCAAAGGCCTCTACCGTCTCGCGGCCGAGCGCAACGTCGTACTCTGCGAACCGGCGGACGACACGTCGATCATGGCCTTCCTCGTCGACGCCACTAGCGGCGGCTACGACCTCATCGACGTGGCGCACCGGTTCCTGGGCGAGACCATCACCACTGTGGCGCCCTCTCTCTTCGACGGTTCCTCGGACGACGATTCGTTGGTCCGTGACGTCCAGGTGGCGGCCCGCCTGCGCGAGCACCTGCGAGGCGAGATCGTGCGCTGGGAGTTGCAGTTTGTCTACGAGGAAGTGGAGTTGCCGTTGGTGGCGGTGCTCGGGCGAATGGAGGCGCGCGGTATCCGCGTCGACGTGGAACTGTTGCGCACGATTGCGGCCGAATTCACCGAGGAGGTCGCGACGCTCATCGATGAGATCCAAAAGGTCGCCGGTCACGAGTTCAAGGTCAACTCGCCCCAGCAACTCCAGACGGTGCTCTTTGACGAACTTGGTCTGCCCAAGGGCAAGAAGAACAAGTCCGGATATTCGACCGACGCGCAAACCCTCGAGGCCATCCAGGACGCGCACCCGATCATTCGGCTGATCCTTCGATTCCGCGAGGTTGAAAAACTTCGCGGCACCTACGGCGCACCGCTGATCGACGCGGTCCAGAGCGACGGGCGCATCCACGCGACCTTCCATCAGACCGTCGCGCGTACCGGGCGACTGTCCTCGGACAACCCGAACCTGCACAACATCCCCGTGCGCTCTAAAGAGGGCCGCCGCCTGCGCTACGCCTTCGTGCCCACCGAGGGCTGGGAGTTGGCCGTAGCTGACTACAACCAGATTGAACTGCGAATCCTGGCCCACCTCTCCCAGGACAGCGGTCTGCTCGCGGCCTTTGCCTCCAACGAAGACGTGCACCGTACTATTGCCGCTTCGGTCTTTGGAATACCCGCGAGCGAAGTCAGCCACGAGCAGCGCGAGCAGGCCAAGGCCGTCTCCTACGGCCTGGCCTACGGCATGGAGGCCTTCGGTCTGAGCCAGCGCCTGGGCGTGCCGGTCAGTTCGGCCAAGGAGATCATGGACAAGTACTTCGCCGGTTTCCCTTCGTTACGCGCCTACATGGACGCAACCATCAAGGAGATCCGGACCCAGGGTTACTCGCGCACCGAGTTCGGCCGGATTCGTCCCTTTCCTGACCTCGCGACGGCCGTGGGTCCCCAGCGCCTGGCGGCCGAACGCCAGGCAATGAACTCAGGCATCCAGGGGCTCGCCGCCGACATCTTTAAGTCCGCCCTGGTGCGCCTCGACCGGCGTCTGACGAGCGAAGGGCTCGCCGCGCGGCTCATCCTCCAGGTCCACGACGAGGTCCTCGTCGAGGCGCCGCCCGCAGAGCACGATCAGGTCGAGCGGATCATTCTCGACGCGCTCGTCAACGCGGCCCACCTGAGTGTGCCGCTCGAAATCTCGCTGCACTGGGGCGAGAACTGGGCCGCCGCCAAGGGCTGATTTTCCCGGTGGTAGGATTTTCTACTGGGTTTACACCGGAGACCCACTCCCTATTGCCTAGCGGACCCCGGTGTGGTCGTAATGGATGTACGTATGTCGGAAGGCCTTAGCCTCCTCTCCACCCAACAAATGGGCACCTTCGACGACGAGGGCAATTATGTTCCTCGCGTTATCACCGAAGACAACATGGTCGGCACCGACCTCGCCACCCTCGTGGGCGACAGCGTGCTCGAATTCGAAGACGGCGACCTCGTGATGGGCACTGTTGTAAAGATCGACCGCGACGAAGTGTTGTTGGACATTGGTTTTAAATCCGAAGGTGTCATTCCTTCGCGTGAACTTTCCATTCGCAACGACGTTGACCCCTCGGAGATTGTCTCGCTGGGCGAGCGCGTCGAGTGCCTGGTGCTGCAAAAAGAGGACAAGGAAGGCCGTCTCGTTCTTTCTAAGAAGCGCGCCCAGTACGAGAAGGCCTGGAGCACGATCGAAGAGTTGAAGAACCGCGACGAGGTCGTCAAGGGCGTCGTCATTGAAGTGGTGAAGGGCGGACTTATCGTCGACATTGGCCTNNGGCAAGACCGTCGAGGCCAAGATCATTGAACTCGACCGCAACCGCAACAACGTGGTGCTCTCGCGTCGCGCCTGGCTCGAAGAGACCCAGAAGGAACAGCGTGGCGACTTCCTCAACAACCTGAAGCCGGGCGAGCGCCGTCACGGCGTCATCTCCTCGGTCGTCAACTTTGGTGCCTTCGTGGACCTCGGCGGCATGGACGGACTCATCCACGTGTCCGAGCTCAGCTGGAAGCACATTGATCACCCGAGCCAGGTCGTTGCCGTGGGCGACGAGGTGGACGTTGAGGTGCTCGACGTGGACTTCGCCAAGGAGCGCATCTCGTTGTCGCTCAAGGCCACGCAGTCCGACCCCTGGCAGGTCTTTGCCGAGAGTCACGCCGTTGACCAGTTGGTCTACGGTCGTGTCACCAAGCTCGTGCCCTTCGGCGCGTTCGTNNGAAGAGTACCGTGAGGCCTTCGGGTCACACGCCTACGACACCGAAGGCAACTACATCGGCGGCATCGAGTACGGCGAGTTCACGCCCGAGACCGAGGCGCAGGCCGCCTGGGCCGAGTACGCCACCGAGACCGTCGCGAAGTCGCCCGAGCCGGCTGTTGAATCTGACGGCGAGGCCACGAGCGAGGCGGTCGATGAGGCTGTTGCTGTCGACAGCGCCGACGATGAAGTGGTTGACGTCGCTCCAGCAGTTGCCGACACCCCGGACGAGGCCGAAGCGTAAGCGCTTGGTATCGCCGTTTTCATCACGACGTCAGAATTTGAACTCGTAACTGTCGGGGACGAGGGTTACTTTCGCCCGATCGTGAGCGGGTAGTGACACGAGACCTGGTGGCCCGGGGCGACCTCCTGGGGTAGCGGCTCTTCATCCTCGCACTTTTGCGTCGCGTTGGGACAGCGCGTGCGAAACCGACAGCCGCTCGGCGGGTTGATGGGACTGGGCGGCTCACCCTGGAGCGTGTCGCCGTGAATCGGTGAGTCGGGGTCGGCTTCTAAGGCCGCACCCAAGAGGAACCTGGTGTAGGGATGGGCCGGCAGGTCGTAGAGCGTGTCGGCCGGACCCAACTCGCAGATCTTGCCCAAGTACATGACCGCAACCCGGTCGCTCACGTTTTTCACGACGGCGAGGTCGTGGGCAATGAACAACAANNGAGACCATCTCATCGCAGATCAGTAACTTCGGGCGCATGGCGAGCGAGCGGGCGATCGAGATCCTTTGGCACTGGCCTCCGGAGAATTGTCTCGCGTACCGGTTGCCGTAGACCGCGGGATCGATGCCCACCTTGTTGAGCAAATCGCTAATGATCACGTCGCGCTCGGTGCCGGTGACGGTCTTCCAGCAGTCGATTGGCTCGGCGACGATGTCTTTGACGCGTCGACGGGGATTGAGCGAACTGATGGGGTCCTGGAAGATCATCTGCATGCGCGTGCGCGCCTTGCGCAGCGCGCCGCCCTTCAAGGTCGTTACCTCCGTGCCCTCCAGCGAGATCGTGCCGCTGCTGGGCTCGATAATGCGCATGAGCGCCTTGCCGGTCGTTGATTTGCCGCAGCCGGACTCGCCGACGAGTCCCAGCGTCTCACCCTCAAAGATGTCAAAGCTGACGCCGGCGACGGCGCTGACGCAGTGCGGGCCGTGGCCGAACGTGACGGTCAAATCACGCACGCGCAGCAGTGGTTGGTTCCGGTCGATCACGACACGACTACCTCTCGGTTGCTCATCAGCGGGTTCCAGCAGGCAAAGAGGTGGCCGGGCTCACTGGCGGGACTCAGTTCCGGGCGTTCCTTGCGACAGCGGTCGGTGGCGTAGGCGCAACGTGGCGCGAAACTGCATCCGTCGCTGAGGTTTAACAAGTTAGGCGGACGTCCGGGAATGGTGGTGAGCCGAGTGTGCGAGGGATTGGTGATCTTGGGCGAACTGTCGAGCAGGGCTCTCGTGTAGGGCATGCGGTGATTGGTGAAGACCTCGCGGGTTGATCCCATCTCCACGATGCGCCCGGCGTACATGACAACGATCTTCGAAGTGCGCGTCGCGACCACGCCGAGGTCGTGGGTCACGAGGATGACCGACATGTGCAACTGTCCCTTCAGTTCGTCGAGCAGGTTAAGGATCTGCGCCTGGATGGTGACGTCCAGACCAGTCGTGGGTTCGTCGGCTAGCAGCAACTTGGGTGAGCACGCGAGCGCCGTCGCGATAACCACTCGTTGGCGCATGCCGCCCGAGAGCGCGCCGGGAAAGGCGTCGTAGCGCCGCTGCGGTGAGGGGATTCCCACCAGTTCGAGCAGTTCAATCGCCCGGGCTTTGGCGTCGGCCCGACTCATGCCCAGTCGCACGCGCAGCGTCTCGTCGATCTGTTTGCCCACGCGCATCACCGGATTGAGCGAGGTCATGGGGTCTTGGAAGACCATCGCGACCTCGGTGCCCCAGAGTTTGCGCTTCNNATCGTGCGCGACAGCACCGTCTTTCCCGATCCCGATTCGCCGACGATCCCGAGGGTCTCGTTCTTGTTGAGGTCGAACGACACGTTGCCCACCGCGGTGAGCGGACCGCCCAACGTGGCGAACGTCGTGGTGAGGTCGTTAACGACCAACAACTTCGGTGCGCCGTCGCTCATATTTTCACCTCGGCCACGTCGAAGTGCGTGCGCAGTCGGTCGCCGATGAAGTTGAGGCACAACAGGAACAGACACAGCGCCAGCGAGGGGAAGATGACGAGCCACGGGTTCTGGGCCATGACGCTGCGGCCCTCGTTGATCATGTTGCCCCACGAGGGCGTGGGCGGACTGACCGAGAGCCCGAGGAAGGCGAGCGCGCCCTCGAGGGTCACCACCGTCGCGATGCCGATGATCAAGAAGGAGACGAGTATGGGCGCCACGTTGGGCAAGAGCTCTTTAAACAGGATGCGCCGATCCGAGGCGCCCTGCACTTTGGCGGCGATGACAAAGTCGCGCGAGGCAACGGACAGCGTGGCGGCACGAATGATGCGATAGATAATGGGAATCGAGGCAATGCCAATTACCACGATGATCTTGAACAGGTCACGGGGCACCCAGAAAGACAGGACGGCGATGGTCGCGACGATGGCGGGAAAGGCGAGCAGGGTGTACATGACGGTCGTGACCATCGTGTCGAAGCGGCCGCGGCGATAGGCCGTCAACATGCCCAGCGGTGCGCCGATGCCAAAACCAATGATCATGGACCCGACGCCGGCGCTGATTGAGATGCGCGATCCGTAGACCACGCGCGAGAAGATGTCACGACCAATTTCGTCGGTGCCAAAGAGGTGGTGTATCGACGGTCCAGCACTAATCGCTGTGAAATTCTCGTAGATCGGACTCTGTAACGGCAGCACATTGGCGAAGATCGCGCCGAAGAGGTTGAGCCCAATCCAGCCCACGCAGATCCAAAACAGGATGCCGAGTGGTTCGCGCTCTTCCGGTTTTTCCACTTGGCCGAGGAACTGGCGGCCGTAGGACGAGAGGCTCTCGGCAAAAATCTCACTCACGGCTAATCCTCGGATCGACAATATTGATAATGAAGTCAAAAATGAAGTTGATGAGTACCACGGCCACGGACACAACCAGCACGATGCCCTGGACCAAAAGGTAGTCACTGGTGTTAATGGCCGATATCAACTCGTAGCCCAGTCCGGGGATGGCGAGAAAGTATTGGACCACGAAGAGCGCGGCCAGTAGCCCACCAATGTTGACGCTGGCGCTGCCCAAGAGGGTGACCGACGACGGACGAAAAGCGTGACGCCACATGATGCGACGGCGACTGAGTCCCTTGGAACGCGCCATGGTGATGAACTCTTCCTGCATGGTCGCGACCAGATCGCTGCGTAGCACGCGGAAATAGAGCGTGAAGCTGCCAATCGCGATCGTGATGGCGGCGAGGGAGAGACTTTCAAGATTGGCGATCCAGTCGGTCCCAAACGGCACGTAGGCCGACGGCCCGGTATTGGCCAACCCCCATTTGATCGAGACCAATAACACCAAGAACACGATGACGATGAACGGCGGAATTGACAACAGCGTGAAACTTCCAGCGCTGAGCACACGGTCAATCGGGCCGTCGGGTTTGCGGGCCGAGCGCATGGCCAGCGGAATGGCGATAAGCAACGCCAGGATCTGACTCAGGATGATGAGCTCAATGTCGATGGGCAGGGCAGCGCGAATCGTTGAATCTACGGAGACGCGCGAAATGAACGAGGTGCCCAAATTGCCGTGCAGTACGTGACCAATCCAGATGAAGTACTGCTCGATGATTGGTTTGTTCAGTCCTAACTGTTTGTAGAGCAAGGCCTTGTTGGTGGGGTTGTAGGCGTTGCCCAAAATAACTACGGCGGGGTTGCCGGGCAAGAGGTGCACGAGGTAGAAACTTCCGACCGAGATGACAAAGACAATCCCGACTAATTGGATTAGACGTCGCACGACGTATCGGAGCACTATTTCCCTTCTGTGGCCTGTGTTAGGACACTACTCAACCCCGGCTAATTTCCATCGTCATCTGGCGACTGTGAAGGCGATGTCACAGGCGGTGGCTACCGTAGTCAGGTGAAACGAATTGTCATTGCGGGCGGCATTGGTGCCGGCAAAACTGCCACGTGCGAACACCTCGTTTCGCTCGGCTGGCCGGTGATCGATGCGGACAAAATCGCTCACGACGTCACGCAGCCCGGCCTGCCCGCGTATCTCGCACTGCGCGACGCGTTCGGTGACGCCGTACTGCGCGACGACGGTGCCGTCGATCGGACTTTCCTCGCTGACGTGGTCTTTCACGATCGCTCCGCGCTTCGCCGACTCAATCTGATTACACACGGACATATTGGCGTTGAAATACTGCGCCAGCTCGACGCCACGACGGGACCGGCCGCGTTCATCGCGCTGCCACTCTTTCGCCCCGAGCATCGTGAACTGTTGCACCTCGACGAGGTCTGGGCGGTGCTGGTCCAGCCCGAGATCGCGCTCGCACGACTGATTGAGTATCGCGGCTTCACGCTGGCCGACGCCACGGCGCGCTTGGAAAGTCAGATGACGAACGCCCAGCGCGCGGCAATTGTTGACCGCGTCATCTGGAACGAAGGCACGCTCGATCAGTTGTACCAGCAGCTCGCGACGGCGCTGCGCGAAAGCGGGCTCGAGCGTGGATAAGTTCCTCGTCGAATCGCTCTTCAGTCCCTCGGGCGATCAACCGCGGGCTATCGAGACTCTGGCCGCCGGCGTGCAGGACGGACTGCGATTCCAGACCCTGGAAGGGATCACCGGTAGCGGAAAGACGGCGACCATCGCGTGGCTGGCCGAGCGGATTCAGCGTCCGACGCTCATCCTGGAGCCGAACAAGTCACTCGCCGCCCAATTGGCGTCGGAGCTAAAAGAGATGCTGCCCCAGAATCGGGTGGAGTTCTTTGTCTCCTACTACGACTACTACCAACCCGAGGCGTACATTCCGCGCACCGACACGTTCATTGAGAAGGACAGTTCGATCAACGAAGAGATTGATCGACTGCGACACGCCGCCACGTCGTCGTTGCTGACGCACCGCGACACCATCGTCGTCGCGTCGGTCTCGTGCATCTACGGTCTCGGCTCGCCGATTGAGTACCGCGAGCGGATGCTGCAGCTCGAAGTCGGTAAGGTTTTCGAGCAGCGCGCACTACTGCGTCGGCTGGTCGAAATGCAGTACAGCCGTAACGAGCTGGTCGTCGACCGAGGCAGTTTCCGCATGAAGGGCGACACCCTCGAAGTGCAGCCGGCCTATTCCAACGAGGCCATACGGGTCTCGTTCTTCGCCGACGAAGTCGAGGAGATCTCCTTCTTCAACCCCGTCACCCAGGAAAGCCGCGGCAAGGTCAACGAGGTGACGCTCTTTGCCGCCTCGCACTACGCCGCCAGCGCCGCCACCCTGCAACGGGCCTGTAGAGGGATTGAAGACGAACTGCAGGAGCAACTGGCGAAGTTCGCCGCCGAAGGCAAACTCTTAGAAGCCCAGCGCTTGCGCTCTCGCACCGAGCACGACCTCGAGATGCTCGAACAGACAGGAGTCTGCTCGGGTATCGAGAACTACTCCGCCCACCTCGACGGCCGCAGCCGAGGGGAGCGGCCCTTTACGTTGCTGGATTATTTTCCCGAGGACTTTCTCATGGTCATCGACGAGTCGCACGTCGCCGTGCCGCAACTGCGCGGCCAGTACGCCGGCGACCGTTCGCGCAAGGAGACGTTGGTGGAGCACGGCTTCCGACTGCCGAGCGCGATGGACAACCGGCCGCTCAATTTTGACGAATTCATGGAGTTGGTGCCCCAGATGGTCTTCGTCTCGGCGACGCNNGTAAGGCCCACCAAGGATCAGATTGTGGACCTGCGCACCCGCATTGACGCCGTGGTGGCGCGCGGTGAGCGCACACTCATCACCACGCTTACCAAGCGCATGGCGGAGGACCTGACGACCTTCCTCGCCAAGGCCGGGTACCGCGTGCAGTACCTGCACAGCGACATCGACACGATTCAGCGCATCGAGATACTTCGCTCGCTGCGCTTGGGTGAGTTCGACATCCTGGTGGGCATCAACCTGCTGCGTGAGGGCTTGGACCTGCCCGAAGTGTCGTTGGTCGCGATACTTGACGCCGACAAGGAAGGGTTCCTGCGCTCGCGCAGTGCCCT
>PMAL01000171.1 GCA_003152555.1 Acidimicrobiaceae bacterium | reverse complement strand
GGTATGCGGTACGACATCATCTTCTGCGATCTGATGATGCCGGGCACTACTGGCATGGAGTTTCATTCGCGACTCGTGCAGGTTGATCCAGATCAAGCGTCGAATGTGATTTTTTTGACGGGTGGAGCATTCACGTCTCAGGCGCGCCAGTTTCTCGAGGATGTGGACAATTTGTGCATTGACAAACCATTTGACAATCTCGACTTATTGACTCTTGTCAACAATCGTCTTTCAAGGTGAGGGATCAAGGCCCGGGCGGCCCACCAGTATTCTCAAGGAGTTTGGCGAGTTTCAGTTAGTCCTCTTCGGATATTTCCCACGGTCTATCCCAAACTTGACACAAAAGGTAAGTCTTTCCAAATGGCGACGAAGCGAATCGACGTAGCTAATTGGCCACCACTCTTCATTGACACGAATCCCATTTCCCTCCGACCTCTTCGTGAATCTCAACGGTCGCAACATTGAAGATATAAGTCAAAAGTATTCGGGCAAGAGAATCGTGAGCACTTTTCAATCACCAGACTCTTACATTCGTAGTCAAATCCGCCGCTACAAGCTTGTTCAACTAAGGCGGGTGTCCAGCGACACCCGCTATTGAACGCGCCCAATATGCCCCAGCGCCTAGACCGAGATAACTAAGCAACGGATAACCAGATCTGTAACTGAATCACGGGCTATCGTCAGTGTTGGAACTCGTTGCGGGTCGATTAGTGACGTTGAATCCAGGGGGGATCTCGTGCCACAGTCCGCGGAGATACTTCATTCGATAATTGAGTCGGCAGAGTCTGGAATTATTACGATTGACTCACACGGTGTGGTGCAGACCTTCAGTCCTGCTGCTGAGCGTCTATTTGGTTACCGGTCGGACGAGATGATCGACCACAATGTGTCACTGTTGATGCCGGAGCCGGATCACAGTGCGCACGACGGCTATCTAAATAACTATCTGACCTCCGGCGTAGCCCGGATCATTGGGATGGGCCGTGAGGTCACCGGACTACGAAAAGACGGCACCCGTTTCCCGTTGCACCTTTCTGTCGGGAAGTTTGCCATTGACGGGCAAACTATGTTCACCGGCATTGTCCATGATCTGACTGCTGAGGTAGAACACCGGAATTCATTGCGCGCGAGCGAAGAGAGGTTCCAGCAGTTGGTCGCCAACATCGACGAGATGTTCATGTTTCGGACAGTGGCCCCGGTCAAATACATCTACGTCAGCCCCGCCGTGCAACAGATCTACGGAGTGACGGTCGAGCAAGCTCTTGCCGATCCCGAGATCTTCTTCACCGTGATTCATCCCGACGACGCCGCCTTGGTCCGAAAAACAATGATCGAAGCCGATACGAGCAGCCGAGTCGAATTGGAGTCTCGGATCGTGCGTCCTGATGGCGAGTTGCGCTGGGTCTGGGTCAGATACCGCCCAGTGGAGACCGCACCCGGTGAACCGCCTCTGGTCGCGGTAACCGTAAGCGACATCACGGCCCGCAAGGCCGCCCAGCGGGGGGAAGAGGCCGCCCGGGCCGAAGCGGAGCGGGCGAATGACGCCAAGACCGAGCTCTTGTCGAGGATGAGTCACGAGTTGCGCACGCCGTTGAACGCAATATTGGGGTTTTCGCAGTTGCTGGGGATGGATGAACTAAATACTGATCAACAGGAGTCAGTGCGAGAGATCAACCGCGGCGGACGGCATTTGCTGGACTTGATTAATGAGGTTTTGGATATTTCGCGGATCGAGTCAGGTCAGATGGCGCTGTCATCGGAGCCGGTGTTCGTTTCGAATGTGATAGATGAGGTGTTAGACCTCATGGGGCCGCTGATCAATGCTCGAAAACTATTGGTGACATTGCCGCCGGTTGGGACGTTTACTGAGCACGTGCTGGCTGATCGGCCACGGTTGAAGCAAGTGCTGTTGAACTTGGTGTCGAACGCGATCAAGTACAACCGGGACGAGGGGCAGGTTAGCGTGTCGTGTGCGGTCCAACCGGATGGCATGTTCGCAATCACGGTCTCCGACACTGGGATTGGGGTGCCGCAGGGAGAGATAAATCGGTTGTTCGCTCCGTTTGACCGGATGGGCGCCGAGAACACCGAAGTGGAAGGTACCGGGGTTGGATTGGCGCTGTCCCTGGCATTGGTTCAGACAATGGGAGGTCGGTTGGAAGTTGAATCCACCCTCGGTATCGGCAGCAGTTTCACCGTGCTCTTGCCATTGATCGAAGGTGAAACGTCGTGACTAGCCAAACGAGCCAACTGCCCGGGTTCGCTGACGCCCGAGTTCTAATCGTCGACGACAACCTGGCGAACACGTCTCTATTGACCATGATACTTTCGCGCGCCGGACTGGGCAATATCACAACCAGCAACGACTCGCGTGAAGTACCGACCGTGCTGATGGATTACTCGCCGGATCTGATCCTGTTGGACCTACACATGCCCCACCTCGACGGGTTCGCGCTCCTTGAGATAATCAACCGCCACGCGGCGGGCCAATTCCTGCCCGTGCTGGTCCTCACGGCCGACACCGCTCGGGACGCGGTTCACCGCGCTCTGCGGTTGGGTGCGCACGACTTTCTGACCAAACCCTTCGACGTCGAGGAGGTCACCATACGGGTCCGCAACCTGCTGCGCACCCGTATTGCCTACCTGGAACTTCGCCGGCACAACTCGCGCCTCCAGGACCACCTGGAATCATTGGACTTGGTCTCGACGGCTACGCAGGATTCGTGGGATGTGCGCCGTGCGCGCGTCGAGGGAGTACTCGCCGCTGGAGGGCCCCGCATGGTGTTCCAATCCGTGGTTGACCTTCGCACCGAGCGAATCGTTGGCTACGAGGCACTGGCCCGTTTCGATAACGAACCCGTCCGTGGGCCCGACCAATGGTTCATCGAAGCCGACGCCGTTGGTCTCGGAGTCGCCCTGGAAGTGCAAGCCGTACGCGCCGCTCTCACCCACCTGCCCCTGCTAACTACTGACGAGTTCCTCGCCATCAACGTCTCGCCGGCTACGGCGTTGGCCGACCTGCACACTCAACTTGGCGCCCACACCCCATGGGACAGGGTGGTTCTCGAACTCACCGAACACGTCCTCATCGAGGATTACTCCTCCATTCAGCATGCCCTACAATCCTTACGCGCCGCTGGGGCCAGGCTGTCCGTCGACGACACCGGTGCCGGATTCGCCAGCTTGCGGCACATCCTCAACCTCGTCCCTGACTACGTCAAACTCGACATTTCACTATGTCGCGGTGTCGACCACGACCCTGCCCGGCGAGCTCTCGCATCCGCCTTAGTCACTTTCACCCAAGACACGAACGCCATTATTATCGCGGAGGGAATCGAAACCCCAGAAGAGCGCGCCACCCTGCTCAATCTCGGCGTCCACCACGGTCAAGGTTACTTACTCGGTCGGCCCGGACCATTGCCACAACTACGATGAGCCCCGGCCCGAAGGCCGGACGCGGGGTATTCGGACGAACCGGCATTCCACCGAGAACCGACAGCGACTGATTTGCTACCTGGCCGGAACGGTAGAGCCGAGCCAATGGTGAATCACCCCGAGATGGTCGGACAAGATCATCCGCTCCCCCTGTCGCAGGTCAAACACCTCGCCGTTAGCACCTCTAAACTGAATAGTGCCTGCTCCTCGAAATGACCCCTTGTCACGCCAACTGTCTAGCCACGAATTCAAATGTGCGAGGACTTCGAAAGATGTTGGCGGTCATGCCACATCATCTGGCCAACAAATCTGGACGCTGAGCGACACTCCTGAACATTCGCGAAACACTCCCAAGGTGCCGGNNGACCCGGGCGGCCCACTTTGAACAGGCCCACTTTGAAAAATTGAGCATTCATGCTCGTGGATTCCAACGGTCGCGGCGCCATGAAAGGAAAACGAAGATTTTCGAATTATTCTCCGTTTCGCAAACCACCCCTTCTTTGGTTCTGCACAACGTCGCTCACCCCTACAGGCCTCACTTTAGGCCTCATATTTCCCCAACACCACAAAACGAGACCGACGAGCGATAATACCGACGTAGAAGTTACGTAGTCTCCCGCTTTTCCGGCGCGATTCACTAATTCGAACCAGAATCTCTCAGCCACTCATCTTGCGACCAACCGAGGGTCGCTGTGCACGCAACATTCGTGGCAATGACGTCACCATTAGGGTCAGCGACCAACATCATGTCGACCGAATGCTCAAAAAACTTCTTGAAATTTGGAGTTGCCGTACTGCGCAGCATGATTCAACGTTCCGGGTGCGTATATGCGGCAACATCACAAGACAGATTGTCTGCTCACACAGCCTAACGATGGTTCAACTCTTTTGGATCCTCATTTGAACAATTTGCGCCCACATTCCGCAATTTTGAAATGCGCTTAATTTCGCTGCACGTTAGTAGTCTGAAACAGCCGATGCAATTCGCATCTTCGAGGTCATCGTAACTATGTCACTGTGAGACGTGACCACCCCTAACGGAAGGCGACGTTGAACAATGTTGACTACGGTGCTTACCCAATCACGAGTTCTAATAGTTGATGATGATCAGGCCAATGTCCTACTCATGAAGCGAATCTTGGAAGGTGCCGGTTACGACCACATCATGGGCATAAATGACCCTCGTGAGGTCTTGGCCACCATGCACGATTGGGTTCCCGACCTGGTCCTACTTGATTTGCGAATGCCGCACATCGACGGAAACACATTGTTGAAATTGATCCGTGCCCAAGAAGTACCGACAGAGTTCGTTCCTGTACTAGTGCTGACGGCCGACATCGAACGCGATTCCCTGAAAGCAGCCTTAAACGCGGGGGCCAATGATTTTCTCACCAAGCCCGTTGACATTGATGAATTTTTGCTACGGGTTCGGAACCTCTTGGTAATTCGGCTCTCGCATGAGGCTCTAAAACAGAACAACGCGGACCTCGCCATGAGACTGAGAACGCGGATGCAGGCTGAATGGCTCCAGACCGAGGATCGGAAGGATCGTCTGGCAGCGATGAAAGAAGTAATCGCCGTGGGGCCCGACATGGTATTCCAGCCGATTGTCGAACTCAGCACCGGCCGTCCTATGGGCTTCGAAGCTCTCGCTCGTTTCCCTTCCGAACAGCCCCCGGTCCAATGTTTCGCAGAAGCGTGGTTTCTTGGCGTAGGGGTGGAACTCGAACTTTCGGCCATCGACGCGGCGTTTAAGCACCTGCATCTATTTGGGAACGATGAATTTCTCGCGATTAACGTCTCGCCCGCAGTCATGCTGGAAGGACAATTCTTCGAATCCATGATGAATCATGAACGCGACCGAGTGGTCATCGAAGTCACAGAGCATCAACCAGTCGACAGCTATGAGGATCTCAGGTTTGTCTGTAAGAAACTTCGAGATGAGGGAATTCGAATCGCCATCGACGACGCTGGCGCTGGTTACGCGAGTCTCCATCACATCCTCATGCTTGCACCCGACATCATCAAATTCGATATTTCGTTAACTCACGACATCGACCATGACCCAGTGAAGAGAGCCCTGGTCGTTTCGCTTTTGCAATTTTCGCAAGAAAGTCACGCGACCGTCATCGCCGAAGGCATCGAAACGGATACGGAGTTAGAAACGCTCAAAGGACTGGGGGTTCCGTGGGGCCAGGGATTTCACATTGGACGACCGGATCAAGAAGCAAAACTCCTTCAACCGATATACAAGATCGGCTAATGAAGATGGAATCATTGAGTAGTTCATTCTTAGAAAACGTTGGTACTCGAAAAAATCAGACTTTATTGACCATGCCGTTTGTTGTCGTCGCGCGTTTACAAGAATGGACCTCACGAACGAGGAGCTCGTGCCACATTCGCCCGACGTCCTGCATTCAATAGTCGAAGCTTCAATCGCTGGAATCATCACGATTGATTCACACGACGTAGTCCAGACTGAATCGTGTCGGAAAATTGGAGGCCCAACCCTCTGAGGACCACCTTTCGACGTGGGGATACCTCCAGGATGACTGGCCTTCCGAAAACCTCGATGTAGTGCAGCACTGATGAGCCAACGCCTTTCTGAATTGCACCGTTCGCTCAGATTTCCCACAATTCACACAGACCAATCCGACACCACCGGACAAGTTTTCTTTGA
>PMAL01000097.1 GCA_003152555.1 Acidimicrobiaceae bacterium | reverse complement strand
GGCTATCCGGCCTGTCCCGACCTTACGGACAACGCCAAGGTCGCCGATCTGTTGGAGGCGTCGCGAATTGGTGTCGTTGTGTCAGAGGGTTTCCAACTTCACCCTGAGCAGACAACCGACGCCATCATTTGCCATCACCCGATGGCCAAATACTTCGTGGCTTAGGCCACCGGTTGTCCCAGGGAAACTGGTGAGTCGGCGACCTAACGACGTGACGGCACCGCCACGGGGGTCGCGTCGCTCAAGGCTTCGCGCGCGTGGTAGCTCGAGCGCGTCAGCGGCGACGACTGCACGTGCGAGAGTCCCAGGCTCATGCCGAAGCGAGCCAACTCGTCGAACTCGGCCGGCTCCCACCAACGGGCGACAGGCAAGTGTTGTTCCGTGGGGCGCAGGTACTGACCGATCGTGACGATCGACACGCCCACCGCGGCGAGGTCGACCAACGTTTCGTATACCTCTTCAACGGCTTCGCCCAGGCCCACCATCAGTCCCGACTTCGTCGTGAGACCCGCCGCACGAGCACGAGCGAGGACCGTCAGGGAGCGAAGGTAGCCCGCACTCGGACGAACCGCACGCTGCAATCGGGCGACCGTTTCGATGTTGTGGTTTAGAACCTCGGGACGCACGTTGATCAACAGCTGCAACGAATCCTCGTCGCCCTTGAGATCGCTCGTCAGAACTTCAACATCAGTTTCTGGAGAGCGCTCGCGAATTGCGAGCACCGTTGCCGCGATCGCTCCCGCACCACCGTCAGCCAGATCATCGCGCGCCACGCACGTAATCACCGCGTGCTTCAACTTCAGTCGCACGACCGCTTCGGCCACACGATCGGGCTCGGTGGGATCGAGCGCCAGTGGCTTGCGAGTATCAATGAGGCAAAAACCGCACGCCCTCGTGCACCGCTCGCCGTTCACCATGAAGGTGGCCGTACCGGCCGACCAACACTCAAAGATGTTCGGGCATCCGGCCTCTTCGCAGACGGTCACCAATCGCAGATCCTCGGTCAGCGTGCGCAGCGACTGGTATTCGCTGCCCATGTGGGCTTGAACACGCAGCCAGGAAGGCTTGCGCGAGTGCAGCGCGATCCCGGCATCAGGATCAACGCCAGCCTTGCGCAGACGTCGCAGCAGCGGTCGTTCGCTGGTCGTTGAGGCGGCACTGCGATCGACGCGAGCGACCGTCGCGTTAGTTCCCAGACGACGTTCAAGTTCTTCGCCGAGACGCTCTTCAACTTCGAGAGACGTGACATCAAGCCCCAGTGACTTCATCGACGCGACGGGCTTATCGGGAATGCCGCAGGGCACGATGGCATTAAAACCCGTGAGATCGATGTCGACATTAAGAGCCACGCCGTGCAACGTGCGCCGCGCACCGGATTCGTTGCGTTCGGTTCTTACGCCGACGGCCGCGATCTTGGACGGTCGGCCGAGCACGTCAGCCCACACGCCGGGATAGCCCGCGAGTCGATCAACGTGACCCAACGTGCCGTCGGGGTCGAAGCTGCGTACCGTCGCAATCACGGCGTCTTCGAGGCGCGTCACGTGGACCTTGCCCGCCGACGGATCGTCATCGACCGTCACGATCGCCCACGCGACCACTTGACCGGGTGCGTGATACGTGACGTCGCCGCCGCGGTCAGCATCGATCACGACCGCATCCAGAGATTCGGGCGGGACCAGGAAATGTTCGTCCAGGGTCCTTATGCCGCGCGTGTAGGTCGGGGGATGCTCAAACAGCAACACGTAGTCGTCACTGGCCCGCATAAGGGCGCGCTGGAAGTCATTGGCTTCGGCAAAAGAAATGCGCCCGAGGTGGCGACGGCGCAGCACCTAGTGCTCACTCTCTAGGTCAAGACCGGCCAGCAACTCGGCCACTCGTTCCAAATAACCCGCGGCGGCCGTTGACTCGCAGACGCGGTGGTCGAAGGAAAGACCAAGTATCAGACGGCGGCCCGCCTGAACGGTCGCTGCCCCGGTCTTCGACACGACAACCGGAACTTCACGCACGGCGCCGACCGATAGCGTCGCGACCTGGGGCTGGATCAGAATTGGCACGCTCCAGAGTGCGTGTTCGCTCGGCGCACCGCTTAGCGTGAACGTTCCGCCCATCAGATCGTCAGTGGTAAGTCGGCGGGCAACCACTCGCTCGCCCACTTCGCTCACCCGCCGGGCCAACGCACGCAATGTCAGTCCAGCGGCGGCGTGCACGACGGGGACCAACATGCCGTCATTGTCCGCGACGCGTACGAATCCCAGGTTGACCGTGCGGTGCACCACGAGTTCGTCGCCAGCGAAGGTGGCATTCAAGAACTCATATTCGCCCAGGGCCCGCGCGGCCGCGAGACCCACCAACATTTCGTCAGTGATGTGCACACCGTCGCGTGTGGCGCGGCCCAGCGCCTCGAGCTCGCCAAAGATTTCGCCATCGGCTTCCACGGCGACAAAACCGTGCGGCGCGCTCTGTGCCGACACGGACATGTGCTCGCCCATCCGGCGCCGGGCATTCGAGAGCGGCACCACAAGCTCGTCGGTGGGACCATTGGCAACAGCGCGCTCGGCGTCGCGACGGGTAATCGCGCCGCCGGCTCCCGATCCGCGTATTGAGGATGGTTCAACCTCGCCGTCGGCCAGAATCCGTCGCACGACCGGTGACATCACGACACCACTGGAAACTGACTCAGCCGGTGCGGATGAAGCGGTCGGTGCGGGCGATGGCGATTCAGGCGCCAACACCGGCGTATCGTCAACCGCCGCAACTTCAACGATCGGCTTGTCCGAAACTTCAGGAGCGCTGGTTCCACTTTCTTCAATGACCGCCACGCGCGCGCCGGTTTGGACGGTGTCGCCTTCCTCAGCCAAAATCTGGGTCAACACCCCGGCCGCCGGTGACGGCATCTCGGAGTCAACCTTGTCCGTCGACACTTCAAAGAGCGGTTCGTCACGGGCGACGACGTCACCCACCTTCTTGAACCACTGAGTGATGATTCCTTCGGTGACCGACTCACCCAATGACGGCAGGGTGACGTCAGCCAACGTGCAGTCCCCTGCCGGCGAGCGCGAGCAGTGTCTCACCAAATGTTTCGGACAGCGACGGGTGCGGTTGAATGAGAGCCGCCGCCTCTTCCGCGGTGGCCTCCCAGTTGACGGCAAAGTATCCGGCGCCCAGTTGCTCAGTCACCCAGGGTCCGGCCATGTGCACGCCCAGGATCTGTCCCGCGGTGCCGTCGGCACGCTTTTCGGCGATGATCTTCACCACACCTTCCGTGTCGCCAATTATCTGAGCCCGACTGTTGCCACCAAAGGGGTCCTTCTTCACGACAACGTCGTAGCCCTTCTCCTTGGCCTTGGCTTCGGTCAGGCCACAGAACGCGACTTCCGGGTTTGAATAGATGGCCCAGGGAACGCGGTCGTAGTCAACGGGCACCACCGGCTCGCCCAGGATGGTCTTGATCGCGACAATGGCTTCGGCGAAGCCCACGTGCGCGAGTTGAGGGGTGTCGGCGACCACGTCGCCCACGGCATAGACGTGGGGATTCGCCGTGCGCTGGGACCGGTCCGCGACCACGAAACCGCGATCATTGATTTCGACACCCGTGGCGTCACCCAGCAGTCCTTCACTGCGCGGACGCCGGCCAACCGACATCACGACCATGTCGACCTTCACGTCGTCGCCGCCCTCGACGCTGATGGTCGTACCGCCCTTCTTGGGAGCGTGGCCCGTCACCGTGACGCCAGCGCGAACGTCGATACCGCGCTTCTTAAAGGCCCGGCCCACGACGTTGACCACTTCAGCGTCACAGCCCGTCAGGATGGTGGGCAGGAACTCGAGCACGGTCACCTTGGTGCCCATGTCACACAACATCGACGCGAACTCGCAACCAATGGCGCCGCCACCAATCACGGCGGCGGTGGCGGGCAGCGAGGCGAGGTCGAGGAATTCGTCCGACGTGACCACGATCGTCCCGTCGACGTCGAAACCGGGCAGCGTTCTGGGCACCGAACCTACGGCGATCACGACGTCTTTGCCCTGGGCGACAACGCCGGCGTCGCTGCCGTCGATGACCGACACCTTGAGGTCCGCGTCCAGACGACCGGTGCCCTCGAAGACGGTGATTTTACGACCCTTGATGAGACCGGAGAGTCCTTTGTAGAGACGGTCAACAATCTCGTTCTTGCGCGCCTGGCTTACGGCAAAATCGACACTGACGGCGTTCGACGTGATGCCGAATTCTCCGGCGTGCTCGACGGTGCGCCGCACGTGGGCCGTCTCGAGGAACTCCTTGGCCGGCACGCAGCCGCGGTGCAGACAGGTCCCACCGACCTTGTCGCGCTCGACGATCGCCATGTTGAGGCCGGCCGCGGCGCCATAAAGTGCCGCGGCGTAACCGCCAGGTCCACCTCCGATTACCACCGCATCGAACTGCTGGACCTCGTTTGCCACGGCCATTCCCTTCACTCGCTAATCAATGAAAATCATTGAAATCCTAATGTTTATTACCGAGTACTGAAACGGGTGGGATTCAGGTTCGTCGTCCTCGTTGGGTGTCCGCCGCCGCCGTGGCGAGCGAATCAACGAAGTCATTCATGAGGTCACCGGAGTGACCCTTGACCCACGAGAACGTCACGGCGCGATCACTATTGAGCGCTAGTGCAAGGAGTTCTTCCCAGAGATCGCGGTTCTTTACTTGTTGACCCTGGGAATTCTTCCAACCTCGCCGCAACCAACCGACATGCCACTTATCGTGAAAGCATTTCACCACGTAGTTGGAGTCACTCACGATTTCGATGGGACCCTCGGGGTTCTCGCGCAGCGCATCGATGACGGCCGTCATTTCCATCCGTTGATTGGTGGTGTGCGCCTCGGCCCCACTCGCGTAGCGGTCCTTGTCGCGGGCCCACGCCCACCCTCCCGGGCCAGGATTACCGCGGCAGGCGCCGTCGGTATG
>PMAL01000051.1 GCA_003152555.1 Acidimicrobiaceae bacterium | reverse complement strand
AGGCCAGACCGTATTGCAAAATTGACGCGTGACCACAACTCAGAATGAAACGGTCGCGGTCCCTCCACGTCGGATCGGTGGGATCGTGGCGTAGTACTCGCGAGAACAGCATCACCCCCAACGGGGCCAACGCCATGGCCGTGCCGCTGTGTCCCGATTTGGCGGCCGCCGGCGCATCCATCGCCACCGCGGCCACCTCGCGAATGGCCCGTCCTTCTAGTTCCGTCAGACCTTGGAATAAATTGTCGCTCACGGACTAAGGGTAGTAAAACTCGCTCGGACTTCAAGCGAGGCGGCGCGGTAGCCTTCGCGAGTGGCCCTGCAGATTCCGCCCAACTGCGATCTCACGCTCGGCCTCGTCTGTCTCGACAAATCCACCCCCGGCACCACGGTGTGGACCATGTTGGCCGACGAGCGCTTTCTCAATCCCGCGGGCATCATGCAGGGCGGGTTCCTCGCCGCCATGCTCGATTCGGCCATGGGTGCCTCGGTGGTGACCGGCGCGGGCGCGCGCAAGGTGAGTGTGCTCAATACCGAAATGAAGGTCAGTTTCCTACGTCCCGCCACGCTCCACTCCCGACTCACCTGCACGGCCACGGTCCTCAAGTCCGGCAGCGTCATCTCCTTTGTGGGCGCGCGGATTGTCGACGACCAAGATCAACTCATCGCGACGGCCAGCTCTACGTACCTCATCAAAGAGCGGGAGGGTTAGGATTAGCCCGTGAGTTACTCTTCGTGGCGCAATTTCCTTCGCGGAGCTTCCATCCAGCGCGATATCCAAGAAATCCGCGGCCTGGTGGTGCGCTACATCAAGGAAGAGACCATCCAGCCAATCAAGGAGTTGGGTCGATTCGTCGCCTACGGCACCCTGGGCAGCCTCTTCGTGGGCTTCGGCACCACGCTCATGCTGATCGGCGCGTTGCGGTTCTTGCAGGAGCAGTTCCCGGTCTTAGACGGCTCCCTGTCGTGGCTGCCGTACGTCATCGTGGCGGTCCTCGCCTGTCTGGTGGTCGCACTCACGGCATGGCGCATCATGAGTGGCACCGCCAAGCGGCGACTGAAGGTCACGAAGTGAGAGAGCAATCGGCCACGCGCCGCGAGTTAGAAGCGACCATCCGCTCGATCCTGCCGGACGATCTCAGTTTGAAGGGCCCCAGTACATCCCAGACGCCAACCGTCGCCGCGGTTGGACTAAGTGGCATCATGACTGGCTATTTTTGGGGACGGATTCGCGGACGGCGCATCCGTAAGCGCCGCAGTTGATACTGAAGCGAATCTTCCGTTTCGCACTCGCGTCGTCACTGGCCCGTGCGTGGGCTCAGAAGTCGCCGCGCTGGCTCACCATTGCGGGCGCCGTCATCTTGTTTCGACTGATTGACAAACGCGCCGCGAAGTCGGGTCAACGCGTCACCAAGTCCAAGCCCACGTGAACCCTGCGCAGTTACGCGCGGGCGAGCGTGTGATGTTGATAGACGCGAAGGACCGTCACTACTTGATTACCCTTCGCGAGGGCGCCGCCTTTCACACCCACGCGGGCATCATCCAGCACGACGACCTCATCGGGGCCGTCGAAGGTTCACTGATTCGCGGCAGCACCGAGCGCAGTTTCCTCGTGCTGCGCCCCACGCTCGCCGACGTCGTCTTAAAGATGCCGCGCGGCGCCCAGGTGATCTACCCCAAGGACCTGGGCGCGATCCTGATGCAGGCCGACGTTGGTCCCGGAATGCGCGTCCTCGAAGCCGGCATTGGATCAGGTGCGCTCTCCATGACACTGCTGCGCGCCGGGGCATTCATTACGGGCTACGAGATCCGCGAGGATTTCGCGCAGCAGGCCATCAAGAACGTGCACGACATGCTGGGTAGCGACGTGGCCTACGACGTCCACATCCGCGACGTCACTCAGGGCATCGACGAAGTCGATCTGGACCGCATCATCTTAGATATGCCCGAGCCGTGGGACGTCGTCCCGCACGCCGAACGGGCGCTGCGCCCCGGGGGCATACTGCTCGCGTATCTGCCCACGATTAATCAGACCCAAATGTTGCGCGAAACGCTTCGCAAGCATTCATTCGGTCTAGAAGAGACGGTCGAGATCTTGCGGCGCACCTGGCACATCGACGGCCGGTCGGTTCGACCTGATCACCGGATGGTGGCGCACACTGGATTTCTCACGTCGGCCCGACGTCTCGTCGGGCGGCCCGACGAGGCTATCTAGTCCTTTTCGATGAAAATGCNNGCCAGCCCTTCGGCGCCACCGGGGGAGCTCAAGACGTCGTCACCCTGTTTGACGTAGGCCAGGCCGTCGTCGAGCAGCGTGAAGACCGAGGGGCAGATTTCTTCGCACAGACCGTCGCCGGTACAGAGGTCCTGGTCAATCCAAACCTTCATGCGCGCCTCCGTGGCCTCTCTCGTCAATTAACTTTAGTTGCTGGGCTACAGGACCTGTGACGTTTGCGAGTCTCGGCGCTGCCCTAGGGTTAGAACATGGAGCGTTCAGAGCAATTTCCATCGTCTGAGAGCGAGAACAGCGACGACCAGATCGTCGTCAGTTCTCCAAGCGATCACGCTCTGAGCGACGTCAATCAGGCCAATCACCGCATCGAGATGCTCGAAGAGCAGTTGCTCGAAGCCCGGGGCCAGGTCGCCCAGACGAGGTCCAATAACGAGAAGCTGACCATCACCATTCAACAGACCCGGGACCAGATCTCGGCGCTACGCGACGAAGTGGAAAAACTCACGCAACCCCCGGCGCTCTACGGCACCTTCATTGACTTCAACGACGACGGGACTGTCGACATCTTCGCCTCGGGCCGCAAGATGCGCGTGGCCCTGCACCCAGGTTTGGACCCCGGTCAGATTGAACGGGGCAACGAGGTCGTGCTCAACGAGTCCTTCAGTGTGATTGGCGTACGCGACTCCGACGGCCAGGGCGAAGTGGTGACGGTAAAGGAGGTCCTCGACGAGCGCCGAGTGCTCGTCTATGGACGCGCCGACGAGGAGCGGGTCGTCGAGTTGGCCGACGCACTGCGCGACGTGAAACTTCGCAGCGGCGACGCGTTGTTGCTCGACCTGCGGTCCAACCTGCTCACCGAAAAGCTCGTGCGCCAAGAGGCCGAAGAATTGATCTTGGAAGAGGTCCCGGACATCACCTACGCCGACGTGGGCGGACTCGACGCGCAGATTGAGTCAATCACCGACGCCGTGGAGTTGCCCTACCTGCACCGCGCGCTTTTCTTGGACTACGAGCTGCCGGCACCCAAGGGCATCCTGCTCTACGGGCCCCCGGGCTGTGGCAAGACCCTCATTGCCAAGGCCGTTGCTAACTCGCTCAGTCAAAAGGTCGCCGAACTTTCCGGCAACCGAAATGTCCGTTCTTATTTCCTCAATATCAAGGGACCAGAACTCTTGAACAAATACGTCGGCGAGACCGAACGTCAGATCCGCATTGTCTTCCAACGCGCGAGGGAAAAGGCAGAAGAGGGCATGCCCGTCATTATCTTCTTCGACGAAATGGACTCGCTCTTTCGCACCCGGGGCACCGGCATCAGTTCGGATATGGAGTCGACCATCGTGCCCCAGTTGCTCGCCGAGATTGACGGCGTTGAATCACTGCGAGACGTCATCGTCATCGGCGCGACCAACCGCGAAGACCTCATCGACCCCGCCATCCTGCGCCCCGGTCGCCTCGACGTGAAGATCAAGATCGAGCGGCCCAACGCCGACGCCGCGGCCCAAATCTTCCAGCGCTACCTGCACTCGGAGCTGCCCATTGACGAGCATCTCGTCAATGAACTCGGTGGGGGAGACCGTGACAAGGCCATCCGCATCATGATTGAAGAGACGGTCACCGCGATGTACCGCATCGACGACGAGAATCGCTTCTTGGAAGTGACCTACCAGGGCGGCGACAAAGAGATCCTCTACTTCAAGGACTTCGCCTCGGGCGCCATGATTGAGAACATCGTGCGGCGCGCCAAGAAACTCGCAGTCAAGCGCGAGATCAGTGACAAGGGCCACGGACTGCGCAGCGAGGACCTCATTGAATCAATTCGCCAGGAGTTCCGTGAGAACGAGGACCTGCCGAACACGACCAACCCGGACGACTGGGCTCGCATCTCGGGCAAGAAGGGCGAGCGCATCATCTTCATCCGCACCCTGATCAACCGTGAAGAGACCGACGTCAAGGGCGGCCGGTCAATTCAGCACGTCGGTACCGGCCAGTACCTCTAGCACCGTGGCCATTCCCAAGGTCCTGGGCATCGAGACCGAATACGGCATCGCCGGAGGTCCCGACCAGGATCAGATTGTCTCTTCGAGCATCATCGTGAACGCCTACGCCCAACAGGGCCGGACCCGCATCAACTGGGACTTCGAAGGCGAGACCCCGGACCTCGACGCGCGTGGTCTGCCCGGACTCATTGCCTTCGCGCCCATCGTCGAGACGCACCTGGCCAACACCGTGCTCACGAACGGGGCCCGGCTCTACGTGGACCACGCCCATCCGGAATTCTCCTCGCCCGAGTGCCGCACCCCGCTGGAAGCCACGCTCTACGACTGCGCCGGCGAAGAGGTGATGCGCCGCGCGCTGAAGGCCGCCAATGAGTCGTTAGATGTCCATCAGGCAATCACCCTGTACAAGAACAACTCGGACGGCAAGGGCAACTCCTACGGCACGCACGAGAACTACCTCGTGGGACGTCACGTTGATTTCTCGCACATCGTGCGCGCCATGGTGCCTCACTTTGTCTCGCGCCAGATCGTGGTGGGCGCAGGCAAGGTGGGTGGAGAGACCGAGGGCGCCTTGCAAGGTGGAGCAGTCTTCCAACTCAGCCAGCGCGCGGAGTTCTTTGAAGAGGTGGTCGGTCTAGAGACCACGTTGAAACGACCGATTATCAACACGCGGGATGAACCGCACAGCGACGCCGAGCGCTTCCGACGCCTGCACATCATCATTGGCGACGCCAACATGAGCCAGGTCGCCACGATGGTCAAGCTCGGCGCGACGTCCTTGCTGCTCGCGGTCTTAGAGGACCAGGGCGTTGACGTCTTTCCCAGCCTGCCCAAACACCCGGTCCAGGCAGTGCGAGCCTTCTCGCTCGACACGTCGCTCAGCGCCACGGTGCTGTGCGAGGACAACTTGTACCGAACGGCGTGGGACTTCCAGGACCAGTTGTGGCACCTCGCGAACAACTACGTCCAACGTGACGGTGGCAGCGCCGTCGCTGAGAGCGAAGAAGTGACGTTCATACTCACCCAGTGGCGCGAGATGCTCGACGGCGTCGACGGCGACCGCGACCGCGTGGCCGACCGCGTTGACTGGGTCGCCAAGCTACGCGTGATCGAGGGCTACCAGGAGCGCTACGACCTAGCGCCCGGTGACGCACGACTCCGGGCGATTGACCTGCAATATCACGACTTACGCGCGGAGCGCTCGCTCGCTCAGCGCGTGGGGCTACTGCAGCTTTTCGACGTAGATCAAGTTCGTGAAGCCGTTCACAACCCGCCGGACTCCACGCGGGCCTTTTTTCGCGGCCAGTGCGTCGCGCGCTATCCCGAGCAAATCGTGGCCGCGAACTGGGATTGCGTCGTCTTTGATTTAGGGTCGGGACCGTTGCAACGCGTGCCGATGATGGATCCACTGCGGGGTACCGCAGAATTGACCGCGCACTTGCTAGAAAGGTGCCTTACCGCCAATGACCTGCTTGATGCACTAGACAGGTAGAACTGAAGATATGACTGAACAAGAACGAATTCAAAAGCAGCGCACCGAGCGAGCGAGTCAAGAGACGAGCGAGGTCTCCGTGGACGCGACCAAGGGTGACCAACTAAAGGCCGACCTGGACGACCTGTTGGACGAAATCGACGAAGTGCTCGAAGAGAACGCCGAGGAGTTCGTTCGCAATTACGTCCAAAAGGGAGGGGAGTAGTAGTGGGTCTCCCGCTCTTCAGTGCCCAAGACGATCCCGGGCCCTCCTTTTTTCACTACGCGCAGTCCTCCGGGCTGAGCGCTCCCACCCGTTCGGGTGAGGGTCTGTCGGCCCACGCCACGACCGTCGTCGCGGTGCGCTACGTGGGCGGCGTGGTCATGGTCGGCGACCGTCAGGCGACGGGCAGCTACATCGCCAGCCGCGACGTGCGCAAGATTGAACGGGCCGACTTCTACACCGCGCTGGCCATCTCGGGCACCGCCGCGCGGGGCATTGAGTTCATTCGCATGGCCCAGCTCTCCTTCGAGCACTACGAAAAAATGACCGACTCGGCCCTCAGTTTGGAAGGTAAGGCCAACTACCTGTCGCCAATCGTCCAGCGCAACAACCTCTCGTCGCCGCTCATCGTGATTCCGCTACTCGCCGGCTGGGACGTCAGCCACGAAGTGGGCCGCATCTTCGAATACGACGGCGCGGGCGGGTGTTACGAACGGATGGACTTCGCAACCATTGGCTCGGGAACACCCTTCGCCGAGAACACGCTGCGCCTCGGCTTTCGCAGCGACCTTGATCTGGAGGACGCGCTCGATCTCGCGGCCCTCGCCCTCTACGAGGCCGGCGACAACGATCCCAGCACCGCCGGGCCGGACTTTGTGCGCAGCCTCTTTCCGATGATGGTCGTCATCAATGGTGAGGGTTTCCAGGAGATCGAGCCCGACCAGGTTGGAACTCGCTTTCGGGCCATCAATGACCGACGCACGCAGAGCGGGGGAGTCGCGGGAGGCACGTTGCGATGAGCATGCCGTTCTACGTCTCGCCCGAACAGCTCATAAAGGACCGGGCCGAGTTCGCCCAGAAGGGCATTGCTCGGGGACGATCCATCGTGGCCGCCATCTACGACCGCGGCGTGGTGCTCGTGGCCGAGAATCCCTCGGCCTCGCTCTACAAGATCTCCGAGATCTACGACCGCATTGCCTTTGCCGGGGTGGGCAAGTACAACGAATTCGACCGACTCCGTGAGGCGGGGATCCGCTGGGCCGACGGTACCGGTTTCACCTATTCGCGCGAGGACGTCGACGCGCGGGCACTCGCCAACTACTACGGCCAGCACCTGGGTGACATGTTTACCGAAGGACAAAAACCGCTCGAGGTCGAGATCTTGGTCGCCCAATTAGGCAATCAACTGCACCCGACCAAGCTCTACCGCATTGCCTACGAGGGCACCATTACCGACGAGCCGCGATTTGTCGTGCTCGGCGGCGACGCCCAGACCATCAAGGACCGCTTCGCCGAACTCGATGATTCGATCCAGTCGTTCGAGTTCACGCTGAAAAGCGCCGTGGCGGCGCTGGCGGGTCCCGACCGCACCGTGCCGACGACCGACCTCGAGGTTGGCATTCTCGAAGACCGTGGATCACGTCGAACCTTCACCCGCCTGAACGACGCCAGAGTGAGCGAAGTCCTGAGCTGACCAGTCAGCAAAGGCCCTCCCATGCTGCGGCGCATCTACGGCATAGAGACCGAATACGGGATCACCTTTTCGCTGCGCGGTCAACGGCGACTCAGTCCCGATGAGGTCTCGCGCTTTCTCTTCCGAAAAGTAGTGGCGTGGGGCCGCTCCAGCAACGTCTTCTTGGAAAACGGCAGCCGTCTCTATCTCGACGTGGGCAGCCACCCCGAGTACGCCACGGCCGAGTGCGACTCGTTGAGCGACGTTGTCGCGCAGGACAAAGCGGGCGAAGCAATTCTTCGCGAACTGGTGGACTACGCGCAGGGACAATTGGCCGACGAGGGCATTCGCGGCGAAATCTATCTCTTTAAGAACAACACCGACTCCTCGGGCAACTCCTACGGCTGTCACGAGAACTACTGCATCGACCGGATAGAAGACCTGACCCGTCTCGAGCAGGTCTTCATTCCCCACCTCATCAGCCGCCAGATCTTCACCGGGGCCGGCAAGGTCGTGACCAACGCCAAGGGCACCGCGTACTCCATGAGCCAGCGGGCCGAGCACATCTGGGAGGCAATCTCTTCGGCCACCACGCGCAGTCGACCAATCATCAACACTCGCGACGAGCCGCACGCTGACCCGGAAAAATATCGCCGACTACACGTGATCGTGGGTGACTCCAACATGAGCGAGTTCGCGACGTACCTGAAGGTCGGTACGGCTGCGGTAGTACTCGCCATGATTGAGGACAAGACCACCGTGCTGCGCGACTACAACATGGCTTCGCCAATCAACGCGTTGCGCGACATCTCCTACGACTTGTGGAGCAAGGAGCCCGTCAAACTCTTGAGCGGTCGTGACATGACTGCCTTAGAGATACAAGAGGACCTTTGTGAGCGAGCCGAGACATTCGTGGTCCAACACGACGTGCCGGCCGATCAGGCGCACGCGGTCAAACTATGGCGCGAAGTCATCGAGCAGTATCGCAGCGATCCCATGGGACTGGCGGACCGCGTGGACTGGATTGCCAAGTTACAGATCATCGAGCGTGAGCGCGAGCGCAGCGGGATCGAACTGAGCGACCCAAAGATCGCGCTGATTGACCTGCTGTATCACGACACCAACTACGAGCGTGGTTTGTACTACCGGCGTCAATCGCGCAACCACTTCCAACGCGTCGTCACCGACGAGCAGATCGCGCACGCGTCGCAGATACCACCGGCGACGACACGAGCCCATATGCGCGGTACGTTCATCAAGGCCGCTAAAGAGTGGCGTCGGGACTACACGGTTGACTGGGTTCACCTCAAGCTCAATGACGAGATGCAGCGCACGGTCCTGTTAAAAGATCCCTTCAAGAGCAATGACGAGCGATTCCAGAAGCTGCTGGCCTCACTCGAGCGCCACGAGCGTCACGACTAACCTTGTCAAGTGACTGACCAGCCGCCCGTCGATGTGATTGACGACTCGGCGCCCATTCCCGAAAACGTCAACGTACCCGAACCACGACCGCGATCAAGCAACCGCAAGGTTGTCACTGAATGGGCGGTCATTGTGATGGTCGCGTTGTTGGCGTCACTGCTCGTGCGCACGTTTGTCTTCCAGACCTACTTCATTCCCTCGGCGTCAATGGAACCGACCCTCATGATTGGCGACCGCATTATCGTCAACAAACTGAGCGTCGANNCAGTGACGGATCTCGTCAAGCGCGTCATTGGCGTACCGGGCGACACCCTCACGTCGAAGGGCAATACGATTTACATCGATGGCAAGGCCCTGAAGGAAACGTGGTCCCACTACGAGCCATTGGGTAAGCCCATTGGTCACGTATACGTGAAACCGGGCCAGTACTTCGTCATGGGCGACAATTATCCCGACTCCTGCGACAGTCGATATTGGGGCACGGTGCCGNNTTCCTGTAGGGGTTGATTGCGGTTGCCCCCCTACAATGGGGCCGTGTTCAGTTTGAGTCCTATCAAAATCATGGTAATTGTCGCGGTGGCCCTGTTGCTGCTCGGTCCGGACAAACTGCCTGATGTGGCCCACAAACTGGGGTCGAGTTGGCGAGCCCTGAAACGCCTGCAAGAAAAGGTCGAAGCCGAAGTTCGCGAAGCCATTCCCGATTTGCCCAGCACCAGTGAGATTGTGCGCATCGCGCGCAGCCCGGTCAATATGCTTAACCAACTGGCCGACCGCGCCGACGCCCGTGACGGGCGAGCGCCCGACGAGACTGGCGCCCCGAGCCCCGGGTCGACCGCCGGCAGCGCTAGCAATCCACCGCCGTCTGTTCCGCCCCCGGTCAAGCGCACCGACGACGCGCCGTTGCCGCCTGATCCTTCACTCAATTAGGCCCGATGCCCAAGTTCCGCAAAGCTGAGACGGGCATGACGCTGGCTGAACACCTGAAGGAGATCCGCCACCGGTTCTTCGTCTGCGCCATTGTCATCTTTCTCGTGGGCGTAGCGGCCTGGATCTTCTACCCGCATATCCTGAGCTTTCTCGCCGGGCCGTACTGCAATGCGTCACCCAAGCACTGCACGTTCCTGGTGACGAATCCGCTCGATGGGCTAACGCTGCGATTCAAGATCTCCATATACGGCGGTCTCTTCTTTTCGTCGCCCGTGATCTTCTGGCAGGCGTGGCGATTCATCACTCCGGGCATGAAGGCGTCGGAACGTAAGTACGCCGTACCCTTCGTCTCGGCGTCCATTGTCTTCTTTGCGGCCGGCGTCGTGACGGCCTATTTCATTTTTGGCCAGGCCATTCAGTGGCTCCAGTCAATCGGTGGCAAGGAACTCGTCTCGCACTACAACCCCAACCAGTACCTAGGACTGTTCCTGCTCACCATGTTGATTTTTGGCATCACGTTCCTGTTCCCGGTGGTACTCGTCGCGTTGGAATTGGCCGGTCTGGTTACCCCCAAGCAACTACTGCACGCGTGGCGCTACGCGATCATCATCATCACGATTGCCGCCGCGGTCTTCACCCCGAGCGGTGACCCGGTATCAATGTTGGTGCTCGCCGCACCGCTTATCGCCTTTTACTTCATGGCCATCGGGGTCGGCAAGTTGTTCAAGAAGTGACCTTGACCGACTACCGAAGTCGGTTCGTCGACGGTCTGGGATTCGGGCTCGACCCGTTTCAGATTGAGGCCATTGAAGCCATTGACCAGCACGTCAACGTGCTGGTGAGCGCACCCACCGGTTCGGGCAAGACAATCATTGCCGATTACGCCATTGGTCGCGTGCTCGAACGTGGTGAGCGAGCGTTTTATACAACGCCACTAAAAGCGTTGTCGAATCAGAAGTTCCATGAGTTGAGCGCCCTGTTTGGCGACGCGCGTGTGGGCTTACTCACCGGTGACACCTCGTATAACGCCAACGCCGACATCATTGTGATGACGACCGAAGTGCTGCGTAACATGCTGCTCACCGAGTCCCAGCACCTCACGTCGCTGGGATTGGTCGTGCTCGATGAAGTCCACTACCTGCAAGACCCCTTTCGCGGCGGCGTGTGGGAAGAGGTCATTATCCTCACGCCGTCCGCAGTGCGATTCGTGGCGCTGTCGGCCACGATTGGCAACGCCGACTTCCTGGGGGAGTGGTTCGCCGAAGTGCGCGGTCCCACCAGCATCGTGGTCGAAAAGACGCGGCCAATCCAATTACACAACCACGTCGCCGTCGTTCGGCGCGGACAGTCGAGCGCGGAGATCGTGGATCTACTCAACGGCGCCGGCCTCTCGGACGAAGCGCGACGGATAGACAACCTGACGAAGTCGTCCCGGCAGTTTCGCCCGGGACCGCACTGGAAGGGTCATCGATCCGGCGCACCACCGCCGTCCTTTCGTCCGCCGCGACGCAGTGAGCTGCTCAAGTCCCTCGAGCGCGATGACCTACTGCCCGTCATCGTATTTATCTTCTCGCGCGCCGCCTGTGACGACGCGATGCACCAATGTCGCCTCGACGGTTTGACCTTTACCACACCCGACCAGCGCCGCGAAATTGAAGCCATTGCCCAGTCTCGGCTCACCAACTTCTCCCAGGACGATCTGACGGCACTGGAATACGCCGACTTCATCGATTGCCTACGCCGGGGTCTGTCCGCGCATCACGCCGGCATGGTCCCGGCCTTTCGCGAAATCGTCGAGATCTGTTTCGAACGCAATCTGCTCGCTGTCGTATTCGCTACCGAGACGCTCGCGCTCGGCGTCAACATGCCCGCGCGTTCGGTGGCCCTGGAGAAGTTCTCCAAATTTTCTGACGCTGGGCGGAAGTTCTTGACGAGTGGCGAGTACTCGCAGATGACCGGTCGCGCCGGACGACGCGGCCTCGACGACGAAGGGCACGCGATTGTCTGTTTCAGTAATGACATCGCCCTGCACGATGTGGGTCGCGTGGCGCTGGCGGCGCCGTCGGACCTGCATTCATCGTTTCGTCCCACGTACAACTTCACCGCCAACCTGATCAATCACTTTGAATACGAGACGGCGCTCGAAGTGGTGCAACGCTCTTACGCCCAATTTGAAACTGATCATCGCCCGTCGGGATCGAAACGACCACTCGGCGACCAGATGGTCGCGCGCCATCACGTACTCGAAGAGCTGGGTTATGCGCAGGGCTGGACGCTCAATCACCGGGGTCAACTGCTGCGCTCCATCTATCACGAGTGCGACCTGCTGATTGCCGAATCCATCAACTGGGGCGTCTTCGAGGGGCTCGAACCGGCCCAATTGGCCGGCCTTTTGTCGTGCTTCGTCTTTGAATCCAAGCGCTCGTCGCGGGTGCTCAACGCGGCCAAGCAGGTGACCACCAAGAAAAGACGAGCTCTCAACGACCGCCTCGGACACGATCGTCGCGGCAACCTCAATGACCGGCTCAACGATATTGTCGCCATCGACGCCACTATTCGCGAGGTCGAGAGTCGCCTCTTCGTGCCCCACGCGAAAGAGCCCGATGGCAAGTTCGCCACCACCATCGCGGCCTGGGCCCGAGGGGCGTCGCTGGGTACCGTATTAGACCTCGCTGACGTGGAAATCGGACAAACGTCGCCCGGCGACTTCGTGCGCAACGCCAAGC
>PMAL01000119.1:9862-16432 GCA_003152555.1 Acidimicrobiaceae bacterium | reverse complement strand
CGCCGCCGACGGGCGCGGCGCCGTCCCGGGCGTGGCGGCGGCCGTGACACATGGCGGCGACGCGCCGAAAACGGACTCAGCTCAAGATCATCGTTTATGCTCCCCGGCATGAACCCGATCGAAGCCGCCGAGGCAGCGCTTGCCGCCGACCGTGCACACGACGACCCGGCGATCTGGATCACCCGCCTGCCGGACGCGGCGGTGTTTTCGCGCGCCCGCGAACTGGAAGCCGAAGGGCCGCAAGGCCGCCCCCTCTGGGGCGTGCCATTCGCGGTCAAGGACAGCATCGACGTGGCCGGCCTGCCGACCACCGCGGCCTGCCCCGGCTACCGCCGCGAGGTGGCAGCCACCGCGCCCGCCGTGCAGCGGCTGCTCGACGCCGGTGCGGTGCTGGTGGGCAAGACCAACCTCGATCAGTTCGCCACCGGTCTGGTCGGGACGCGCAGTCCGTACGGCACCCCGCGGAACGTGTTCGATGCGGCGCTGGTGCCGGGGGGGTCGTCCTCCGGCTCCGCGGTCGCGGTCGCCGCACTCGTCGCGACCGGCGTGGTGGTCGCCATCAGCGGCGCTCCTCAATCTCTCAGCGTCTTGGCGCTGCCCAGCAACACCCCAATAGCCGGGCCAGCCGCGCACGCACCCGCGACCCTGGCGCCCGTGGCCTTTGAATCAACGCAAGTGCCCACCGCGACAGGCACCGCCGCAAAAGCAATTCGCACGTACGTTGCGGGACCACGCCTCTCGACCTCCGAGGTGTCCCTGGCGATTTTCACCTTGTCGTCGGTCAAGAGTCCCCAGGCCAAAGTGCTGCGAATCGCTGACGCACTTAACGTTCACGAAACGAGCCCAGTCTTGGGCCTTTCTTCGAGCGCAGCCGGCACGTGGATCGCGAAGGGCACCAACGCGCTGGTCGTGGCAGCGCCATTCGTCAGGAGCATCCCGCACTCCACGACCGTTTCGTCGTCCGGTCCCCTGACCTGGACCTACAACGTTGCGGGTTCATGTCCGCAGCCCTCCACGTTGTCACCCAGCGCTGCTCGGACATCGTGCGCGATGGCCAGCGACTTGAGCGATCACAACGCGTCTCACGGTCAGCTCATTTCCTGGTCGACACCGTACGCGACGAAACTGGTCACCAGCGACCTCGTGCCCGACGGGATGACGCTGGCGTCGCCGCGTTTCATTGGCACCGACAACATCATTTACTACCCCTTAAAGACCAGCAACGCTGTCGCAACGAATCAGTACGAGGAGTTCCAGTTCTCCAACAAGGGAGCCCTCATTTACGCGACGGGGCTGCTCGGCTCGATCTCACCCGGAAGCAACTACCCCGTCATTACTGAGGCCGACGGCGCTGGGGTGCTTTCGAACTCAACGCCCAGTGGCGTCAATCCGGGCGGACCAATGATCCCGGCACCGAGCAAGAAGGTTTCCGGCTCCGGTGTCGCGCTCACACTGAATTCCGCGAAGCTCAATTACGAACTCGTGTGGTTGACCAACGGTTCCGCGGTGCTCGTGCCCCAGTACACCTACGCCGCGAGCGACGGCACCTCCCTGCAGGTGCTCGCGCTCAACCCTTCGTGCTACCACATCAAGACAGCGAAGTAGGCGGACAGAAATGAAAACTCAATGCACCACCAAAAAGGAGAAGTTATGAGTGACAACACTGGTTCAACAGAGAGCCCCCGCGGCTCGGGCGCGCGGACGTTCCATCCCCTCAATTGGCTGGTTGGGCTCGTCGCGGTCTTAGTGCTGATCGCGGTGGGCTTCACGGGCGCCGCGCTCAAGAACAACAACAACACGAAGGGCGCGTCCCCGGCCACCATCTCGGTGACGGGAACCGCGACCGTGAAGGGCACGCCCGACACGGTGAGCTTCCAAATCGGCATGGAGACGGTGAACGCCAACGCCGCAACGGCACTGTCGATGAACAACGGGCGGGTAAAGGCCCTGGAAGCGGCACTGATGAGACACGGCGTCACCAAAAAGGAGATGCAGACCTCCGGACTCGACATTCAGGCGAACACCAACAACGCGGGCCAAGTGACCGGCTTTACGGTCGACGACGACCTGACGGTGACGATGCACGACCTCGCCAAGGCCGGATCAGCGATTGAAGCGGCGGCCCGGGCCGGCGGCAACGGCGTCGAGCTCAACGGCATCACGTTCTCCATCTCCAATGACTCGAAGCTGCTGGCCCAGGCGCGGGCCAACGCCATGCGCAACGCCCACACCGAGGCGAGCAACATCGCCGCGGCCGGCGGCACAGGTCTCACTGGCATTGTCAAGGTGACGGACCAAGAGAATCAGAGTTCCGTCTTCCCGAGTCCCGTGACCTTTGCCGCGGCAACGACCGCCGTACACTCGGTGCCCTTGCAGGCTGGGAGCGAATCTCTCAGCGTCCAAGTGAGCGTCGTGTACTCCTTGGCGAACTAGGCAACTGCGTAGTCCCAGGAACCCAAAGCCCTGGGACTACGCAGTTGCTCGAATCTAGGAATGAGATTCGTTTAGTTTTCCGAAACGCGACCAGAAGGGTGGACTAAGGGTCCACATGTCTGGTCCCGTGCCAACATGTTGAGGGGACGTTCAGCACTCAGTTGGTTCCCGCGCCGCTCTTTTCCCACTTGAAATTACGTGACGCCACCAGAAGTCCCGCTGCCGTCCACGCGACGAGCACGCCAATATCGACGCCATTAATTCCCGTCGAGCCCTTCAGCAAGAACGCCGATTGCAGTCCCCGAGCGGCGTGCTCCAAGGGGAATACCTTGCCGATGTCAATTAACCACGTGGGCATGAGAAATGTCGGAATAAACACGCCCGAGAGGAACGACAGAATCGTGGCCGCCAGTGGACCAATGGCTGACGCCGCATCGGCCGTCTTGCAGACACCGGCCAACGCGAGGGCCATCGAACAAAAGCACGAGACACCCAGCGCCACGTAAATGACGAGTCCAATGAGTAGGTACGCCGACACGTGCACGTGATAGAAAATCACGCCGACCACGACCAGCAGCGCCACGGTCACGTAGACCACCACGACGGTGCGACCAATCTCGGAGACGAGGTAAATCCAACTCGGCATGGGCGTGCCCCGGAACCGTTTGAGCAGTCCCCGTTCTCGCGCGGTCGTGATGCGGCTGAGCAAAGATCCAAAACTCACGAGCGTGATCACGTAGGAAATTATCGACGCCGTGTAGTAGGCGCCCGAGGGAACGTTGCGACCGTCGAACTGGGTATTGCCTTTAAATATGGCGTTAAAGAGCAGCAGCAGGATGAGCGGGAAGATCGCGGTGAAGACGAGCGCACTGCGGTCACGGGTATACCCGCGAAGCGCGTACCTCGTCTGGGTGACGGCCAGTGCGACGTCGCTCATGGCGTAGCCCCATCCGCGGCCGTTGCTTCTCCCGCCACCTGCACAAACACGTCGTCGAGGCTCGGGCGAATGGCCTGGAGTTTGTCCAGGAGCACTTGCTCTCCCTTGGCCCACTCCAACAGCACCGCCATGTCGTCTTGGACGCGGTTGGTCTTGAATCGAACGACCGACGCCTCCAGATTGACCGCCGCCCCCAGGACTGCGCGCAGGCGCTCGAGATCAAAGCCAACCGACGACTCAAAGGTGATCTCGGTGTGGTAGCCCAGCGTGGCGCTCAACTCCTCAGGTGTGCCCTGGGCGGCGATTACGCCGGCGCGCAGGATGATGATTCGATCAGCCAGGTGCTCGGCCTCATCCATGTAGTGGGTGGTGAGGAATATTGTCTTGCCCGCACTGCGAAGGCCCTCGATCATCGACCACATCTCGCGGCGAGCGACCGGGTCGAGGCCCGTGGTGGGCTCGTCCAAGAACAGCACTTCGGGGTCGCCCACTAGTCCCAGCGCCACGTCGAGGCGGCGCTTCTGGCCGCCCGAAAGCCGACCAATTCGTTCGTCGGACTTCTCGTTCAGTCCTACCGAGTCAATGGTGGCCCGCACGTCGGTGGGGTGTTGGAAATAACGGGCGAACATCGACACGGTCTCGCGCACGGTATAGATCGGATCGAGCTCGCACTCCTGTAAGACCAGACCAATCCGGTTACGCCACTGGCGGTTGGTCCGCGCGGGGTCCCTCCCGAGCACCGACACGCGCCCCGCGTCCCGGGGCCGGTAGCCCTCCAAGATCTCGATCGTGGTGGTTTTGCCCGCCCCGTTAACGCCCAGGAATCCCAAAATTTCCCCCGCCTGGACTTCAAAACTGATGCCGTGGAGCCGTTCTACCTGACCGTAGGACTTGTGCAGATCTTCTACTTCCACCACGGCCGTCATGGCCCAGACTTTAGACCGACGCGCGCAACGCACCCCGATGACACCGCCGTCACGAACACCAAGGCGGAGCATCGCGAGGTGAGAGGGCTCTCAGGATCACGTCGCTTCGAGAGACCTCCGCCGTGTCGAATTATTTCCGGATGAAAAAATCTTCACTTTCCCATCACGCACCCGTCGCCATCGGGTAAACATGTCGCGTACGACCAGCATCTCGGGGCCGTAGCCGGTGAACAATATCTATAAGGGAGGACACACCCAGTGGCATTAACTTTGGACACGCACGACGGTTCGACCGGCGACCAACCGTTTCGCGTAGAGCAACGCGGCATCGATTACGTCCCCGAGACCGAACGCTGGGCGACGCCGCGCAATATCGGAGCCTTATGGACCGGTTCGGCGATCAACGTCGAATACTTCATCTACGGCGCCCTGCTCATGGGTTTTGGATTCAGCTTCGTCACGGCCGTCAGCATCATCATTATTGGCAACATTTCGTTCCTGCTCCTGGGTCTGGCATCGTTGCAGGGACCCGAAACGGGAACGACGGCGTTCGCCATTAGCCGAGCGCCCTTTGGCGTGCACGGATCGCGTCTGGTGTCCTTCTTTAACTGGATAACCCAGATTGGATTCGAAACCGAAGGCCTCATCCTGATCGTGGGCGCCGCCATCGTGCTCTCCCAGATGGCCGGATTTCAAGTGAACGGCGCGTTGAAGGTCCTTTATATTGTCGCCGCAGCGGCGATCCAGGCCATCGTGCCCTATTTCGGTCACGCCACCATGGTCAAGGTCCTACGAGCGCTGATAATTCCGTTCGGGGCAATATTTGTCCTCCTCGCGATCTTCGATATCCAGCACGGCTCCAGCAGCTTCAAGGGTTTCGGCGGCGGCTGGGAGCTCTACACCGCCGGACTGGCCTTCGTTTTCGCCCTGTCGGGCTTGGGTTGGACCGAGTGCGGTAACGACTACACCCGTTACGTCCCGCGTGACGCCTCCAAGGCGTCGATCGTGGGCTGGGTGTTCCTCGGCACCGCGGTTCCCGAGATCTTCATGATGCTGCTCGGAGCGGCCACCTTCACCTTCCTGTCGTCGAGCGCGCAGGTCACCGACTGGAACGGCGCCAACCCCTTCGAGGCGCTGCACGGTCAGCACTACATCCCGAGTTGGGTCGTCGCGCTGTTCTTGATCTTCGCCATCGTGCAACTCTTCGGCATCAACTCGCTGGACCTCTACTCCTCGGGCGTATCACTCCAAGCCATGGGTTTCCGCCTACGCCGCTACCAGGCCGTGATTCTGGACAGCGTGCTCGCCTGCGGCCTCACGATCTGGGCCATGTTCCAGTCGACCTTCTCGCTCTACATGAAGGAGTTCGTGGGCGTCATCATCTTGTGGATCGCCCCGTGGCTCGGAGTGTTCCTCATGGACTGGATCCTGCGCCGTTACCGCTACAACCCGGCCGAGCTGCAACGCACGGACAAGAACAGCATCTACTTTGGCGGCTCCGGTGGGGTCAATTGGAACGCCATCATCGCCTTCGTGATCGGCGTCGTCACCGCGACGCTGTGTTACTCGAAGGCGCCGCCGCCCGTGGGCTTCCCCTTCCACTGGATGACGCCGATATCCAATCACTACGGCGCTGCCTGCGCGGGCAATCTCGTGCACGGCGCTTGCACGGCCGGTTGGTACGGCGGTGCCGACTTCTCGGTGCCGACCGGAGTTATCATCGCTGCGTTGGTGTATTTTGTGCTCGAGAAGTCAACGGGTCGGGTCGCTAAGCAAGTGAAGCACCAGAACGAGCTCGAACCGAATCGATAAATAGCAAGGGCATGCAAAAACCCCCGGGCTTATTAACCCGGGGGTTTTTGCGCGTTGCCCTAGGATTCGCGCGTAATGAAGGGATCACGATGGCATACAAAATCTTTACTGTCTTTACGTTGAATCACGGGAACAAGGCTCCGCCTAATCCGACGCAGCTCAAGAACTCCGAAGGTCTCGACGAAATGAAGGTGGACAAGATCAACGCGACTGAAGGCGCGCGCTACGACGCCATGACCGACGCGCAGCGCGACGCCTACTACGTCAATCCGAGCCTCTCAACGCGACTGCGCAAGCGGTTCAAAAAGAGTTAGTCGCGCGGGTGGTTCACTCAACCCACCCAATCTTCCACGAGCCCACCCGAACCGTCGGGCCGAAATACGGGTATCGAACCGAGCGCTCGCACCAACAGCGCATCATCGCCCAGCGCACTGCGCCACAACGACGCTTCCGTCACCAACG
>PMAL01000119.1:240-9842 GCA_003152555.1 Acidimicrobiaceae bacterium | reverse complement strand
ATCTTGGGCGTCTTGTGCAAGATCACGTACTGGTCGAGTCCGAGGTGGCGCGTCACTTCGACGACCAAAGGAATGCCCATGGTCGCGACCGTGGCCACGATGTCGATGTCGTAGGGACGAAGAATCTCGGCCAGCTCCTTACCGGCCTGGGACATGAACTTGACGCCCATGTCCACGGTGATGAGCAGGGCGAGGGCCAATTGATCGTTAAGCGACGCCACCGGCAGCTCCACGTGCTGGGTCCCGATGTCAGTTGAATACGTGCGCTCACCCACGGTGTTGGAGCATACTGACGAGATGCACGCACCAAGGACACCACTGGCGACGCACCTCGCCCAAGAGATGCTGAAAACCGCGTATAGCGAAGCGCTCACCGGACTACGCGAAGGCGGCATACCCATCGGCGCCGCGCTGTTCCTGCGCGACGGTACGTTGCTCGGTTCGGGCCACAACCGCCGCGTCCAGGATGACGACGCCTCGGTGCACGCCGAGACCGACGCCTTCCGCAAGGCCGGGCGTCGACGCGACTATTCCGAATGCGTCATGGTGAGCACGCTCTCACCGTGCTGGTACTGCTCGGGTCTGGTGCGCCAATTCAATATCGGCGCGGTAGTAATAGGTGAATCAATGAACTTTCACGGCGGCCACGACTGGCTGCGTGAACTAGGCGTCGAGATCATCGTCTTGGACGATCCCGGTTGCATTGAGATCCTGGGCACGTTCATCCACCAACACCCCGAACTGTGGAACGAGGATATTGGCCTGTAGTTAGTGCACCGGTGGTCCGAAGAGCCGGTCCCCCGCGTCGCCGAGTCCCGGGGTGATGTAACCCACGTCGTTGAGTTCTTTGTCGAGCGCTGCCGCGACAATGGCGACGTTGGGATGCCTCGACAGCACGAAGTCGACCCCCGGCTGGGCCACGATCAAACAGAGCACGGTGATCTCGCTCGCGCCGCGCTCGACCAGCATGTCGAGCACGCACACCAACGACCCACCCGTCGCGAGCATGGGATCACAGAGCACCACGTGTGTGCCTGCCAATGTGTCGGGCAAACCGTCCAAGTAAACCGTCGGCTGCAACGTCGCTTCATCACGACGCAGCCCCACCAAACAGACCCGGTGATGGGGCAGGACCTCCTGGACCGCGGGCGACATGCCGAGTCCGGCTCGCAGGATGGGCACGATCACGTATTCAATGTCGACCCGTACCGCCGGCGCGCCCTTAACTACCGGGGTATCAACCGTGGTCGCGGTCACCGGCGTATCACGAAAGGCCTCGTACGCCACAAATCTCGAGATTTCGCCGGCGAGACGCAAGAAGTCAGCGTTGGACGTCGTCACGTCGCGCAGTTGACGAACCTTGTCGGCGACGATGGGATGACTGATTACCAGTGGTTTGTTCACGTGGCAACAGTACGCTCTTCAATCCGTTAACGCTCAGGAACTCAACCCGTCCGAGAATCGTGAATTAACGGTCCTAGTAGAATCTCCTGATGGCAATTTCCCTCTCCCCCGCTCCTGCGTCGGGTGAAGAGGAAGAATCGGCCAATCCACTCGGCGGTGTTCGCTCTAGGTACGAGGGGCCGCGAAAGCAAATTTTGCGGGACAAATCATTGCCGTGGTGGCGACGGGTGCTGCCGGTCATTGCCTCGCACCGGCTCACTTTTCTCATCGCCATCGGACTCTCGTTCGTCAGTCTGATTCTCCAGACACTGATTCCCCTGCTGCTCGATCGCGCCATTCAAAAGGGGTTGCTGCACAGTTCTGGGGGGCTCGACCACTACGTCGTACTCATCTTGGTGATCGGACTCTTCACGGGCGTCACCGGCATCATTTCGAGGAACTACCTCTTCTACACGGCCTACAACGTCGAGGCCGATCTGCGGTCGCTCATTTACGAACACCTCACGTGGCTCTCGTTCAGCTTCTTCGATCGCGTGCAGTCCGGACAATTAATCAGCCGCGCCAACAGCGACATCCGAAGTGTTCAGGCGTACTCGACATTCGCCCCGCTGATTGTCGTGCAGTGCTTGGGCGGCGTGCTGGCCTTCATCTTCATGCTCTTCATCTCGCCGGTGCTGGCCTTCATAGCTCTCATCGTGATGCCGATCCTCTACGTCGTGGGCATCAAGATGCGCCGCGTCATGTTTCCGATCTCGTGGATCATCCAGGCCCGATTGGCCGACGTCGCCACCATCGTGGACGAAAACGTGAACGGCGTGCGCATGGTCAAATCCTTCGCCCAAGAGGAGGCCGAGGTCAACCGACTGGCCGATACCGCTGAGCGAGTGGCCTGGTCCTACATCAAGGACGCCCAGATTCGCGGCACGTGGTCGCCGTGGGTCCAGAACCTGCCGCAGTTGGGGCTCGCCCTCGTGCTCTTCTTTGGTGGGTACATGGTGCTGCACGGGACGTTGCCGGTCCCGGCCATCGTGGCCTTCAACCTCTACCTCCTGATGCTCCAAGCACCATTCATGATGCTGGGACAACTCGTCATGATGGGCCAACGTGCGCGGGCCAGCGCCGAGCGCATCTTCGAAATCCTCGACGAGAACCCCGACATCGTCGAGCGACCCGGCGCCTTTGACCTGCCTCACGGCGACGGCATCATCAAATTCGATCACGTGCGTTTCGAATACGACAACGGCGCCGAGATATTGACTGACTTTGACGCTCAGATCGAACCGGGCGAAACCGTAGCGATCGTGGGACGCACCGGATCGGGCAAGTCAACCGTCGCGCGCCTCCTGACGCGCTTTTATGACGTGAGCGACGGCGCGATCACGATTGACGGACAGGACATTCGCGACGTCACGCTCGAATCACTGCGCGCTGAGGTGGGCGTGGTGCTCGACGAGCCCTTCCTCTTTTCAATCTCCATTTTTGAGAACATCGCCTACGGCCGGCCCGACGCGACGTTTGAGGAAGTCCAGAGCGCCGCCAAGGCGGCCAACGCCGACGAGTTCATTGTGAAACTGTCCGAGGGCTACGACACGGTGGTGGGTGAACGGGGCTACACGCTCTCGGGCGGCCAGCGCCAACGCATCGCCATTGCCCGCACGTTGCTCGTCAACCCGCCGATCCTGATTCTTGATGACGCGACCAGCGCCATTGACGTGCACATAGAGGCGGGCATCTACGAAGCGCTTACTAGTCTGTTGCGCCAGCGCACGACGATCGTCATCGCGCACCGCATCTCCACAATTGCCTTAGCCAGTCGGGTCCTGTTACTTGACGAGGGTCGAGTCGTCGCCAGTGGGACCCACGAGGAATTGCTCGCCACGTCAGCGCTCTACGTGCAAGTGCTCGCCCAAACGAAACCGGAGCAGCCCTAATGGCCTGGGGCGGATGGGGAGGCGGTGGCGGCATGTTCGGCGGACGCGCCACGGCCCCGGGTCTGCCCTTCGGCGGGATTCCGAGCGAACTGATGGAGGGCGCGACCCAGATACTCAAGACCGAACCGGAGCACGCGCCGTCCAACATTACCTTCACGCAGCGGCCGAACGCGAAGGAGCGACAACGATTGACGTTGCCCAAGCTCCTGCGGGTCTATCCCGGTTGGGTAGTCTCGGGATCGTTCCTGGCCATCCTCATCAGTCTCGTCATGCAGGTCGGTCCGTTGCTCACCGCCTACGCGATCGACCACGGAATGGGCGGCACCAGTCGCCACTTTCACTCTCAACGATCACTCACCGTCATTTTTGTATGCGCGGTGCTCTACCTGGGGTCGGCGTTGGTGAGCGTGTGGTTGCAGAAGATGCAAGTTGACGTCACCGGAAAACTCTCCTCGCGAGTCATGCACGACCTTCGCATTCGTGTCTTCACCCACTTCCAGCGCCTGAGCCTCGACTTCTTCACCGACGAGAAATCTGGTGTGTTGATGAGCCGCATGACGAGCGACATCGAAAACCTCCAACAATTCATTCAGGACGGCATCAGTTCCTTCGCCATCCAGGGTCTGACCATGATTGTCATCACGGTCGTGCTCTTCTCGCTCAACGTAACGCTGGCCGCCTGGACCATTTTCCTGGTGGTGCCAATACTCTTCGCGCTCTCGATCTGGTTTCACAGCGCGTCTGAACGCGGCTACCTACTGGTTCGCGACCGTATTGCCAACGTGCTGGCCGACCTCTCCGAGTCGCTCTACGGCATCCGGGTGGTCACGTCAAACAACCGTCAGCACCGCAACATCCGCAACCACCGCCACGTCGTGGGGGCCTATCGCGACGCCAACCTCTACACCGGCCGGGTCAACTCGGTCTACGGACCGGCCACCATCATGGTTGGCATCCTCGCGCAGGCGCTGTTGCTGCTCATCGGTGGTCATATGGTCCTCAACGGCCAACTCACGCTCGGTTACCTGGTGGCCTTCTTCTTGTACTTGAACCGGTTCTTTTCTCCGATCCAACTGCTCACCCAGCAGTACACGGCGCTGCAGCAGGGTCGCTCATCGATCATTCGCCTGCGCGAGCTGGTCGAGACCCAGCCGAGCGTCGACGAGGTCGAAGACGCACTCGTGCTGCCAACCATTGAGGGGCGCATCACCTTCGAACACGTGAGCTTCGGTTACCTGCCCGGAAAGCTAGTCCTGCACGACATCGATCTCGAGATCGCCCCGGGCGAATCGGTGGCCTTCGTCGGGCCGACGGGCGCCGGCAAGTCCACCATGGCCAAGTTGGCCAACCGCTTTTATGACCCCACGGAAGGTCGGGTGCTGCTCGACGGCATTGATATCCGCAGCGTTACCCTTCGTTCGCTTCGCTCCCAGTTGGGCGTCGTCCCCCAGGAGGCCTTCCTCTTCGCGGGATCCATTCGCACCAACCTAAGTTTCGGACGCACCGGGATCACCGACGAGGACATCGAAGAGGCCATTGACGTGGTGGGTCTTCGAGAATTGGTCGAGCGCCTGCCTCAAGGACTCGACACGGAGGTCCACGAGCGCGGCCAGACGCTGGCGGCCGGCGAACGACAACTGCTCGCCCTGGCGCGGGCCTTCCTGGCGAGGCCGAGGGTGTTGATTCTCGATGAAGCCACGTCTTCGTTGGACCTGCGAAGTGAGACCGTGATTGAACACGCGCTCGACCGCCTGCTCGAGGGCCGCTCGGCGATTCTCATCGCGCACCGTTTGACCACCGCCCAGCGGGCGGACCGGATTGTCGTTATTGACCACGGCGGGATTGTCGAAATGGGCACGCCGAGTGAACTCTTGAGGGCCGGCGGGGCCTACGCCTCCATGTACGAAGCGTGGCTGGCCTCGGGCGGACGCGACGCCACCCAACCGGAATAGCCCTTAACGCCGTTAAGGAGTTTCGGTTCTAGAACCACCTCGAACGGCAATACCTGTGGGCCGGAGCCCTTTCCGGCGGCTGAATAACTAGCTGGGGTCACGCTTCTCGGCCTGAATAACTATGTATAAGTATGGGAAACGAAGCGCCGCCGAGCGACGCGGAACTGTTGCTGGCTCTGGAAACGAGTCCCGACGCGTTTGAGATTTTTTATCGACGTCACGTCAAGGCGATAACGCGATTTCTCGCTCAACGACTACGAACTCCCGAGGACGTTGCCGACGGCGTGGCGGCAACATTCCTGGCGGTGCTCGTGTCGGCCGATACATTTGACGCGCAGCGAGGCTCGCCTACTGCCTGGCTCTACGCAATTGCCCGCAATGAAGCTCGTGGACAGTCGCGATCGATCGGCCGACGAGAGGCCCTGCGTGTGCGTCTCCAGGGCAGCGCACTTTTGTCCCACGAAGACAGCGAACGACTGGCGGAACTCATCGACGTGCAACGCGCAGCCGGCCGACTGGGCGACGCATTGAGCGCCGCGTCGGACGGCGAACTCGAGTTGCTCGGCCACATCGTGACCAACAACATGACCGTGGCGCAAGCAGCTCGCAGCATTGGTATCGCGCCCTCTGCCGGACGCAAGCGCATGCAACGACTTCGCGGTCGGGTCAGGAATGCGATTGACTATCCGCCCGGATTAGAACATCAGCCCCTTTCAACCACGGAGGAACCATGACATCAATGATCCCGATCTACGACAGTGAAGCGTTCGAAGAACGGTTGCTGGTCGAGCTCCTCGCCGTGCAAGCGACTAAAGGCATCGGCGACACGTCACGCCCTACGCGCCAGCACACTCGTCGAGTGATCGCCATCGCGGCGGTCGCCGCGGTGGCGATCGGCGTTGTGGCGTTGCAGACGCTGCCGAGCTCGTTGGATTCGCCTTCCTCGGCATCTGCAGCCCAGTTCCTTAGAAAAGCAGCCACCAGTGTGCTGAAGGTGACTGCGCAAAGTGATCAGGGTGTGGAGCTTCCCCAACCAGACCAGTACGTGTATGACGAGACCGAGGACCCGAGCGGGACATTGACCATGACCTGGCTTTCGGTGAGTGGTTCAAATCCGGGGCTCCAACAGTGGACCTCGGGTATTGCGGGTGCAGTTCCTTCCACGGGAGAGATCCCATACCCGGCGTGCACTGTTGTTCAGTCCGAGGACACTGGATGTTTCCCGGAAGTTGGTTACTTCCCGAACATGCCCACGAGTCCTAGTGCACTGCTCGCGTACCTGAATGGTCTCGGCATTATTGACACCAAGGACGCGACGAGTGTCAATGTTCCCGGTTGGGCGGCCAACGATCTCGCCAAGGGTCTCATGTCACTCATGGAAACCAGTTACTTGTTGCCGACCCAACAGGCCGCGATCTTCAACCTCATGGCACAAACTCCAGGCTTTACGATTGTGCCCAACATGAACGACGCTCTCGGTCGCACCGGGGTGGGTGTGGAATGGACATTTGAGGGAGGCTCCGGTGCTCTCATCTTCGACCCCACAACCTACGCATTGCTCGGCACTCGCACCTGGCCCGGCGCACCCGACGTGAACGCGCCCTACGACGGCAACGCTCTCATTGGTGTGAGCGTGGTCAACTCGTTGCCCTCCAGCCAGGGATAGTGATCGACTGGCATCAGCCCATCACGTTGCCGGCGCTGCTCGCATTGAACGAACGTTTTCGTGAGAATGCGCCAAGGTTGATGATGTTGCCCGTGTGTTCGCCCACGTAGCGGACCGGATCACCATCGTGGTCGTGGCCCGCTTCCACGCGCTCGATCAACGTCGCAAGAAAAAGACCCACTAGCGGCGCGTTCTTGAACTGATTACCGCTCGTACCCATCGCGACGTAGAACCCCGCCAGCTCAGTCCGGTCGTAGATCGGCGTCCAGTCTTCAGCCACGTCATAGACACCGGCCACGCCCTTGGGGCTCGTTGGCACGCGCAGCGTTGAGAGTCGCCTCGCGGCGCGGGTCGCCTGGTTGGCGTACGTCGTTGCGGTCACCGCGGGATTCGCATCGTCGGGATTGTCAATCCAGTCGAGCGGGTCGCACTCGGGTGCCGTGCCGCCCACGTAAATCGTGTCGCCGGGCCCGGGTCTCATGTACGTGCCCAGATCCATGTCGGCGAGGCTCGGTCCCAACTGACCCGCAACGTTGTAACCGATAGGAGCGGGAAGGTAGTGCACCTCTTGGCGCATCGGGCGCACGCCAATGCTGAAGTCCGCCCCCACGCCCGCCAATCGATTGAGTTGCGTAGACCACGGTCCCGCGGCATTCACCACGACCGGTGCGTGAATCACGGTGCCGTTCTCCAGTCGCACACCGGCTGCACGTCCGTTGACTCGAATGACATCGCTGACAACCGCGTTAAACATGGTCAGCGCGCCGAGGCTCTGCGCGGCGAAAATCAAATTGTGCGCGGCCAGTTGCGGGTCGTCGATGAATCCGGCATCGGGCATGAAGAGCGCGCCCAGTTCTTCGGTGGCGCCATCAAAAAATGCCGGCTCGTCGATCCCCTTGGGCGGCCAGTACCGACCGGTGTCGACGCCGGCGACGCGTTGTCGAAGTGTGGCGGCGTCCCACTCCTCGTAGGGCACGCCCGCCGCCAGGAGCAGCGGAGTGACCTTTTCGCGCGGCGCGATCGGCGTGTCGAGCACCACCATTCCCGTTTGCTGGAACCGGGCCATGCCCGCGTCGTCAATCACGCCGACGTGATCGGACCACTCGACCCAGCACTGCTTGGACTCCCACGACGTGGCGACGCCGTCAATGGTCGAGTAGTTGAATCGCACGATGGCACTCGACGCGCTCGTAGAACCGTGACCCGGCGCGCCCAGTTTGTCGATCACTACGACGTTGAGTCCGCGCTTCGCGAGCTCGAGCGCGATTGATCCACCCATCACGCCCGCACCCACGACAATTACCTCAGCGTCACGGTCCATCTCGTCGATCCGTCCGCTGCGAACCGTCTAGACCATCTCTCGAAGCGTCCCGATGACCGACGCCACGGTCTGCTCACCGAGGGCCACGGGGTGTATTTCAAGGTGGGTGACGCCCGCTTGTTTAAACGCGGCAATCCGATCGGCGACATAACTCTTGGGTCCACAGAGCGTGGTCAGTTCAATGAACTCCTCGGGCACCGCCGCTTCGGCTTCGCGCTTCTTGCCGGCGAGGTAGAGGTCCTGAATTATCGCCGCCTCTTTCTCGAAGCCGTAGCGAATGGCCAATTCGTTGTAGAAGTTCTTGCCCTTCGCGCCCATGCCGCCGACGTAGAGCGCGATCATGGATCGTTGGAGGTTTCGAAGATCAGTCACCTCGTCGCCCTCACCGATGGCGAGCAGCCCTCCCGCGCTGATCATCAACTCACCGAGTTGCGCGGAGCGTTTGGCAGCGCCCGCGGCCAACGACGCGCCCCACACGTCGTGGGCTCGCTCGGGGATGAACAGGATTGGTAGCCAGCCGTCAGCGACCTCGGCGGTCATCGCGACATTCTTTTCCCCCAGCGACGCCACCCAGATCGGGATCGCACTGCGCACCGGGTGAGCAATGATCTTGAGCGCCCGACCGAGACCGGTGCCCTCACCCGCCGGCAAGGGAATCGTGTAGTTCTGGCCCTCGTGGGTGAGCGGTGCCTCGCGCTTCCACACGGTGCGACATATTTCAATGATCTCGCGGGTTCTCGCGAGCGGGTTGGTGTAGGCGACGCCGTGGAACCCCTCGATTACCTGGGGACCGGATGCTCCAAGGCCCAAGTGAAACCGGCCATCGGTCAACGTGTCCAGACCAGCCGCGGTCATGGCAATGAGCGTGGGCGTACGGGTAAATATGGGAATGATGGCCGCGCCAATCTCAACCGTCTCGGTGAGTGCCGCGATATAGCCCATTTGCGAGGGGCTATCGAGTCCGTAGGCCTCCGCGACCCAGACCATGTCGAGTCCGGCCTTTTCCAAGTTCGCTACATTGTGAGCGGCCTTTTTGAAGCCCCCCGAGTAGTCGAGCATCAGCGATATCTTCATCTTGACCTTCCGCGTATAGGGACCTTTGTCACAGTACTTAAGAGTAACTGGCGCCTGGTCTTTCGCATTGAGCACCGTGCCCTACTGTTGAAGACGGGAACAACATCGTTCTCACTTAGTTCAAAGGCTGGTGACAACGTGGTCACACGTCCAGATGAGGCGCTCGCCCACGAGTTCAACCCGTGGTTGCACGTCGTCTCCCTCATAGAAAAAGCGGGCCACCTACTCGGCCTCAACGAGGGGATGATCAAACG
>PMAL01000119.1:0-211 GCA_003152555.1 Acidimicrobiaceae bacterium | reverse complement strand
GACATGTCAATCAAGTGCGCCGTGGTGAACATTCCCTACGGCGGAGCCAAGGGCGGCGTCAAGGTCGACCCCTCGTTGCTCTCGCGCGGCGAACTGGAACGAATGACCCGTCGCTACGCCTTTGCCATTGCCCCAGTGATTGGACCCGACCGCGACATCCCCGCGCCCGACATCAACACCGATCCCCAGGTCATGAGTTGGATCATGGACA
>PMAL01000073.1:4062-4246 GCA_003152555.1 Acidimicrobiaceae bacterium | reverse complement strand
GGAAGTGGGCGTAACCAACGGTGGAGGGGACGAGGTGCGTGGCGATCACCACTATGAGCGCGTCGACCACGAGCGACAGGACTATGGCGACCAGGGTGGCAAGCGCCACTTCGGTGTTAGACGGCGGACGGGGTGGTTCAAAATCTATGTGCAGGATTGAGAAGAGTCGCCGAACACTTGAAGG
>PMAL01000073.1:0-4047 GCA_003152555.1 Acidimicrobiaceae bacterium | reverse complement strand
CACCCTCAACTTCGGTGTCGTCGCCGGGCTGGTAGAGCGACACGCGCATTCCACCACCGGCACGCTGCGCGGTGATCACCCAGGGGCGACCGATTTCGCCCGAATCTTTGGTGGCCATGATCTGTCCGCTTCGTCCGACGCCAATGCTCCATTCGGGCGAGCGCGCCGCGTCGATGATGCGTTGTACTTCATTGCCACTGGAGAATCCGGACGACTTTGCGATACTGCTCACCCTAGGTCGCCGTAGTGACAGGCCCTGCCGCTCGTCGTTACGCGTCGCTGGCTCCGAGTTCCCTCTTCAGTTGATCGAGCGCGGTGCGGATCGAATCCTTCGTGAACTCAGCGCGCGTTAAACCATCGCAGTAGTCCATTCGCGCCGCTCTAGTAAGTGATGCGTTGGCGACTAGGCGTTCATGGACTTGGTCACTGTCGTCACGATGCGCTCGACCGAAGGAATTGCCATATCCTCGAGCGCGTCGGCGGCCGGCAGCGGGATGTGCGGCGTCGTGATGCGCACAATCGGACCGTCAAGATCGTAAAAGATCTCCTCGCTCACGATGGACGACAGTTCACCACCCCAACCGCAGAGCCGAGGGTTTTCTTCCACGGTGAACATTCGGCCCGTCGCGCCTACCTCACGCAAAATCGTCGAGGTGTCGAGCGGCACCAAGGAGCGGACGTCCACGACCGTGCAGTCAATGCCGCTGGCGGCGAGTTCTTGCGCCGCGTCGAGCGCCTTGGGCACCATGGCTCCGAGCGCGACCAACGTCGCGTCGCTACCCGTTCGCAGCACCTTGGCCGAACCCAATGTGTCGACTATCTCGCCGTCGGGCACGTCCATCTTCGACGAGTAGAGGACCTTCGCTTCGAGGAACACCACGGGATCGTCGTCGCGTATCGACGCGGCCATGAGGCCAATGACGTCGAGGGCGTTGGACGGCACCACGACTTTGAGACCAGGAATCATCATCGCCCAGTTCTCGACGCTCTGAGAGTGCTGCGCGCCGAAGCGCAGTCCGCCGCCGTTGCCTGACCTAATGACGAGAGGAAATGACATCTGGCCGTTGGTCATGTAACGGCTCTTAGCGATTTCGTTGGCCACGATGTCCCAGCACACGGCAAAGAAGTCCGAGAACATGATCTCAGCGATGGGGCGCAATCCAGTCATTGCCGCACCCATGGCGGCGCCCACGATGGCCTGCTCGCTGATGGGCGTGTCGCGCACGCGCACGCCACCGAACTCGTCGAGCAGTCCTACCGTGCCCTTAAAGACTCCCCCGGCCGCACCAATGTCCTCGCCCAATAAGACCACGGACTCGTCGCGACGCATTTCCTGGGCGATGCCGCGAGCGATTGCTTCGCGAAATGTCAATTGCGCCATGAGGATCCTCCGTCTGCCCATACGTCCTTCATCAGTAGGTCTTCGCCGGGAATGCCACCGGCCTTCGCCTCTTCGGTCGCCACCTCAACCTCAGCCGCCACGTCGGCTTCAATGGCCACGAGTTGCTCCTCGCTGGCGCCCTCGTCGAGCAACCGAGCGCGATAGCGCGGAATCGGGTCCTTAGCGAACCACTCGGCAACCTCCTCATCGGGACGGTACTTGCCTGGGTCGGCTCGCGAGTGACCGCCGTGACGGTACGTCATGGCTTCGATCATGCTGGGGCCCTCGCCGGCGCGGGCCCGCGCGAGCGCAGTCGAAGCCACGTCGTAGACGGCGTCGGCGTCGTTGCCGTCAACGACGATGCGCTCGAGACCGTAGGCCACGGCCCGATCGGCCGCGGGGTGCACGACCGACGTCACTTCGGTCGTGCGGGTGTACTCCATCCAGAGGTTGTTCTCACAGACGAATATGACCGGCAACTTCCAGACGGCGGCAAAGTTGAGTGCCTCGTGAAACGAGCCGATGTTGGTCGAGCCGTCGCCGAAGAAGCAGACGGCCACCTGATCGGTGCCGCGATACTGCGCGCTCCACGCGGCGCCGCAGGCAATGGGCAGGTGCGCGCCGATGATGGCGTAGCTGCCCATGACGCCGTGTTCCACGCTGGTTAAGTGCATGGATCCGCCCTTGCCGGCCATGAGTCCATTGCTGCGGCCCAGGAGTTCGGCGAGCACGGGCGTCATTGGCACGCCACGCGCGAGGGTGTGCGCGTGACCGCGGTACGTCGCGAAGGTCCAGTCGTCCTTCTTCATCGCCGTCGCGAAGCCCGCCGCGATGGCCTCCTGGCCGAGCGAGAGGTGGCTCGTGCCCTTCACCAGGTTCTCGAGGAAGAGGTCGTAGGCGCGCGTCTCGAACTGTCGCAGCGCGACCTGGCTGCGGTACATGTCGAGCTTGGTCGCCAGTTCGGTGGGACCGGAATGAACAGTCGTGGTGGCCATGTGTTTTCTCCTAGTACTTGTTGGCGATCATTAGCTCTTGCGCGGGGAACCGCGTGAGTATGGCAGATCCGTCCTTGGTGATGACGATCTCTTCTTCGATGCGTGCCGCCGACACGCCGTCGGTGGCGGGACAGTAGGTCTCCAACGCAAAGACCATGCCGACCTGGAGCTCAATGGGATCGACCAGGCTGTTCAGTCGACTGATGACCGGTCGTTCGTGCAGGCCCAATCCAAGTCCGTGACCGAACTGCAGTCCGAAGGCCGCCATCTCGTTGGCGAAGCCAAAATCGGTCGCGGCCGGCCACGCCTTGGCAATGACGTCGGTGCCCACCCCGGGGGCGACGAGGTCAATGGCCATGTCCATCCACTCTCTCGCCTGCACGTACGCGTCGCGCTGGGGCGCGGTCGAACTGCCCACGCCCAGGGTGCGGTAATAACACGTCCGGTAGCCATTAAAGGAGTGAATGATGTCGAAGAAGGCCTGGTCTCCCGGACGGATGATGCGGTCGGTGAAGTTGTGCGGGTGAGGATTACACCGCTCTCCCGAGACGGCGTTTATTGCTTCGACCTGGTCCGAACCCATCTCGTAGAGACGCTTGTTGGCGAGCGCCACTATCTCATTTTCGCGAACCCCCGGTTTCAGGGCTTCGAAGATGTCCTGGTAGACGCCATCGACCATGGCGGCCGCCTGGGAGAGCAGCATTATTTCGTCCGAGGACTTGATCTGACGAGCGTCGAGCATCGTCTGCTGCGCGTCGCGGACATCAATACCGGCCGCCTGCATCTCGAAGAGGAAGGGCAGTTCTACGATGTCGATGCCAATGGGCTGACCGGCGACGCCGTGGTCAGTGAGGATCGCGACAATCTCCTTGACCGCCGACGCGAAGAGACCGGCGCGTGGGGCAATCGCCCCGCGCAGTCCCAGCATCCCGGCACGGCAGTTCTCGGGCACGAGCCAGGGCGCGAAGAGTTGATGGTGGCGCGCCGCGGAACCAAAGTCCCAGATAATTGGCCCGTGGTCGCGGGTGAGCAGGCAGTACCGCGACATCTTGTCGCCCAGTGCGCCGCCGATCCAGGTGCCCGAGACGTAACGAATGTTGTAGAAGTCAAAGAGCAGCAGCGCGCCGAACTCGCTCGCCTCGAGGGCCTGACGCGCTCGGTCCAATCGGTAACTGCGCAGTCGATCGAAGTCGACACGCGTCTCAAAGTCGACCCCCATGTGGCCCGGGGTGATCATCGTAGGCCCAAATCCATCTCTCATAACTGTCCTCCGCTCAGCCCGTCGTCGATCGTGAGTTCCTCTGATTGCAAGGTAATGCCCGAACTGCGCGCCTGTTCTAGTAGCAGCACCGCAAAATCTTCCTTGATATAGCCCGCGCCAATCGCACTCACCACCAACTCAGTGCACAGTGCGGAGACCGGCATCGAGACGCTCATCTTCTTCGCTGCGGCCATACCTAAGTCAAAATCCTTGCGCAGCAAGACCGGGGTAAACGTGGGCGTGAAATCCAGATTCACGAACGCCGGCGTCTTATAACGCGTGAAGGTGGACCCTAGGACCGAGTCATTAAGAAACGCCAGGAAGTCGCTTCGCTTGATGCCGCCACGTTCGGCGAGCACGACGATTTCCGCCAGCGCCTGGGTCACGACGCCCAGAAACATGTTGTGACA
>PMAL01000163.1 GCA_003152555.1 Acidimicrobiaceae bacterium | reverse complement strand
GCATGCCGAGGCAGATGCCAAGCATCGGCCCGCCGCTCGCAAAACGCTCGTGCAGTGCCGTGGCCACGCCCGTCTCCTTGAGATGGACCATTGCACTGCGCGCCGAACCAACACCGGGCAGCACGACATTCTCCGCATTGAGAACCGCCGCGCGATCACTCGAGACGACACTGGTGCGACCCAGATGCGAGAGCGCGGCGCGCACGGAGTGGGTGTTGCCCGCCCCATAGTCCACGACCACGACATCACTCATAACGAACCCTTCGTCGAGCGAATGAGCGTTCCGTCTCGTGTCAGGGCCTGGGCCAGGGCGCGACCGACGGCCTTGAAGCTCGCTTCGGCGACGTGGTGGTCGTTCTCGCCCGTAGCCGTCACGTGCAGCGTGATACGCGCCGTTTGGGCCAGCGACTGGAACGCGTGCGCGGCCATGCCCGGATCGGGCGTGATTGAAATGTTGGCGGTCGCACGGCCCGACAGGTCGACGACCGCGTGGGCCAGCGCCTCATCCATAGGCACCCGGGCTTCGCCGTAGCGCGTCAAGCCCCGCCGATCGCCGAGTGCCATATCGAGCGCTTCNNCCGTGAAAGGCGAGTTGCGTGAGCATGTGGTCGTAAAACCCGAGTCCCGTGTTGACGTAGACCCGGCCCTCACCCGGCACCCGAAGCCGTATATTCAGCAACGTCTCGGCCGTAGCGCGTTGGTATCGCACGCCCCGCGCCGGCGCCGCAGCGCCTTGCAGCACACAACGCAGCGCGTCGAGCAAGAAGTCGTCGTCTAGTTCGTCGCGCACGCTGATGCGCAGCCCGCCGGGAAAGGCCCGAAGCACCACGCCGTAGACGAGCAGTTTCTCGACGAGTGCCTGGGGTTCGTCCATGGGAATGAATAGGAAGTTGGTGTACGAACGCAGCGCGACGAGTCCCAGCGTCGCGAGTTCCTTGGACAGTCGTTCCCGTTCGCCAATCTGGTCCGAGACGTCCGGTTCAACGTTGAGCGCCGCCAGGGCCAGCGCCGCCGACAAGCACGAAACCGACAGCGGCGCCTGGCGCGAAGAGATCACCGACGTGAGCTCTGGCGTTGCGAGCGTGTAACCCACGCGAGCGCCCGCGAGGCCGTGGGCCTTGGAGAACGTGCGCAACACGATGACGCCGTCATTCACGCGATCAAGCGCATCGACGCCGGCGTAGTCGGCGTACGCCTCATCAATGACGAGCTGGCCCGGCACGTCGGGAATCTCGGGCAGCTCTCCGGTGGGATTATTGGGACGGCACACGAACACGAGGTCCGCCTTCGTCGGGTCGTCAATCATCGTCGCGCCCGCCATCAGCGCGGCGTAGCGGTACATTGAATACGAGAACGACGGCACGGTCGCGACGGTGCCGCCTTCGGCAAAGATGCGCGCGACCAGCACGATGAATTCATCGCTGCCCGCACCGAGCGATACCTGATCGAGGCCCACGTGGTGACGCGCCGCAATCGCCGAACGCAGCGACTCGTAACGGCCCCGGTCGTACTCGTTGACGTCGGCGAGGGCGCGGGCCAGGGCGGCCGGCCTCGCGCTTGCCGGAGGGGTCGGTGGCACGTTGCCGTCGAAGCGCAGGATCTCTCGAGCGCTGAGGCCCACCTGCGCGGCCAGCGCCTCAGTCGATGGCGGCCACTGGTAGGCGTCGAGCATTTGGGGCTTACTCACGACGCGCCGTGGCCTTGTGCGCGGGCATGCCCTCGAGGTCGGCCAGCGCTTCGATGACCGGCGCCAAGAGCTCCAGACCTTCTTTGGTCACGCGCTGGACGGTCACGGTCTTCATGAAGGACTCCAGTCCGAGTCCGCCGGTTGACTTGGACCATCCCCCGGTCGGCAACACGTGGTTTCCTCCCGTGGCGTAGTCGCCAGCCGGCACCGGCGAATAGGGACCAACAAACACCGCGCCAGCGTTTCGTATTCGTCCGGCTAACGACTCGGCACGTTCGCCCAAGAGTGCAACGTGCTCCGCGGCGTATCCCTCCACTTCGGCCAGCGTCGCCTCAAGGTCATCTCCGACGCGCACAACGTAGCCCTTGGAATCAGGACCGTGTTCCATCTGTGCCGCGATCTCTTGTTGTATCAAGAGATCGGACACGCTTTCATCGGCGACGACCACGATCTCACTCGGTCCGGCCGGCAAGTCAATCGCCACGTCACGGCTCACCAGCAGCTTGGCCGTATTGACGGCGCCGCCACCGGGACCAACAATCTTGTCCACGGCAGCGATGGACTGCGTGCCGTAGGCCATCGCGGCGATTGCCTGCGCGCCGCCGATCGCCCAGACCTCATCGATGCCGAGCAACGCGGCGGCCTGGGCCACGGCAGCGGCGCCACTGGGCGGGGTGCACACCACGATACGCTCGACGCCGGCCTCTTGGGCGACGACCGCCGTCATGATCAGTGACGAGACCAATCCCTTGGGCACGTATATTCCCACGGAGCGAAGCGGCGTCCATCGACGCTCGAGGGTCACGCCCGGCGAGACCTCCATCATGAGGTCCACGGGACGTTGCGCCGCGTGCCACGCTCGCACCGACGCGGCCGCCGCGAGCACCGCTGCGGTGGGGATGTCCCCGTAGGCGACCGCCCGTTCCGGCTTTGCCGACGTCGTGGCGTCGAAACGTTTCGACCACTCGGCAACTGCCTCATCGCCACGAGTGCGCACGTCGAGCACGATTTCCTCGATGGATATTGTCCGCTCGGATTTAACCGGAGTGCTCACGGCACCATCCGTTCAACCGGCAACGTCAGAATCGACGTGGCGCCGCAGGCCGCCAACTTCGGCAGCAACGACCAGATTTCGGCGGCGGGGACTAAGGCGTGCACCGCGACGATGCCCGGAGTGGCCAGGTCCATGACGGTGGGCGACCCCTTTGTGGGTAGCACGGCGGTCACTTCGGCGAGGCGGTCCTTGGACACGTTGCACAGTAAGTAACGGTTAGCTCGGGCGTTGATGACCGAACCGAGCAGCGTCGTCAACGTGCGGCGCGCTTCGTGGTCCGTTGATCCCGACCGGCCCACGAGGACCGCCTCGGATTCGAACAGTGTGCCAATCGATCGAAGGCCATTGGTGCGCAGCGTGCTGCCCGTCGACACCAGGTCGACAATGGCGTCGGCGAGGCCGAGGCGCGGCGAAATCTCGACCGAACCGGCGACCTGCACCAGTTCGGCGGTTATGCCGCGCTCGGCAAAAGCCTTGGCGGCAATACGCGGGTGCGAGGTCGCAACGCGGCGACCATCGAGATCGCTCAAGCTGACGGCGCTGTCTTCCATGGACACGGCCGCCTGCAAAGAACAGGTGCCAAAACCAAGACGCAATAGCACCTCGACGTTGCTGTCGCGCTCGGCCACGAGGTCCAGGCCCGTGATGCCACAGTCAACGACACTGTCCTGCACGTATTCGGGCACGTCGTCGGCACGCACGAAGAGCAGATCAATGTCCGCGTTGCGACAGTGGGCCTGTAACACGCGTTCGCCCGGCTCCTGGGGGGCGACGCCGCTCGCTTCGAGCAACAGCCACGACGGCTCGCGTAGTCGACCCTTGGACGGCAGCGCCAATGTCAGTCGGCGCGTCATTTGCGTCCACGCTTGAGTACGGCTCCGTAGCCGCCCTCACCGTATCGAAGCCAGTGTGCGACGCGGGTCACCGTGGCAGTCGAGGCACCGGTGCGGCGCGAGATCTCTTGATAGTGAACACCGTCGTCAACGAGTCGCGCTACCTGAAGTCGCTGGCCCATGGCGTCGAGTTCGTTGGTTGTGCACACGTCGCGCAAGAACGCGGCGACGACGGAGGGATCACGCAATCGAGCGAACGCGTCAACCAACTCATCGAAGCGGGTCGCCGTCTCGGGTTTGGTGTCCGCGGGAACTACCTTGCCTGAGGTCATTTCAACATGATAGCATGCTACTACGCTACTATGCAATTGATTCCCGCCATCGACCTGCTCGGCGACGACGCCGTGCGCCTCGAGCAGGGCGACTATGACCGCGTCATCTTTCGCCAACCGCTCGACGAATTCGTGCGACGAGTCGTCGCAACGTCACCACCCCTCATCCACGTCGTCGACCTCCAGGGCGCACGCGACGGTGCCTTACGGGCGGACATCGTGCAGCGATGCGTCGCCGTGGCGGGCGGCATACCCGTGCAGGTGTCGGGGGGTATCCGGTCACTCGACGGCGCGCGAGCGGCCCTTGACGCCGGTGCTTCGCGGGTGATCGTGGGCACCGCGCTGTGGGGCGACCCTGGCGCGCTCGCCCAGTACGTGGACGCATTGGGTGTGCAGTTGGTCGCGGCCATTGACGTGCGCGACGGCCAGCTCGCCGTGCGCGGCTGGCAATCAACAACTGGTGTGAGCGTCAACGACGCGCTCGGCGCGTGTCTGCGCGCCGGCGTGAGCCGACTGCACGTGACCGCCATCGCGCGTGACGGGATGATGCAAGGGCCCGACCTCGATCTCTACACGCAGGTTTGCGCGAGCGGCCTGCCCGTCCTCGCCGCCGGTGGCGTGCGTGACGACAATGACGTCGCACGATTGAGTGAGATTGGGTGCGAAGCAGCCATCATGGGCGTGGGCTACCTGGCTCGCCTCGGTCTTGGGACCGACTCCCCTTTTACCTGAGGACGCCCACACTGGCCTTGCGCTTTCGGTGAAATACCGCCGCCACTACCTGTAGGGCCGAAAGTCACAACCCAAGACAACACAGGCGCAACGGGCGTTAAACAAGCACCCGCGGGCGAGTCAATGTGGCATTTTGCCAATGTGCGCCGGGTACAGTTACTTTGAGGATTAACTCGCGGTACGTTACGCGTCGTGAGGCCCCATAAAGGAGGACGCGGCGTGGAGCGTACAAACGACAAGGACCCGAGTTACTACCACAAGGTCGTCGATTGTCAGTGGGCCTGCCCCGCGCACACCAATGTTCCCGGGTACCTGCGCATGATTGCCCAGGGCGAATTCACTGACGCGTACATGCTCAATCGTGAGTCCAACGTCTTTCCCGGAATCCTGGGCCGGACCTGTGACCGACCGTGCGAACCGGCCTGTCGGCGCGACCGCGTCGACGGCAGCCCCGTCGCGATCTGTCGCCTCAAGCGCGTCGCCGCGGACCTGCGAGACGACATCACTGACCGACTGCCCATCATTCCCAGCGAAAAGAACGGCAAGCGCATTGCTTGCATCGGGGCGGGGCCCTCGTCGCTCACCGTCGCCAACGACCTCATGCCGCTCGGTTACGAAGTCGTGATCTTCGAGCAGTACGGCGTACCCGGCGGTCTCATGCGCACGAACATTCCCGAATTCCGCCTGCCCGGACGAGTGCTCGACGAAGAGACCCAGGTCATCTTGGACATGGGCGTCGACATTCGTTACCACTCGCCCGTTACGAGCATGCGTTCGCTGCTGGAGGAAAATTTTGACGCGATTTTTGTCGGCGTGGGCGCGCCACGCGGCAAGGAGCTTGATTTGCCGGGACGCCACGACGAAGGCAACAACAACATCCACATCGGTATCGACTGGCTGGAGTCGGTCGCCTTCGGTCACGTGAGCACCGTGGGCGAGCGCGTGCTCATCATCGGCGTGGGCAACACCGCCATGGATTGCTGTCGTTCGTCATTGCGTTTGGGAGGCAAGGACATCAAAGTGATGGCCCGTCGTCCGCGCGAGTACTTCAAGGCGTCGCCTTGGGAACTCGAAGACGCCGAAGAAGAGAACGTCGACATCGTAGTCAACCACGCACCCAAGCAGTTCGTCGTCGAAGACGGAAAATTGGTGGGCATGGAGTTCGACGTCCTCGAGTGGGATGAAGGGGCCAAGCGTTCAACCACCGTCGACACCGTCATCATCCCCTGCGACGACGTCATCCTGGCGATTGGGCAAGAGAACGCCTTCCAATGGATTGAACGAGACCTCGGTATGGAGTTCGGCGAGTGGGACATGCCTGTCGTGGACGAAGTCACCATGCAGTCAACAGTCCCCAAGGTGTTCTTCGGCGGCGACGCCGCGTGGGGACCCAAGAACATCATTTGGGCCGTGGCGCACGGCCACGCGGCGGCCGTCTCCATTCATCTGCTCTGCACCGACGCGTCGCTCACGGTACGCCCGCCACAGGGCATGAATTTGCTCAGTCAAAAGATGGGCATGACCGAGTGGAGTTATCACAACGACTACAACCCCTCGCCGCGTCAGAAAATGACGCACGTGGAACTGACCAAGCGCTTCAAGTCGCTCGACCTGGAGGTCGAGTTGGGCTTTAGCGCCGAGCAGACGGCCCACGANNGCCTGCATTGATATCTGCCCCGTTCAGTGTTTGACCATCACGACGAACGGCGATGAGGCTGATCTGCGCTCGCGTCTGTCCGCCCCGTCGACCAACCTTGAACAGTCGCTCTTCGTCTCGTCCGCCCTCCCACAAACCGGGCGGGTCATGGTCAAGGACGAAAACGTCTGCGTGCACTGCGGTCTGTGTGCCGAGCGCTGCCCCACGGCCGCGTGGGACATGGAGAAGTTTGACCTGCAAATCCCCTACGCCGCCACCGGATTCTTTTTACACATCCCCGTGAAGTCCATGAGCGGTGCATCATCTTCAGCAAGGAATTAGACAATGGCCATCGATACCTCTCGCGACGTCATCACCCAGGTGAACGACTTCTCCATCAAACTCGCCAACGTCAACGGCACCGGATCGGCCAGCGCCAACAGCTTGTTGATGCAAGCCATCTTCAAGATGGGTATTCCCGTGTCGGGCAAGAACCTGTTCCCGTCCAACATCCAGGGCCTGCCCACCTGGTACGAGATCCGCGTCAATAAGAACGGATACACGGCGCGATCGCTCGATTACGACCTCATGATCGCGATGAACTCGCAGACCTACGCGCGCGACATTCAAGAGGTCCGCGAAGACGGCTACCTGCTCTACGACTCC
>PMAL01000076.1:4545-4705 GCA_003152555.1 Acidimicrobiaceae bacterium | reverse complement strand
CGGTAGGCGCCTGTCTTCTCGTGACGGCAAAAATGAATCGCTGCGCACTTCTACTGGGCGTTGGCCTGATCGCGGCGGCCCTCCTTGCACCCGGTATAGACGGCGTCGAACATACAACGGCGTTCGTCTTGGGAATAACGGCCGGTGTGGTCAACTGCAC
>PMAL01000076.1:322-4441 GCA_003152555.1 Acidimicrobiaceae bacterium | reverse complement strand
CTTAGCCTTGATGAGCCGCAGGGAGAATCGTCTACGGTGGAGGGGTGAATCCGAGTGAACGACTGCAACTGCCCTTTGTTAAAGATGACCTCGCGCGCTTCAAAGTATTGCTCGCCAAGTCCGTAATCGTCGGTGACGAGTTCCTCGACTCGGTCACCACCCACCTCATTGACGCNNGGCGGCAAGCATTTGCGACCCTTGTTGGCCATTTGCTCGGCCACTGGCGGCACACGAGCCGCTACTGAAGAGGACCTCCTTGGTGGCGTGGCCTTGGAGTTAATGCATCTCGCCTCGCTCTACCACGACGATGTGTTGGATAAAGCTGAGGTTCGCCGCAACGTTGACACAGTAAATGCGCGCTACGGCAACCTGATCGCAATCGTGGCGGGAGACTTCTTGATGGCTCGATCAGCCGGTATCGCGGCCGAACTCGGCGGAGACTTTGCCGAACTGCTGGCGCGCACACTGATGCAGCTGACATGCGCCCAGATCTCTGAAGTGAGCAGCGCTTTCTTGACTGACCGAACGGTGGACAACTACTTCGAGACCATTCAGGGCAAGACTGCGTCGCTAATGTCCACAAGCTGTCGGGTGGGGGCTATGACTGCAAGGTTCAGCCGCGAAGAGACCGATGCGCTGAGTGAATTCGGCAAAAATTTCGGGATGGTATACCAACTCCGCGACGACATTTTGGACCTCATCGACGTCGACGACGAACTGGGAAAGCCCGTGGGCCAAGACCTCGCTGTGGGTATCTACAACTTGCCAACTCTTTTCGCACTACGTGATCCAATCATTGGTTCCGAACTGCGAAGTGTCCTGGGTGACGTGCTCGATGAGGACGAACGTGAGCGCGCTCGCAAGCTGGTCGTTGCCACCGACGGCGTGACCCAAACAGTCGCGGCGGCACAAGATTTCCTGGCTCGAGGGCACCAATCACTGGCTCTCGTACCAAACGCTTCTCTACGCGCTGCCTTCGGCTCGCTCATTGACTCGCTGCTCGAGGACTTGCCAGCGTACTGACAAGATGATGCGAGNNAGAACCTGATGCAGCGCAACTACTTGATCTTGAAACTCTTGCTGGCTGAAGACCGACTCGTGCCCACGATATTGACCGCACGCACGGCGACTCGGTACGTCTTTCCCACCTTGAGATGTAGAACAGTGAACGACGTACGTGCGTGATGAGGAGAGTCAACCCACTTGCCACCATCGAGCGAATACTGGTACTGCGTTATAGGGCTGCCTCCGTTGTCGACGGAGTATAAGACCGTGATGAGCTCGGACCCATTCACCTTCGGAGAAACTCGTATCCCCGGAGGAAAAGGTACGCTGAAGAGCGGCGCCGCGCTGTCGACGAATGCCTGATTGTTGTTGGCGGCATCCTGATAGAAACCGCCCAAACTGCAGCTACCGTCAGCGCTGCATGACATCGACGTCGTTGACGCGACTCCCGTGGCATTGAGGGTGCCCGTACCGGGGACCTCGATGGCGTTTTCCCACGTACCGTTGGTCTCATCCACCACGAACGCCTGTTGATCGTGCGATCCGTCGGTGTAGTAGCCGCCCGCGGTGCAATATTCATCCGCGCTGCACGCGACGGACACCACGACCGAATTGCCACTCACGTTGAGCAGACTCGTGTTGGGGACTTCGATGGAGCTTTCCCACACACCGTCTTCCTCAGTGTCCACGAACGACTGGGTGAAATTGCTCGCGTCGTTGTACCCTCCGCCCGCGGTGCAATTGCCGGATGAACTGCACACCAACGAATTAAGTACCGATGCCCCGGAATCGTTGACGCCGATTATCTCAGTCGCGCTACCCCACGTGCCCTTCGATTCGTTAGCGACAAAACTCTGATCGATCTTGGAGGCATCGACGTAACCTCCGCCCACGCCGCAGTCACCGCTAGAAGTGCACGAGATGGTGTCAATACCGCCGCCTCCGCCGACGTTGAGCGCCGCCGACCCAGGAAGTTCCAGAGCGCTGCCCCACGTGCCGCCCGTTTCATTGACGACGAAGGATTGCGTGTCCTTGGACGCGTCGGTGTATATCCCGCCCGCGCCACAGTTGCCGGGAGAACTGCAGTCGATAGCGCTCACAAGACCGAGATTGCCAACATTGAGTGCGCCTGATCCGGGCACTTCCTGGGCGCTGCCCCAGGTGCCATGTGTCTCGTCCACCACGAAGGCCTGCGTACCGTTCGCAGTATCTCCGTACGTACCAATGGCGCTACAGTTTCCTGCCGAAGCGCACGAAATCGCGTTGATCGCGCCGTTGCCTCCGGTGTTGAGCGTCGCGGCACCGGGGACTTCCACGGCGCCACTCCAGGTGCCGCCAGCTTGCGCGAGTGGCACCGCGACGAGTCCGCTAGCAAGTGCCGCGGCGCTGAAGGCGCCTATTCCAACCATGAGGCGAAAGCGACCGTGGCTCGATCCATCACGCGAACGAAGTGACCAGCGAAACGAAGTTTTCTGCCAAGTTCTTAAGGAAGTTCTTGCGCGTTCAAACCTACTCATCGCGAAAACCCTTAATCGATGCGCCGACGCCCATCTCCGTTGCACCCTAACCCAGAATTGAAGCGGCTACTTGAGCACCATGAGTTTGAACGACCGAGAGTCCGCTCGCATTCGAACTTAATCCGTGTCGCGTATGAGGTGAGCGCTACTTTTTCCTCCAGTCCCAGTGAAAAGCCAAGTTCACTCTGCCTGAACTCAATAATGTCGAATTCGTCCGGTGGCTTCGCTTCGGAATGTGGGATCAAACGTGCGATTCTCTAACATCCTGGCGCCGCTCACGGGTTCGAAAAAGAGAGCCGACTGACACCGCCGCGTCACACAGGCGCGGGCGGGCGAAGCGAGCAACGTCTACGACCTCGTCGCGCGCGAGCCTGGTCTTACGATAAGAAGACCCGACCGAAGAACTCCGCGATCGCCGACTCGATGAGTGGCTGGTCGTTATCGATTGTCGCCACGTGACACGAGTCCTCGAGCCAGATTCGCTCGACGGGCCCCGCGCTGCGCTCAACGACCGCGCCTCCGTTCTCCCAGAAGACGACGTGGTCCTCGCAGCTCGTCAAGAGCAGCATCGGCGCCATGATGTCGCCTAGGTGCGCTTCGACCACATCGATCCCTTCCGCAACACTCAATAACGGTATCGCCGGCATGGCCGCGTAGCTGAAGCCGTCGACCCCGGGCTTCTTGATGTGCGCACCCGCGCCCGGCAGCTCGTCGACGCCAGCGTCGATGCCGGCCTTCACTCCATCGCGCAGTTCTGCTGGCGGCGCCTTGAGGAACGGGTTGATGAGGGCGATCCCGGCGACGTCACGGTTCTCGGCCAGGTGACAGGTCAGGCCGCCGCCCATCGAGAGACCCACGATCGCAACTCGGTCACAGGTCGCGGTGAGGGTGTCGCAAGCCCGCTCGACCTCCGCGACGAAGTCCGACCACCGGCACCGCTTCAGGTCCTCGACCGTCGTGCCGTGTCCCGGGAGCCGCGGCATCTCCACCGTGTACCCGAGCGCCGCCAGCATCTCGGCGATAGAACGCATCGTCTGTGGATTGTCCGTGTAGGCGTGCAACACCAGGACGCCGCGACCGTCACCGGACGAGGAAAAGGGATCACAACCGGGCAGGATCTCTGAAGTCACCGGGCACGGTAATGACCGAGAATCTCGACCTCTGTCGGGAGAAGGTCTTCATTGTCGATTTCATTTCGCAAGATCGAACTCACGACTGAGGGATTATTAGGTGGAAGCATTCGGCCGGGCTGGTCAGGTGACGTCGGATATGTCCAAAAACTACCCACCTCTTTGTCCGGTGGTGTCGGATTAGTCCGATGAGATCGGTTTGGTAACGGGATGAATGGTGGGATTTTCTCAATCAATATCATCACGTGTCGGTTCGTGTCGGGGCTCGGCGCTCCGATCTGCCACCAAGCACCAGCGTCTTGATCCTTCAGTGACTTAAATCACGCTGTAGTGCCACACCGCAACGCCAGAGAGGGTTGAGGGTAGCTCGGCATGACTGAACGGTACCAGCGTTGAAATCTTTGTCTCATCAACCGTCGCGCCAATTGCATCGACGATAATTCGAATGTGGCGTCTGTTTCCATATA
>PMAL01000076.1:0-305 GCA_003152555.1 Acidimicrobiaceae bacterium | reverse complement strand
ATCGCCGGCAGCCTGCCGGAGTTGGCGATCACGATTTCCGCGGCGGAGTCGGGCCACCTCGGCCTAGCGGCTGGAAACCTGATCGGCGGCATAGCAACAGCAACGATGGTGCTGGTGCTGTGTGATCTCTTTGCCCCAAGGCCCCTGACATTCCTCGTCGGTTCCCTCGTGCCAGTTCTTGAGGGACTGCTGGTTGTGCTCACCGTGTCAGTGGTGCTCATGGGCGCGTTACTGCCGAAGTCAATAGTTGTAGCGGGACGCTTTAGTCCGGCGTCTTTGGCGGTCGTGGTCATCTGGATCGGCGG
>PMAL01000027.1:5528-29659 GCA_003152555.1 Acidimicrobiaceae bacterium | reverse complement strand
CTGATGGCCGTGATACTGATCGTTGGCGCATAACCGCTGGTTACGGGGTTGCCGAACGCGTCTTCTACCGTCACGGCGGGCTGCCCGGTGAAGGGCGTGGCCGGATTTGAGCTCGCCACGCCGGTCGGCTGCGTGGAAAAGACCAATTGACTGGCGGGGCCAGCGCTGGTGACCGAAAATGCACCGCTCGTGCCCGACGCCACCCCGGTGGCCGCGGCGGTCAAGAAATACACCGTTGCCTCCGTAACGTTGGAAACTGGGTTGTAGACGTAGCCGCCCTCGAAAGAGCAACCAGTCACGTTGGCAACCCCGGCGTCGGCCGTGGTTATGTTCAAGTTTGAGCAGCCTGACAGCACGCCGCCAGAAGAGGTGAGAGAAATAGTCCCCGTCCAAGTGGTATCCGGAACGCCACCAAGCTCAACCTGGACGACCGGTTGGGTCGCAAAGGCCGATCCCGAACCTGCGGCCACTGGCGTACCGGCCTTAAAAACCAGCGCTGGCGCCGAAGAGCCCACATTAAAGGGGTTGCTGGTAGCGGTTTGGGAGCCTACGGGCAAAGATCCATCTGTCGCGATAATCGTATATCCGGTGCCCGGAAGGCTTACTGTACAGCCCGTAAAGGTGACGACGCCCAGAACCTCGTTGCCGGAGCAGCCCGTCAAGGTCGCTCCAGGGGTACCGCCCGAAAGCGTGAGCGTCACCGGCGACAGGTCCGTAGTGACCGGAATATTGGAGCCGTCCTCAACGTCTATCACCGGTTGGAAGCCCAGGGGGATGCCGGCCGCGGTGCAGGGCGATGCTGGCAAGCACGTCGGCGGTCCGGGTTGCACCTCGAAGAACAGTTGATACGCCGATCCCGACTGGCTAGCGCCCGAGGAAGCGGACGGGAAATCAACGACGAAACTGTTGGTGTAGGAGACGTTTGTCGCGAGGTCTGTCGCCGTAATGGTGATCAACTGCGCTTGATATCCATCAACTACGCAGTTGGCGTCATATATTCCCTGCGCACTGTCCCAATACAAGACCCCCGTGTACGTCACCGTGTACTGGCTCGTATACGGAGAAGGAATGTTCATGTAAAGAGATGTCGCGGGAGGTTGACCGGAAGCATTCTCGCCTTGGTAGAAGTTAACGGGATTCGGAGGGCACGTTTGGAAGAGCGACTGCTGCTGTTGGATCTGGGCGATGGCCTCCTGGGAGGCGGTGGCCAGTATGGTGTCGAAGGTCGCCAGATTGCGGTGCTCGGCTGAAGACGAAATCGAGGTGCCAAAGCCCACGATCAAGGCAACCGAGGCCAAACCGAGCACGACGATGGCAATCAGTATCTCGAGCAGCGTGTCGCCCGCTTCCGATCCCCGCCGGCATTCGGGCGTGCTGGACCGGCGATTCCTCTTAGCTGCCGGGTGCGCATGACGGCTCACGACAACATCAACCCGAACGTAACCGCTTCGAGGCCCGTCCCGACCATGGTGGCGCTCAACGTCGTCGGAGTCTCCGCCTCGACCATGGCCGTGCCCGTCTTGAGTCCGGCCGAAGCCGATCCCTCGGCGCATTCCACGGTCGTGGTGCCGTTGCCGGTCAAGCCAGCACCCGCCTGGCAGGCGTTGCCCACCGGGTCAGTGGGTGTGTCATAACCAGTTTGGTCGTTGGGTATGACGGTTAGAGGAACGTTGGAATTCCACGTGATTGATTCGCCGGTGTCGGTCGATTCGGCGTCCGCGCTCGTGGCCTCCCAACCGGTCGCCGGTACTCCTTGGGGATTGACAACCGTAATATTCGACAATGTCACCGTATTCGTGGCGCCCTGGACGTTCTGATAGATAGCGGGAGCACCCGGAACGTTGGTGTAAAAGGGAGCACCGTTGACGTTATTGCCCAAAAATCCGTTCGTCCACGTTGGTAGGGAGTGGGCCAAGGGTGGTGAATTACCCGGCAGAGTGGGGCCGGAAATATTCATACAGAAGTACAAGGTGTACGCCGAGGGCAGCTGCACCGACATCTCGAGGCATCCACCCGTGGTGGTCGCGGCAGCCAATGCGTTGCCCGTCAAGGGAGTGAAGTCCACGAAGCACATCGTTGACGCGTAGTAGCCAGAACCCGGGCTCGCGAAGCCGCAACTGGTCAACGTGCTCGACGTGATTGGCGAGCCCGTATCGACGACCGCGGCCGCGACCGCGGGGGTGGCGACCATGGTGTACGAGTAGTCGCTTTTCGGCTCGGTGATCGGGAACGACACGTTGGTGACGGCGGTGGTCGAGATGTACTGCGCCGAAAGATTGGCACAGGCACTGACCGGATTGCACGTCACGGTCGGCGCAATTTGAGTGGTCGGCAAGTCGTAGGACAGGACGGTTGAGCTCACGGGAGTCGACGGGCCGACTTCGGTGGTGCCGGGACCCGTACAAAACTGACGAACCAGGTTGACCGTCGTCGGATTACTCGAACCGTTTGCCACTTCGACGTACGAGACCACCGTTTGGTAGAAGCCAGTGGTGACATCCAAGTTCCACTCCATGCCAAGCAACTCTGTGCCCGTCCCGCACTGCGGTGATCCCGTGCTCGCGGTCGTGATCGTCATCGCGCTCTGGACGTCCGGTTGGTAGCTGGCCAGGACCACCTGGGCGTCGCCGGTGTCAGCGAGACGATTCGCGGCGCTCGACTGCAGCGAAAATACCGCCACGAGCCCTGCAGCCAGGGCGCCGATAATTATCGGTGTAATAAGACTGACGATGATCAACTCGATCAGCGTGAAACCGCCGTCGTTACGCGACGCATTTCGAGCGTGACGAGTCCGTTTCAGGATTCGATGAATCCTCATAAATCCCTGTTCCCGGGCAACTTTTGTGAGGATTGCTCACAAACTTCGCACAGCCGGCGATCCATTAGGTCACCTTTACCTGACTGTAGATCCCGTACATGGCCGAAATGAGAGCTACCGCCACGAACCCCACGATGACGCCCATGAAAATGATGATCGCGGGCTCAAACAATGCGGTGGCCCGATCCACTTTGGTTTCCAATTCGCGTCCGTAGTACTCCGCCGCGACCTCAAGTTGCTGATCGAGCGTTCCCGTCTCTTCGCCTACACGGAACATCTGCTGCGCCGCGCCAGGAAAGAGCCCGGTACGAGCAATGGGGGCGGCCAGTCCCTGACCCTCCATCATCTCGACTCGGATTTTCTCTATGGCCTTGCGATAGATGGTGTTATTGGCCGACTCCGCCGTGACGCTCATCGAACGAGGCAGGTCAACGCCGGCCACGAGTAGCGATGAAAGTATTCGACAAACGCGCTCGAGAATGGCCGTTTGGGTTAGGTCACCGACCACCGGCAGCTTCAGGACGAGCCCGTCAAGCGTCGTCCTACCTTTTTCGGACCGGCGCATCATGACGTAACCCACCGCCAGAATAATCATGACGGCAATGATCACGTACCACCACTTGGTCAGGAAGCCGGAGAAGCCCATCATCATTCGGGTAGGAAGCGGCAGTTTCGCGTGAAAGGAATTAAAGAACACCACGAAACGCGGAAGCACAAATAGCGCAAGAATGCCAACCGTCACGACGGACATGCAGGCAACCACAATGGGATAGATGAGCGCCGCGGTGATCTTGGCCCGTGCCTTGGTATCGCGATCAATGTAATCGGCCAACTGATTGAGGACCTTGTCGAGGTTTCCCGTCAGTTCGGCCGACTCAAGGATGCCGACATAGTAATTGGGAAAGGCTTCGGGGTGGGCCGCGGCGGCGGCGGCGAAAGTGTCTCCCGCGCGAAGGCTGTCGACCATTTCCTTTAGAATCTTCTTCAGGATCTTGTTCTGGGTCTCATCAGTGATGACTTCGAGCGCCTCCATGATTGGAATGCCCGCCTTCATGAACACGGCCAATTGGCGTGAGAAGTTCATGACGTCCTTGCGAGGCACCTTTTTCTTGGTGATTTCGAGTTTCAGTAAACCGGCCTGTTCCTTCACTTCCAATGGTTGGAATCCCCGCTGGATCAGTGCAATGTGAACCGCGCCGGTCGATCCGGCGATTTCAACCCCGGAAACGGTCTTACCGTCGGCGTTGAGCGCCTTGTATCGGTACTTAATGGTGGTCTTTTCGCGCTTTTCCTTGCTTTTCGTCTCTGCGCGCTTTGAAAGCATGGTCATAGTGTGTACACACTCCTAATCACTTCGGCCACGGATGTGACGTCCTGGGCTACGAGGCTGATCGCTTCCTGGCTAAGCGTGCGCATACCTTGCTTAACGGCCAAGGCGCGCAGTTCTTCTTGAGTGGCCCAACCCACGATGAGCCGCTTTATCTCCGGTGTCATCACGAGTAATTCGTAGATGCCGATACGGTCTTTGTAGCCAGTGTCGCTACAGAAATTGCATCCGGTGCCCTGGTAAAAGACCTCTTTTGCCGGGCCGCCGCTTTCGTCGTAGAAAACCCGCTCTTCATCGGTCAGGGTGTAAACCGCCTTGCACGATGGGCAGATTCGACGTAAGAGCCGCTGACCCACGATGGCCAGCACCGACGACGCGACGAGAAATGACTCAATACCCATGTCCAAGAAGCGGTGCAGCGCCGAGACCGAGTCGGTGGCGTGCATGGAAGAGACAACGAAGTGGCCCGTAAGGGCCGACTGCACGGCCACTCGGGTCGTTTCAACGTCTCGAATCTCGCCCACCAGGATCACGTCGGGGTCTTGGCGCAAAATCGATTTCAACCCGGTGGCAAAGTTAAGTCCCGCCTGCTCGTTGGTCTGAATCTGGTTGATCGAGGGGAACACGTATTCGACCGGGTCCTCAATAGTCATCACGTTGAGCGTCGGATTACTGACCTCACTCAAGGTCGCGTAGAGCGTGGTCGTTTTTCCACTTCCCGTTGGCCCCGCGCAGAGCACCATGCCGAAGGGCGAACGAACGAGCTTGGAGTAGGCGGCGTGCGTATCACTGGGCATCCCGAGGTCATTCAGGTGAAAGAGCGAACGCGTCTTGTCCAAGATCCGCATGACGCAGTTTTCTCCCATGATGGTCGCCACGGTGGCCACTCGGACGTCTACCTCTTTACCATCGATGGTGATCGTCAACTGGCCGTCTTGAGGGCGTCGTCGCTCGACGATGTTCATGTTGGCCATGATCTTGATTCGACTCACCAGNNTGGACGTCGGAAGCGCGGTCGCGCATTGCTTGGGTGAGGATGCGATCGACGACCTGGACCACGGGAGCATCAACAGCGACGATCTCGGTGTCCACGACATCGCTCGCGCGCCGCCTTGACCCCTCGACGGCGACGAAAGCTTCGACCAGTTTGCCGACATTGCCGATTGCTCGATAGTTGGAGTCAATTGCCCAGATGACGTCGCTCAGCGGAGCGAGCATCAGCTGAACTTGGCGACCAGTCTCCTGCGCGAGCAACGCACGAACATCTTCGCTAGGTTCGGCAACCGCAACCTGCAAGAAGCTGCCCTCGAAGCGAACAGGTATAGCCAACTGCGACCGAGCAAAGTTTTCGGGAAGCAGTGCGAGCGCATCGGGGTTCACATTCTCCCGACGCAAATTCAAAACCTCGAGACCGAGCACCGCCGCCAGTGCATCCGCGAGCGCCCTCGCATCAAGCGCGCCCATCCCCACGAGGACCTCACCCAGTTTGCCACCCGATTCATTTTGCTTCTCGAGCGCCTCCTGTAACTGTTCGTTCGTGATCAGGCCACCATCGATCAAGAGGTCACCGAGTCGGCCCTTGAAGGGTGTGGCAATCTTCTCGCCGCCCGTGCTACTACTCCTGGGCGCACCGCTTCGGCGCTCTGGCTCCGCCGTTAAAACTGACGAACCTTGGTCGTCGCGCGATGGCTCCTGATCACCGTTGGCACTAACGGAGTTGGCCGCACCGTCGGCACCGCGCGAGGCGTTGCGCGTGGCAACATCATCGACGGCGACGTTCGAACCACGGTCGTCGCCCTCGTCTTTTCGATCTTTCTTTTTGAATGCCACTGACAGGTCTCCGGTCTTTCAAATGAGTGGATGCAACAAAACTAGCGCGGTCTACACCAATTTCTCGGTCTTTCCACGTCATTCAACCCTCGTTTTCTTTCGCAAATTTTCCTGAGAATTGTTGAAAGTTTGTTCGGCTGGTCGTGGACGCCGCAGTGTTTTTTGCACACATTTAACCGTCTGGGCCGTTCCTGAACTGCGATTGCCTCGATCTCTCTTTTCGCCTCAAAACCATTCTCGGAACGCTGCGTATCAATATGTAGTGCAATTGTTGACATTGCCGTATTAACAATTTTGAGCGATTTCCGAGCCTCTTGCTTTATTTGCGCAGTTCGTTGACCGCGGAGAAACCGCTGTCCGCACCGATTTCGACGACCAAGTCCGGTCCGAATATTCCCGCTCCAGCTAGCGGGCAACGCAACAGTTGATTCCGTCCGCGAGCGCAGTTGCCGTCGCGACGACGTCCAGACTCCAAACCCGACGGAAGACTCATCTCGCCGTGACGTCGATGGTCGGACCTAGCCAACTACTGCCGGGAACGCGGTCCAACATTGCGGCCGCCTCTGCGGCGGACACCGCTGCGGATAAGAGGAAGCCCTGGCCCAACTCGCAACCCGGTGCGCACAGCTGTTCTAGTTGTCCACGAGTTTCGATCCCTTCGGCGAGCATGGTCATCTCGAGTTGATTTCCGAGCGAGATGATTATCTCCCAGAGTGAGTCGTCCTGAGTGCGCTCGTGGTGCGGGCGAAAGAACGTCTGGTCGTTCTTGATGAAGCCTGGATTGAGCAGCACGAGTTACGAGCGCGAAGAGAATCCGCGGCCAGAATCATTGAGCGCGATGCCGATGCCGAGGCGATTGAGTTCTTCAATTACCTCCAAGGTGCGCGTGACGTCGAGCAGCGCCACACCCTGCGTGATCTCGATGATGAGGCGCCCGGGCGAAAGTCCGCTCGCGCGCGACGCTCCTCCGATCTTCGAGACGAGACCGTCGTCATGAAACTGGCGGGTCGACAGATTGACCGTGACGTACGGTCGTGCGCCATGGTCGTTCGCGTTGCGCTACGAATTGGCGGCGCTCACCGTCTCACGAATTACGAAGGCACCGAGTTCAAAAGGGGTTGCTTTGTTCGAACAGAAGAATGGAGACGCGGGGGGGCACGCATCCGCGTTCGGGATGGAGCCAATGCATCAAAGCCTCGAAACCCACCACTTCATTCGACGTCAGGTCCACGATGGGCTGGAAGTGCATGACCAATTTTCCGGCGTGCACTGAGTGACGAAGTACCTCCACCAGCGCCACTTGGCCGACGGGTGGGTGGTGTCTTTCGGGATCAAAAATTACGTGGTGGCCCTTGCCGGCGCGCGTTGCCTCATCGAGCGCCACCTGCGCGTGCTGGACGATTTCATCGCAGTCGGTGCTCTTCTCATCCCAGACCACGATCCCGATTCTGGTGCCGATGACGTTGCTCCCCCGACGATCGAAAGCGATTCGACCAGCGCGTTGAAGAGACCCCGGGCCACGCTTTCAGCCTCCCCGGCGCGGTCAAATCTTCAGATAAATAGATGAACTCCTCGCCTCCGAAACGACACAACGAGTCCGACGCACGCGTCACATGTTCGAGGCGTGCGAGAATTGCGCCCAGTAACTTGTCACCCGCCAAGTGACCGAGGGTGTCGTTCACCCCTTTAGGGTCGCCGAGGCCCAACAACCGCACCGCGCCCGTGCCGCTTTCGCGCACCACGCGCGGGCCCGCGCTGAGCGATCATCAATAAGAGGCACGATTGGCGAATCCAGTCAAAGGATTGTCTGGCGCCAAACGTGAGAGTTGGGCCGTGAGTACCCGTTTTCCCGTGATGTCACGCTCGGAAATGATGAAATACATTGTCTTTCCATCGCCGTCGCGCGCCGGAGTCCTCGATATAACGGCGACGATTACTCGTCCGTCCTGGTGCGGATGACGCTTGACGTAGCGCACTCGGTCGACATCACCGGGGTCGCGCTGATGGGTCTCTCCGGTGATGCCGTTGTCATCGGGATAGGTAAAGGGCTTGGAGTCGTCGCCAATGAGTTCCTCTTTAGAAAATCCAACCAGAGCGCAAAAAGCCTCGATGGCGGCGATGATCCGATCGTCCAGATTGGTGCAGTTCATCGAGCGACGTTTTCTTCGAACGCGAGTCGAAATCCTTCTTCGGCTTCTAGTCGCGCCAGTTCGGCCTCTTTTCGTTCACTATTGCCCCGTATCGAAGCCACCTACGAGGGCCATAGCATCCAAGGCGAGGCGCGTCAGCGCAAAATCGACCGAGAAATCGCTAGCGTCACGGCACCGAACCCAGAGATCTCGGTCCCTCCAGATCAGGCGGGCCTTCGGATCGCGCACGTACTGTCCTCGCGCGCGAGACCGGACGTTGCGCCGGCGCGGCGGCGCGAGCATCTGAACGTTCCGGTCAACAAGTACCTCGGTGCGAAAGCCGGTCAACACCGTACGTAGTTCACTCACGTAACGCGTGACGCCGCATTCATCAAGCAGGGCCGTTGCGTCGGGCAGCGCTTCGACCAAGTGCGTCCAGGAATGGGCGTCGTCTTCAATGTCGATCAAATACGTGCTCTTCCCCGCCTCACTTCTCAAGCGAAGCGTAGCGCCCAATGTGACGCTTCCCGAGGACCCAACGGGAGTGATCAGAGGCTAAATACGGCTCTCATCGCCACCGCAGTGATCTGGATCTGGAGCGCGTGCGCAACTCACCCGCTAACTCGCAGTACGAAAATTGAACGCTTGAATTGTCTCGTAGGCTAACAACGTGTCGGATCTACTTCGCGGTGACGAAATCCTCGCCTGCGTCCACCGAGTAGCCCTCAATCGCGGGGCGCCTTTCGAGTTCGTGAGCCCGCCAACGACGCCGGAGATGGAGCGGCGTCGACGTGACGCCGAACAGCACCGACGGGGCACTTTGGCCCAGATCGAGGCTTTACACCCTGAATCGCTGTCCCCTTCGAGTCCCGAAGACACCGGCCGACTGATGAACGAGGGCGCCGAACTGATCCTGCGTCCTCGACTCGCCGATTACAATCTGAACCGACGTCGGGCCTCGGTGCACGCCCTGGTACGGGTTGGTCGGGTAGACGAACGCTTTGTCTACGCGCCCATACTCATAAAGAACAACGAAATCCACGAATTGGCCACCACCCGACGCATTTTGGAGGGTTCACTGGCGAATCTCAAGCCCAGTGAGGCAACCTACACCGACGGGGTGGGACCCCGTTCAACCCTTACGGTGACCCGAAATGGTATTACTTTGGCCCACATCACGCGGGTGCTCGGTGCGCTCGGCCACGACGACCCCTCGGCCCGGGCCGCCATGATCGACCGAAACCGTCGCGTCTGGTGGTTCGACCTGGCCAGCGCCAATTATCCCCGCTTCAATCTGGCCACCTACGACGAGCACTACGGTCAGCGCTTGGCGGTCGTAACGGCCCACGATGAGTGGATGCGCACCAAAGGCGACTTCCCCACTTCACCCTATTGGCACCGTGAATGCACGGAATGTCCTTATTCTCTGCATTGCGAGGCCGAGCTTGAAGCGACCGACGACGTCTCGCTGACCCGATTCACCAGTCTGGACCAGCAGGTCATGCTGCACGAGCAGGGCGTTGATTCTCGCTCCCAGTTGGCCCAACTTGATCCCTTGCGCGCCCGCCAAGCCCGCAATAAGGTACCCAACCCCCTGGCGGGCTACGAACGCGAAGATTACCTCGGCAGAACCATTGAAAAGTTGGACGACCTGATCTACCGCTCACGGGCCCACGTGAGGGGAAGTTCGCTGCGCATCCCTGATTCGCAGTTGATCGGTTGCCCTACCGCCGACGTGGAAGTCGACGTCGACATGGAGAGTTACGGCGAGATGACTTATCTCTGGGGATCCAGCGTCACCCTCAACCAACCGGTAGAGGGAGTCGAGAGCGGCTACCGGGCTTTCGTGCATTGGGCGGAACTCGCGCCCGACGCGGAAGCCCAGATATTTGCTGACTTTTGGGCTTGGTTCAGCGAACTTCGCCGTCGCTGTGAGCAACAGGGACGCACCGTCGCCGCCTACTGTTTCTGGGCCCAGGCCGAGGACGGCGCCATGAACCGGGCCGTTGTAACTCCACGTGACGCCGGACCAACCTTGGAAGACCTCAAAATCTTTCGCAACGCTTCGCCCGCGGTGTGGATTGACCTGCACGAACTGGCCAAGCGCCAGATCCAAACCGAGGGACCCTTGGGATTAAAGCAATTGGCCGGAATGGCCGGATTCCAATGGCGCGACGCCAACCCCAGCGGCGAGGCCTCGATGCTCTGGTACGAGGTTGCCACGAACGACGACTCCGTCACGGCGACTGACTCTCGCCAGAGAATTCTCGAATACAACGAGGACGACTGCCGAGCGACCAAGGCGCTGCGCGACTGGCTCAACGGACCGGCCCGTGCCCTTCCCCACCGTGACGATCCTCTTTAGGCATCTGGAAGCGCGCGGTTGCGTAGTGACCACGTGAGTTCTCCACCTACTTCGAGCACCGCCTTTCGGGTAAGTCCGCGCCTCCTGGGCGTGCTCAACACCTTGATCGGATTGGCGCTAGCCAGCGCCAGCGCCAGCGCCGTGGCCAATCTGGCCCACCGACACGTCACGAAGGGCCTGTGGACCCTGATCGCCGTGCTGGTGGTGGGGTGGCTCTTGCAACTTACCCTCGACGAATGGAGCACCTATGCCGGACGGCGAATTCGCGACTATTGGCGCAGTAACCTGCTCGGTCACTTCGTGCGGCCAAGAAAAGAGGGTCAGCGCAGCCGCGGCGATCTGGCCCTGGCCGTAGATCGGGCCGGCGAAGCCCCGTCGTTGCGGCTCCTAGAATCCAGTGCCCAGGCGAGCGTGCTCGGAATTGGGGTGATTTTCTGGGCTGCCGGCTGGCTCAGTAGCGCCATCACGATAGCGCTATTACTGTGCTCGCTGCCCCTTTACCGCAGGGCCGGACGGCGTAGCCAAGTGCTCAGCGCGCAGTACCTCCGACGGCGAAACGTGCTCGAGTCGCGCCAGCTGGAACTGCTGCATCACGCCCCGGAACTGCGCGCGCTCGGCGCAGTCACCTACGGGGCCAACGAGATCGCGGCCATTTCCGACTCCGAGCACGTCATTGCTCTGCGGGCCATTCGGGTGGCCCTCGAATCCTCCTTGGTCACGGAGTTTCTGAGCGGAGTCAGCATTGGATTGGTCGCCATGGTGGTCGGTTTTGGCCTGCTGGATGGACGACTCGATCTCTTTCACGCCCTGGTGGCGGTGCTGGTCACCGCCGAACTCTTCTTGCACGTTCGCCGCTACGGCGCAGAGTTCCACCGCCGCGAGGACGCCGCCGCCTCGCTTTTCCTCCTCCGAGACGTTGAAACGACGGCGTCCACCCCGTCGACGCCATTGCTGGTCGCTACCGAACTGGTCTGTGACACCCAGCGCCATCCCGTCAACCTGACCGTGACGGCCGGAAGTCGAATACTGGTGACCGGTCCCTCCGGCAGTGGCAAAACTACATTGCTACACACCCTGATTGGCTGGCGTTCGCCGCAAGGCGGTTCCGTGCAGCGTCGCGACGCGGTCATGGGATTCGCCGGCGTCGATAGTCAACTGCTGTCGGGATCACTCCGGGACAATTTGACGCTGGGCGCCGACTTGGACGGGCCCGTCGTGCACGCACAACTTGGCGAGTTGGGCCTCGTCGGGGATCGATTTAGCGATCTGGAAGCCCCGTTGCTCGCCGACGGACGGGGCTTTAGCGGTGGCGAGCGGGTGCGCCTGGTGCTGGCCCGTTGCCTTTTGGCCAGCCCTTCCCTGCTGGTACTTGACGACATCGCTGGAGTTCTCGACCCGCTGAGCCGCGAGCAAGTACGTCGGGCCCTGGCGTCTCGACCGGCACTGGCCATCATCGAAGCCACCGTTGACACTCCCCTGCTGGCTGACGTCGCCGAACAGATCGCCATTTCGCGGTGAACGAGGACCTTCGCCGACTGCTGCGCTGGCTCGCTCGGGCGCAGCCACCGCTCGGGGCCCTGCTTCGGGCCCTGTTGGGTGGGTTCGTCGCCACGGCGACCAACGTGGGATTGCTGGTCGGGGCACTGGGACTGCTCGTCGAAAGCGCCACCCGCCCCGGGTTACGCGCTGTCCTCGGCATCTTGATCGTCATCGAGCTCCTGGCCTTTCTACGCTCGCCCATTCGTTTCAACGAACGGCTGGGTTCGCACCGTTTGGGTTTCAGCGCCGTCACGCGTTGGCGTCACTGGCTGGTCGAGACGGTCGGGCGCTGGAATTTCGCTCGGTGGCGTTCGTACGCGGCCGGGGACCTGCTCGAGAGATCACTGCGCGACACCGACGAACTGCAGGATCTCTGGTTACGCGGCGTCATTCCCAGCGTGAGCACGCTCACCACCTTGCTCGTGGCCGACCTGGTCATTGGCTTTTTGCCCGCCCGCGGCAGTTGGTGGGCCTACGTCGGAGCGCTGGCGTTGTTCCAACTGTTGGGCCTGGCGGGACTGCTGGCCAACCTGGGGCCACTGCTGGGCGCCGATCGCGGACTTCGATCGGCGCGCGCGAACTATCTGTCCGCCCTGGTCGAACTGAGCGCCGCGGCCCCCGAACTGGTGCTCCTGGGCCGCACTGATTACCTCGAACGGCGCTCGGACGGCGCTCGGACGGCGCTGCGCCGTGGCGAAGTCGCTCTGTGGCGCCAACGACGGATCTCCAGCGGGGTCGCGCTCTTGGCGACCATCGGAGCCCTCGTCACGCTCGGAGCCTCGCGCCCGCACAGCTCACCCGTCTGGACCGTGGTCGCTGCCCTGTTAGCCCTCTCCACGTTCGAAGCCCTGTCCACGGTTCGACGTGCGCTCGACACCGCCGTCGCGATCAGCGCCGCGGCCGAACGACTTGAAGACCTTGACGTGCCAACGCCCGACGGGGTACGGCCCTGGCCCCAAGAGACCACCCTTGGGGCCCACCACCTAGGGCTGCGCGAAGGCGAAAAGGTGCTGCTCGAGGACGGTTCGCTGGATCTTGCACCGGGACAACGCCTGGCGATCACTGGCCCCTCTGGATCGGGAAAGTCGACCCTGCTGCGGGTACTCGGGTCCCTCGACGCCGTCGAATGCGGCACGCTCAGCGTTGGCAACACCCCGCTGGACGAGATTGACGAGCCACAACTACGTCGACGCCTGGTCTACGTGCCCAGCGAACCCGGGTTAACCAGAGGGTTTGCCCGTGACGTCGTTCATTTGGGACGGGTCGGAACCCGTGATTTCCAGGCCGACTTGGCGGCGCTGGGCCTCACCGTCGAAGCGTCGACCAAGTGGGACGAACTCTCACGGGGCGAGCGCCAAAGAGTGGCGATAGTGCGCGCGCTGGTCACCAGCCCTGAAATACTCTTGCTCGACGAACCAACCAGTGGATTGGGCGCCGACGAGACCAGAGCGGCCCTAGCCCTGCTCGCGGCGACCGGCGCCAGCGTCATGGTGGCGACCCACGACGCCCAAGTGATGGCCTGGTGTCACCAAGTGCTGGAACTTCGTGACGGACGGTTGCGGTCCCTCAGCCGTTGATGGTGGTCATGCCGGGCGCGTGGTAACGCTCGCCCACCACTGCTCCTCGTGGCACGGCCGCCTCGAGAGCCGCACTGTCCGCGTCACTCAGGGTGATTGAACTCGCGGCGATGTTCTCTAGAAGCCACGTGCGTCGCTTGGTGCCGGGGATGGGCACCACATCGCTTCCGCGCGACAGCACCCAGGCCAGCGCCAACTGCGCCACGGTGACCGATTTCTCCTGGGCAATGACTTCGAGGTGAGCCACCAGTTGGAGATTCTGCTCGAAGGCCTCGCCCGAAAAGCGGGGGTGATTCTTGCGAAAATCGCCCTCGCCGGAGGCTTCACGCTTGCTCGACTCGTTGGTCAAGAAGCCCCGTCCGAGCGGACTGTAGGCCACGAAGCCAATGCCCAGACGACGACAGGTCGCCAACACCCCGTCTTCGGGGTCGCGGGTCCACAGGGAATACTCGCTTTGCAGGGCGGTCACCGGGTGCACGGCGTGGGCCCGTTCAATGGTCGCCGACGTAGCTTCGGAGATGCCCAAGTGACGGACCTTGCCGGCCTCGACCAGTGACTTCATGGCGCCCCAGGTCTCTTCAATGGCCACCGTGCGGTCGACGCGGTGCTGGTAGTAGAGGTCAATCACGTCGACGCCCAGACGCTTCAGTGAATCGTCGCAACACTTCAGCACGTAGTCCGGGCGACCGTTGATGCCCTTATACGAACCGTCCTCGCCACGCTGGTTGCCGAACTTCGTCGCGAGCACCACTTCGTCGCGGCGATCCTTAATTGCTTGGCCCACGAGCAGCTCATTCGTGAACGGGCCGTACATGTCGGCGGTGTCAAGAAAGTTGACGCCCTGGTCGAGCGCCAGATGAATCGTGGCGATCGACTCCTGATCATCGCCCACTCCGTAAAACTCACTCATGCCCATGCAGCCGAGCCCCTGTTGGGAAACCTCGAGTCCTTGTCCTAACGTGCGTCGTTCCACCACTGTCCTTTCATGTGAAGTTGCTCACAACGTATTATTTCCGGGCTTTCATCGCCACTGTAGCGCTGGCGTGGCGTTGTAACTTTTTATCTATTGGCTAGGGGGGCCAAACATCGACAGCCCGTCTGTCCTGACTACAGGACAGACGGGCTTCGCTGCGCTGCCCATAACATGAATGTAGTGAATGTTCGTTGCCGTGGGTGAGTTGATGAGTGGCGAGCACTCGCCCACGTCGCTCGAAGCGCCCCACGTCAAGCCGCTGATGCGCGGTTGGATCCACGTGATTGGTGCCGTCGCGCTGATTGCCTGCTCTCCCTTGTTGATCGTGCGCGCCACGACGTGGCCCCAAGTGGGCTGGGTACTCTGCTACATCGTGGGCGTCGCCGCGATGATGATCACGAGCGCTCTCTATCACCGAATCAATTGGTCGCCCCCGGTGCGACGGGCGTGGCGACGGGCCGATCACTCGACGATCTTCCTCGCCATTACCGGCAGTTACCTCGCGATTGCCGGTCTCACCATGCACGGCACTATCCGATTGGTCTTGCTCTTGGTCATTGGCGCCGGCGCAGCCGTGGGCATCACGATCCGTCAATTGACCATGGATACTCCCAAATGGGTTAATTCCATGCCCTACCTGGTGGTTGGCTGGGCCGCGGTCGCCGTCATGCCCCAGATATACCGAGGCGGTGGTCCGCTCTGCTTCTGCCTCGTGGTCTCGGGCGGAGTCGCTTACACCGTCGGCGCCATATTTTTTGGGGCCAAGCGGCCGAAGCTCTCCCCGAGGGTCTTTGGCTACCACGAGCTCTTTCACGCGTGCACGGTGCTGGGGGCGGCGCTCACCTTCTGGGCGCTCGACGTGGCGCTTCGCTAACTAGCCCAGCAGCGGCAACATATTAAAATGCACCAGCGCCGGCAGCGATTGGCGCATGGTGATGGTGGTGATCGATCCATTGTCCAGTCGCATTCGCCACGCGACCGTTCCCGGTATACCCAGCGCCCACGTCATGGCCGACTTGATCGGTGACACGTGGCTGAATATCGCCAGATGGCGCTCGTGCTCGTGCAGCAAACTGGACGGATCACCTAACAACGCGTCAAGTTGTGCCTGGACCCGTTGATCTACCGCGGCCAACGACTCCCCGTCACCGAGCGCCACCCGATGGTCGCTTTCGAAGGCCCGCCACTGCTCGCCCGTGACCTCGCTGATGGGGCGGCCGTCGAGCACGCCGTAGTCCACCTCAATGAAGGCGGCATTGACGGTGGGCTCAATATCGGGCACCGCGAGCGCCGCCGTGGCCCGGGCCCGTTGCAGGGGCGAGGTCCATACTTGCTCGACTCCGGTGAGATAGGGCCGCAGCGCCAGGGCCTGACTAGTGCCGAGTTCCGTCAGTTCGGGGTCGCTGCGACCCACCAGAATTTTTGCGGCGTTGCTCGTGGTCTGGCCGTGTCGAACGAGAATGATCACGGCAGCAACAGCCGACCGCACTCGGGACAGGCCATGAACGTGCCGGGCGCCTGCGCCTTCCAACGGTCGACGTCAAGGGGTGACAGGCCAATGCGACACCCGTCGCAGCGTCCGGCCTCGACCAGCGCGGCGCCCGTGACGCCCACGCGCGACATCACGCCTTGGTAGCGCGCGAGCAGTGCCGGCGACAGGGCGTCCGCGCGTGAAACTCGCGCGGTGCGCAGCGAGGTTATCTCCTCGTCGAGCGTGGTTTGTAGTCCAGCGATTGTTGCCTGCAGTTCGCCGCGACGCACCAAACCCGGTTGGGCGTGGGCCTTAATCACGTTCACCGCTTCGTCCAGTGGCTCCACGTCGATCAGCAAACCCAGTTCCACGTCTTCGCCACTCGAAAGCAGTTCGCGCACGTGCTCGAGCTCCTTGTGGATCGCCGCGAGCTCACGGGCGTTGGCGGTCGACGACGTGAGTCGTTTCTCGAGGTCGCGGGCGCGCGTAGCCAGGCGCTCGGTATCGTGCTGGGCCGCTTCGTACGCGCCGCGCACCGGGGTTTGCGCCGCTTTGGCCCCCTGTAAGCCAGCAGCGAAGCCCCGTAGTTCCACTTCGAGCTTGGCCAGCTCAACCATTTCGGGCAGGTGCTCGCGTTGGGAGCTGACCCGGTCAATCCAGCGGTCGGCCTCCATCAATGCGCGCAACTGCTCGGTCTCGTCCACCAAATCAGTCTTTCACGTTCCATAAATCTTCACTCTGGCTCAGTTTCACCAGCGCGTTGACGAGCGACGGCTCGCACCGCTCGATGGCGGCGGGAAAGTCGAACCAGTAGACCTCCGCGCTTTCGCCTTCGTGGGGCACGGGGTCGAGCGGGGGCGCGACCAGGAGGTATCGAAGGTCGTAGTGGATGTGGCCGTGGGGACCGGGATGCACGTCCACGTGAAAGATCGTTGCGGGCTCGACGTGCTGGACCACCAAGCCCGTCTCTTCGAGCGTTTCGCGCACTGCCGCCTGCTCGGGTGCTTCGCCCGGGTCCACGTGACCGCCCGGCTGGACCCAGATGCCGAGCAGTCGGTGGCGCAGCAAGATGACCCCACGTGTAGAGACAGCAAACGCGGAGGCGGTGACGTGGTGGTCGTTGGCCCGCGGGTCATAGAGGTCGCCCGACCAGGTGAGACGATCGAGCGTCTTGGCGATTGACGCCCGCTCGCGTTCGTCAACGCGAACAATGGCGTTCACCTGGTCGCGCAACTGCTCGCGAGTGGTCACCGTTGATCGCGGTAGAGACGCACGAGCGACTCGGGCAGCGCCACGTTGCCGTCTTTCATGGCGCCATCGCTCGACGGCACCGGGGCGTCAAATTCCAGGTGGGCGGGGATCGTGCCCGACCAGATGGGTAGCGCCATATCGTCCTCGTCGTCCTGGGTCGGTCCGTGCGAGACCTTGGCCGAGGCCTCACTGATCTCGACGCGCACGACCAGCGTGAGGTTTAGTTCGCGCTCGCGTAAGGGCCGCACTTCTTGGGCCCGCCCGGGCAGTATCGCGTCGACGAACATGTCAAGGACGCGGCGCTTTTCTGCAACGTCACTCACCTGGCTGGCTGGTCCCACCACGACCACCGACCGGTAGGCAATGGAGGACTCGAAGCCACTTCGCGCCAGGCGAAGCCCGTCGTAGATCGTCACGCTCACGAAGGCCGTGGCACACGAGAACACGGCCTTCATGAAGGCGTTGGACTGACTGCCGTGCAGGTAGAGCGTGGATCCCTCGCGCGCGTGCAGGGTGGGCACGGTGACGGCCTGGCCGTCAACGATGGCCGCGACGTGACAGAACCGCGCTTCGTCGAGGATGGCGTTGATGACCTCAACGTCGTAGGTGGCCAATTCGGGCATGCGGCGCACCCGGGTGTGGTGTCCCGGTCCGAGCGTGTCCTCGCTCATGTGCGCAGGTCGCCCCCGAAGAAGGTGCGCGCAGTGCCGGCGATCTCGACGTTGCGCTCAAAGAGCCGCGCGTGCATGAGGCCGCCGCGGGCCGAGGCCTGGCGCACGCTGAGCGTGGGCGAACCGACTTTCTGCATCCACCACGGTGCGAGGACGCACATTGCGCTGCCGGTCACCGGGTCTTCGGCCAGACCCAGGCGTGGCGCAAAGACACGAATCGACACGTCCACATCGGGTCCGCCTTCGCAGGCCACAATCACCATGGAACTGGGCACGAGAAAGAGGCTCATGGCATCAACGACCAGTCCGCACAGGGTGTCGTAGTCCTCCACCACCGCGAGCACACTCTGCGCTCCCGCCTGAAAGACCTCCACCAATGGACCAAGCGTGCCGTTGAGCACTGATTCGTCCAGCGGCTCTATGTACGAGCGCGGCAGGTCAATGGCCAGCATTGCGTCACGGCTGCGCCGCCCCGACAGGATGCCGGCGCGCGTTTGAAAGAAAAACTCCTCGTCGGGAACGCCTAGTTCACTCAAGAGCACGTGCAAAGTCGCGAGCGTCGCGTGTCCGCACAGGTCAACTTCAACGGTGGGCGTGAACCAGCGCAACGACCACGAGTCACCGACTCGTCGCACGAAGGCGGTCTCGGACACGCCCAATTCGAAGGCAATCTGCTGGAGTTCGTGGTCCATCATGGGCCGCTCGAGCAAGATGACCACCGCGGGATTGCCCCGTTCACTGCTTCCGGTAAAGGCGTCAACCCACCAGAGACGGTGCCCGAAGCTCACGTTGACCGATTCCACCTAAAGAGACTGCCACACGCGCGGTGCGTTGGGCGTAGGGTTTTGACGTGCGCGTCGCGACGTTTAACCTTCACGCCGGCGTCGATGGATGGGGCCGACCGACCGGCGCGCTCGCCCAGGCGCTCACCTTGCGGGCCGACGTGTTGATCTGCCCGGAGACGTGGCGGGGTGAAGACGGCGCCGATCAGTACCAGGAACTCGCGACCTCACTCGGCATGGACGGCATCTTTGTGCCCCTGGCGACGGGTAAACGGATGACCAACGGGACCGGCGGCCGGTCCTGGCAACCGTTCCTCGCCCACCTCACGGGCGAACGGGGCCTCTACTTCAACGAACATCGCGAACTCACCAAGGCCCAGCAATCAAAGGCGGCGACCCTGAGCGATGCCGAGCGCGGCATGTGGGGGCTCTCCTTGCTCACCACCTACCCGATCGAGGACCTCCGGGTCGAGCAACTCGGGCGCCTGCGCCGAGAACGCGTCAGCCGCGCCCTCATCGTGGCGCGCATCAACGACGGGACGAATTCCTTCTACGCGTTGGCGGTGCACGGAGCCCACATCTCGCACGGCTCTCGACACCAATACCGGCGCATCAACGAAATCGTCTCCACCCTCGACCCCGCGTTGCCCATCCTCTTCGCGGGCGACTTCAACTGCTGGGGACCGCTGCTGCGGGTCTTTTTGCCGGGCTGGCGATCACTGGTCCAAGCTCGTACCTGGCCCGCGCGCCGTCCCCATTCACAGATCGACCACGTGCTCGGTCGCGGAGCGTGGCGGGTACTCGGCGGGGGCGCGCGAGACGGCGGCAGCGACCATCGGGCCCTCTACGTCGACGTGACGCTGGGCTAGCTGAGCGCCATCTGACTGCTCTCGGGCACGCGACGCAGCAATAAAAGTGCCGGCAAGAACGGCAGGAACGTGACGAGCGCCGGAAGTCGCAGCGCGCTGGTACTCGAGGTGTGCACGGCGTCGCCGACCCAACCAAAAAGCGCGAGCCCCGCGACCGCGCCGACGACGCCAAAGACCACGATCCATCCGGCCGCCGTGGCGCGCACCTCGTGGCTGAAGATCTCGACACTGATGGCCGATAACGCGGGCGAGAGCAGCCCGCCCGCCATAATGCCCACCATGTAGCCAATGATGAAGGCCGTCCGCCCTCCGCTGTAGGCAAAGGCGGCGGTGATCGCCGTTGCGACCACCCCTATCGCCACCGTCCAACGCCGACCAACGGACTTGGCCAGGCTCTGGCTCATGAGTAGACCGGCGAGGCCCGTCACGGCGCTTAACGTCACGACCGTCGCCACCTCGCCCGGGCTCATCTTGAGGATCCCTTCGCCGTAGACAAAGGTGAAGCCGTTGGCCGGTCCAGTGATGAGCCCCACCGTAAAGGCGACAGTCGAGATGACGGCGAGGCGACTTCGTTGCGCGCGCGGCACCGCACCCAAACGCGCGAGTGGCACGTCGTTCGCGCGCTCGAGCGGTTCGGGAATAATCCGCACCAACGGCACGAGCAAGAAGACCGGCAACAGGGCCAGTGAGAAAAGCCAGCGGAACGAGTCGGGACCACGGATAAGGCTGTGCAGAATGGCCGAGAGCCCGGCACCGATGCCGGCACCGGCCGCCATGATCACCAGGCGGTTGATGCGTCGCTTCGTCGAGGAGAGCTCGACCGTGATGACCTGGACCAGGGTCGATCCGGCCGAGAGCAGGGGGCGCGCAAACGCGAAGCAGAGCACGAACACCCAGTAGCTGGGGCTTAAGGCGGCCGCGGCAGTCGCTAACAGGCCCAGCACAATGGTGCGTTGAAGAACCTTTGTTCGACCCCAGCGGTCGGCCAGGGACGCGAGCGGCAACGCGGCCAGGGACGCGAACCGCAGTGCGGCCAGACCAAGCCCCAGCTTCGAACCCGAGAGCCCGACCACGCTCTGCAGCGTTTTCGTTGACGAGAAATGTCCAAAGTGCTTGGCCACGTCATTAAGTGAAGAGATCGCCCCGAACTGGGCAAACCCGGCGACCAAAGCAATCAGAAACAGCACTACCGTCACGCGGACCGCCACTGGAACAGGCGGTACCGGCGAATCCGGCTCAGCCAAGTTGAATCGTCTTATCCACCACGACCAGCGTCTTGCCGTGATTGCCACCACCAAACAGCAGGTTAAGTGCCTCGGGAGCGTTTTCCAGTCCCTCAATGAGGTGTTCGTGGTGCACCAGTGTGCCGTTCTGGATCATGGCCGCGAGCTCCATCTGGGCCTCTAAAAATCGCGCGGCAAAGTCGAAGACTAGGAATCCCTCCATACGCGCGCGCCGCACGATCAACATCGAGGTATTGGCCACGCCCCTAGGCTTTTCCATGGCGTTGTACTGCGAGATCGCTCCACAGACAACAACTCGTCCGTGCATGGCGATATTGGCGAGCGCGGCGTCCAGGATTTCGCCGCCCACGTTGTCGAAATACACGTCAATGCCATCGGGACACGCAGTGCGCAGCCGTCGCGAAAGGTTCTCTTCGCGGTAGTCGAGGCACTCGTCGTAGCCGTATTCTTCAATGATTTGCGCACACTTTTGGGCGCCACCCGCGATGCCCACGACCTTTTTGGCGCCCCTTGCCTTGGCAATTTGACCGACAACCGATCCGGTCGCTCCCCCCGCTCCCGATACGACCACCACGTCGCCGGGCTTGAACTGGCCGACGTCGAGCAGACCGAAATATGCGGCGAGGCCCGTCATGCCGAGAGCACCCATGACCACGGGGATATCGAGCCCCAGTCCCGTCGGGATGACCTGGAATCTGTTGGTGTCACTCGCAATCGCCCATTCCTGCCAACCCGTCACGCCGTACACGATGTCGCCGACCTGGTAGAGATCGCTCGTGGACTGAACCACCTCCCCGACCCCGCCCGAACGCACGACGTCGTTCAGTGCAATCGGCGCCATGTACCCTGGGGCGTCGTTCATCCACGTACGAATAGTGGGATCGATGGAAACCACGCCCACCTTGATGAGGGCTTCGTTGTTTGCGCATTCTGGTCTTGGACTCTCGATCAACTGGGTCGTGGTCTCGTCGACCATTCCAACGGGGCGCCTCGCAAGAATTACCTGACGATTCTTCATAAAGTCTCCTGACTACCACCGCCACACTAGAACCGAGCGCACGTCACTGGCGGAACGAACTTGCTTGCAGTTTCCGACGTAGAGATCCTCGATCGACACGCATAGACGGTCCGATGCTTTGCCCAGGGCGCCGTCACGCCAGATCCGGCGTCACATTCCTGTCACACTCAGTTCACCTTTAGTTAACCTTTAGTTAACCTTTGCGATATCCTGGACAAATGACTTTTAGGCCCTTTGCATGAATTCCTTCCTCGCCACGAGCCCGCCAAACATCGAGGGATGGCTGCAAATTAGCGAACTTGGCGTGGCTTTTTTGCTCTCGATGATGATCGGAGTGGAACGCGAAATTCGCCAAAAGAGTGCGGGACTGCGTACGCACACGCTCGTCGGCGTCGGTGCGGCGCTCTTCATGTTGATCAGCAAGTACGGATTCAATGACGTGCTTCGTCCCGGCCTCGTTGAACTTGATCCCTCGCGGATGGCCGCCCAAATTGTCTCGGGAGTTGGTTTCCTCGGCGCGGGACTCATCTTCGTGCGTCGCGATTCGGTTCGCGGACTCACCACTGCCGCTGCGGTGTGGGTCACGGCCGCCGTCGGCGCAGCGTGCGGGGCGGGACTGCCAATCCTGGCTTGTGCCGCCACCGTGATCTACTTCATCGTCGCGGTGACCTTTCCCGCTTTGACTAACCGACTGCCGCACGCGTCGACGGTCATGTCGGTCATTCGCGTTCGCTACCCCGAGGGCCAGGGGATCTTGCGCGACGTGCTCCGACTGGCCACGACTCGCGGATTCACGCTTTCGGAGATTTCTACCGAATCCGACGGTTACCGCCGCCCACAGCACGCCAGTGCGGATGGTTCAAACAACGAGGTCGCCATGGTCAGCGTCACCCTGCAGGTCCGTGGTCGCGCGCTCGTCAACGATCTGGTCGCGGCCCTCACCGAGCTGAAGGGCGTCGACGCGGTGCTCGCCGACGACGTCGACTCCAACGCCGAATAGCGAAAAATTACACCGTCCTCGCGACGCTGTTCAATCCTCGCTCGGTATCTCAATCGCCGTGCGCGACGCTACCAACACGTCGCGCGCGATGATGCTGGGCCGCACGTGAAGCCCTAACGCCATGTCCGCGCCGGCGTCGCTGCGCACGTCTACGCGCACCGGAATCTCTCCCACCTGCACCACCAAACGGGTGATGGCGCCGAAGAAGCTCTTGTGCGTGATAAAGCCGTCGCCCTGAGGGTCAACCTCAACGGCGACGTCTTCGGGTCGAAGTAGCGCGTCAGCGGGACCAGAAACCGTGGTGCCGCCGCTGCGCACGAGACATCGCTGGCCGAAGATGACCACCTCTTTGCCGTCTGATTGCACCGGCACGCGGCTGGAAATACCCACGAACTGAGCGACAAAGGCCGTGGTGGGCCGTGCGTACAGGGTGTCGGGACTGGCGACCTGCTCAATATGCCCGCTCGACATGACGCACACGCGATCGGCCATGGAGAGCGCCTCCTCCTGATCGTGGGTGACAAAAACCGTCGTGATCTCTAGGCGCTGCTGGAGCGAACGGATTTGATCGCGCAACTCCGCCCGGACTTTCGCGTCCAGCGCCGAGAGCGGCTCATCGAGCAGTAGCACGCGCGGTTCAATCGCGAGGGCCCTCGCCAGCGCAACACGCTGCTGTTGACCGCCCGACAACTGGTGAGGGTACTTGATGGACTGATCACCCAGCCCAACGAGCTCGAGCAATTCGCCGGCCTTTGCCCGACGTTGGGCGCCGCTCTGGCGGCGCATCCGCAGCCCGAAGGCCACGTTGTCTACGACGCTCATGTTCGGAAACAGCGAGTAACTCTGAAACACCATGCCCATGTCGCGCTTCTGGGCGCTCACGTTCGACACGTCCTTGCCGTCAACCAAGACCCGTCCACTATCGGGACGCTCGAACCCCGCGAGAACGCGCAGTGCCGTCGTCTTGCCGCAGCCCGANNCTTGCCGTAGGTGCGCACGAGGCCCTCGAGGCGCACACTGGCTCCGCCGATCGAAGCGATGCTCGAGGACACACCTGGTTGCGGTGAATCTATGACGTCGGTCACTGTGTGCCCGCCTTTCTACTTCTACGTCCTGATTGTGATCGATCAAGCGCGACAATCAGCGACAGCAGGAGCCACGTGCCGATGAGCAGTGCCATCGATGCGGCCAACGTGACGTGGGCGTCAGATTGCTGAAACTGAGCAATCCACACCGGCATCGTCGTCCAACCATCCAAATTGGCCAT
>PMAL01000027.1:0-5477 GCA_003152555.1 Acidimicrobiaceae bacterium | reverse complement strand
GGCGGAACAACAATGGGCAAGATCGTGACGAAATCCATCACCGGACGCAGTTTCGGCAACCTCAAATGCACAAAGATTGCCGTGGGGACCATCAAGATAAGTTCAACCAGGGCCGTGAACAGGGCGAGGCGCATCGACAAAAAGAAGGCGCCCGAGAAGCCCTGTTCTGACGGCAAGGATGTGAACGCCCAGAACGAGAACTTTCCGGAGTCATTCTGGAGCGCGAACTTGAACCCGGCATAGAGCGGAGCCAGGAAGTACGCCGCGGCGATCACGAGGACGACTAATCGCCAGACTCGGAATTTCTTGCGGCGACGGCGTTTTACGGGTGTCTCACCAGGTCCGACTTCCTGGTTTTCGAAGAAGTACGACTCGCCTACCGTAACCATTTTGAGGCCCTTCTTCGAGCGAGTCCGTAGAAGATCATCGTGATGGAAAGCACGATGAGCATGCCCAGGGCAATGGCGAATCCGATGTTGGCCTCGCCCGCGATGGCGTTGCCCGACACGGTGTCACCAATTTGGATGGGCGACAGCGTCACCGTGCCCAAGGTGAGTGTTTGCGCTGTGGCGTACGCGGCGAAACTGCTGCCGAACAGCAAGAGCACCCCTCCGAGTATCGAAGGCATCAGCACCGGAATGCCGACATGACGCCAGTAGCGCCAGTTCGATGCGCCCATATTTTGCGCTGCCTCGCGCCACGATTGGCGCAGCCCTCCGAGAGCCGGCGTGATCACGAGCACCATCAGCGGTAGCTGGAAATAAAGGTAGACAAACGCGACACCATAAAAGTTATAGAGGTCGAATCCATGATTCCACGGATTGAGTCCGATGTGGTTGAGCAGCACGGTGATGACGCCCGTCCCCTCGCCGAGGGCGGCAATGAAAATGAACGTGAGGTTGATGCCACCAAAGTTGGCGAGCACCGCCGACGCGGTGGCGACCATCCTCTTTAAGACCGCGCTGTTTGACGTCACGATGGCGTAGGCGAGGAAGACGCCGAGAATCCCTGGGATCACCGAAGTGATGGCCGACAGCAGAAGACTGTTTTCGAAGCCCTTCAGGTAAATGCCGTGGACCAGCAAATCCAAGTTACTGAACGTGAATTTGCCCTGAAAAGTAAGGAATGCGTTGCGAATGATGTACACAATTGGTACACCCAACCCGACGCCGGTGTAAACAAAAAACGGCGCCATCGCGAGCGTTGGCAGCCACGCTCGACGGAGTCCACCCTTGCGTCGGCCCGTTTCGAGCGGCAAGACCTCGGACCCGGGTACCGAGGTACCCGGGTCCGAAATCAACGTCTGGCTTTGAGATTCGCTATCGGTCACTGAGAACTACGGACCGGTCGTAACCTCGGTTGGCCACGTGCTCGTGACGGTGGTCTCAGCCGCAGTTATTTGCGCCGGCGTGGGGACATTCGTCGACCCCTTTGGTACCGCGGGCAACGCTGCTTCCCATGTCTTGTTGACGGTGCCGTTGGTAATCATCGCCGCCAACTCCGCAGGTCGAGCCTCACCCTGCAGCCACAGGTTCTGGCCGGTTACTGAGTAGAGGTACTCCTCCCAGAGGCGAGCCGCCGCGGGGTCTGGAGCGTTCTTGTTGATTGCCTGCGTGTAGTACTCGGCGAACAATGCGTCACTCGGGACAACAACCTTCCAGCCCTTGATGGACGCAGAGATCTCTGAAGCCTGGAGGTAGTCCCACCAGATCACGATGTTGGTGGCGCCAGACTGAATCGTCGACGGTCCCGCAACCGTGGGTACGAAGTAACCCGCCTTGTTGAGGTTCTGGAAGTACGTCACTCCAGGAGCGATGTTGCTTAACGAACCACCGTTCGCAATCGCTGCCGCCCACACGCCCGCAAGCGCGGCGCTCGCCGACAACGGACTGTTATTAAGGCCCACCTTGTAGCCGGCCGACGCCGGTGCGCTCAAGATCTGAGCGAACGAGGTGGGACACGTCGTCACGGTTGCGGAGTTACAACCAATGGCCACGTAGCCGCCGTAGTCGTCAAACCAGTAACCCGCAGGGTCCTTCAAGTTCGAGGGGATCTCACTCCAGGTCTGCACCTTGTAGGGGGCCAACTGGCCGGCCGTCCGCGCGCTGACCGCGAAGTTCGTACCCACGTCAATGACGTCGGGGTCGTCAGAACGGCCCTTGTCATCGGTCATCGCGGTGATCTCCTCGGCGCTAGAGCCTTCGGGGTTCTGGTCGCTGACGTTGATGTGGTACTTCGCTTTGAAGTCCTTGATAATCGCACCGTAGTTCGCCCAGTTGTCCGGTAGAGCTATGACATTGAGTCGACCTTCCTTCTTTGCGGCCTTTACCAATGCCGCCATCGATTTGGGTCCCGTCTTGGTGAGCTGCGTCACCTTCGCCCAGTTGACGGACGACGATGCTCCAGCCGACGAAGTGCCCGCGGAGATTCCCACCGCCACCACGCTGGACATAGTCGCCGCGGCCAACAGCGCCGCTTTGAACTTTCGATATGCCACTAGTACAACCTCCCTGATTTCGAACCGCCGGAGTGGTGATTCTGGGCCAGACTATCCGCTCGTGACGCGGCGCGCATGGCGATTGACCGATTCCAAAAAGATTTAACAATCGCCGATTAAGTTTTGGTGACGCGGATGTGAAAGCCCGGTAATTCGAACGTGTTCCGCGCGCTCGTTCAACCGCGTCGCGGTCTCAACTCACAATGTGGAAATGATCGCGATGCAACTTTGCGCGCAATTAGTCGTCGCGCGCGGCGGCGCGTCACGCGCCAGTGTCGGTCATGTCATGCGACAACTCAATGCACACGGTGAGCCCGCCACCAGGGGTATCTTCGAATCGCAACTGGCCGCCGAGCGGTTGGAGGAAACCGGCGGACGCAGTGAGTGCAATGCCCGCCTCGGACGGCTCCTCGTACAGTTCACTGGACGACGCAATCAGTGTCGCGCGCCGTGCTACGTCTATTCCCGGCCCGCGGTCAATCACGAGGATCTGGACCAACGGCCCCGACAGGCACGCACTGATTCGAATCGGCCGCTCACGTGGGCTAAAGCGAACGGCATTACCCACGACGTTGATAATGACCCGCTTTAACAGCGCGCGATCGGTCATGAGAAGCGGCAAATCTTCGGGTATGTCGACGTCAAAGGTGTGATCTTCCCCGTCAATGCTCGCGAGTATCCGGTCTATGAGCTCACTCAGGTCAACGTCACCGACGTGCACCGTCAACAGACCGGACTCGAGACGGCGCAGGTCAACCAGATTGGTGACCAGACGAGTCATGCGCCGCACGTCGTGCTCGAACCCGACGAGTACTGCCCTTCGAGCATCGGACGACCACGCAGTATCGATCTCCAACAGGGATGCGACGTTGGCCTCAATGGAGGCGAGTGGGGCACTGAGTTCGTGCGACAACGCGTGCAGCAGTCCGTCGCGCAGAACCTGCGCCTGCTCGAGCGCGCGTTGCTGCTGCTCGTCATGCAGTGCTGCCTGCGAACGAAGTCCGGCCGACACTCGTTCTAAAAATACGGTGATTAACTGTCGGTCTTGATTATCGAGCGCTTCGCCCGAGAGCACGAGCGTGTGATCGTCGTCGATGACAAATCGAGAGTTCGCCGACGACGTATCAAACGGTTCACCGCATTTGAGATCAGCCGACCACTCGCCCTCGTGTCGCACCAATAGCGCGATACCGGGAATGGCAAAAATGGAACGGAGCGATTCGAACAATGGCAACAAATCCTCGCTCGACGATGCCATGGTGGCGGCCGCGCGCGCCAGCACCTGCGCTTCAACTCTGGCGCGCTCAGCTTCCTTGGAACGTAGTGCAAATTGATTGACCACGATGCTCGCGCCAATCGCAAACACAAAGAAGGCGATGATCGATACCGCGTCATCGGGCCGCGCGACTTGCAATGTGTGCAGCGGCGGCACGAAATAATAATTCTCGAGTCCGGAGGCGGCGAGCGCGGCCACAACGCCGACCAACGCGCCGGCCCACGTGGTGAGCGCCAACACGACGAGTAGGTAGACGAGAAATACCGTTGACAGCGAGAGGCTCGAACGAATCTCGGTCATGGCCCAGGTGAGCAACGGCATTGACAGCACCGTGAGGGCGAGCGCCACTGATGCCCGCGCCCACGAGAATTCACGCTTCTGTCGGCGTTGACGAATTTTCGCGGGTCGCTCTCCCCCGACCGCGATGATGTGCACGTCAAGGTCACGCGCTTGGCGCAGCACCTTCTCGACGACCCCGCCCGTGAGGTGCAGTGTCGACCGGGGACGACTGGCTCCGAGCACAATCTGCGTGCCGTGCTCGGAGCGCGCGAAGGCCACCAACGCGCGCGCGACGTCTTCATCCACGATTTCTTGAAACACGCCGTCGAGTTCACCCACGAGTGCGCGCGCCGACGAGGTGTCGGCGTTGTCGAGAAGCCCACTGGTGTTAACCACGTGCACCGCCATGATCTCGGCGCCCGTGCGCGACGCAATTCGCGCCGCCCGTCGCAGCAGAGCCTCATCGGTATCGGTCCCGGTCACGGCCACGATGAGACGCTCTCGCGTCTCCCACGCGTCACTGATGCCGTGATCAACCAGATAGTGCTGTAATGAGTCTTCGACTCGGTCGGCCAGCCATAACAGCGCCAGTTCGCGCAGCGCCGTGAGGTTGCCCGGTCGAAAGTAGTTAGACAACGAGGCGTCGATCTTGTCGGGCGCGTAGATGTTGCCGTGGGACATGCGCTTGCGCAGCGCCTCGGGCGTGATGTCCACCAGCTCGATCTGCTCGGCGCGACGCACGACGACATCGGGAATGGTTTCTCTTTGGGTGATACCGGTGATTTTTTCCACCACGTCAGAGACCGACTCCAGGTGCTGAATATTGACCGTGGTGATCACGTTGATGCCGGCATCCAGCAGTGCTTCGACGTCCTGCCAGCGTTTTTGATTGGTGCTGCCAGGCACGTTGGTGTGGGCCAGTTCGTCCACGAGCGCCACTTGGGGACGACGCGCGAGGACCGCTTCTACGTCCATCTCTTCCAGCTGGGCGCCACGATATTCTCGGGTGATTCTCGGAATGACTTCCAAGTCACGAATCTTTTCCAGCGTCGACGGGCGACCGTGGGTCTCGACNNAGCATGTGATAGGTCTTGCCCACGCCGGGCGCTGAGCCCAAATAGACACGAAGTTCACCGCGCGACATAGATACAGTCTTCTACGCGCACGACACGTTGGGTGACCTTTCCTCGTTGGCACCTCATCCAACGAGGAAAGGTCGACAGTGACGTGCTGGTCAAGGTCTCCGTCGCACCTCGCCGCCAGGCCGATGATCGGGAGCTAGTGCAACTTGGCAAGCGCCTCGTTTAGTTGCAACACGTCGATGTAACTGGCGCCCATAAAGCCCAACTCTGCGCCATGAGATTCACGAGTGATCAGTGTCTGAAGTCTGGCCGGAGAGATGCCGGTCGCTTTGGCGATCATCGG
>PMAL01000169.1 GCA_003152555.1 Acidimicrobiaceae bacterium | reverse complement strand
AAGCCCACTACACGGGTGGTGATGACCCGATGAGCCCGCTTAACTACGTCTGGTACCAGTATCGGTGGCAGCGTCTCGCGGCGGCTATGTTCGGCGCTGACGGTGAGGACGGACTGGTCCGTCTCTGGGATTATTTTCACAAAACGAATCGCCTCAAATCCGGCGAGGTCACGACGGCGGTCTTGGCCGCGCTGCTAAGAACCGAGGTGAGCGAGACCCTCGGCCGAGCGGTTCAAGATTGGCGATAGAACCTGTCGCGCCTCCACCGCTTCGCGCGGGAAGCGCGTTCGGCGACGGCCACCTTCGGCCGGTTGGGATGGACATGCTGACGGTTGTTGAACAGTCATCCGCAATCGAATGAATCTGTTCGATTGAGGGACTTTAGGTCCTCAGCCATTAGGTTGCAGATCTAATGCGTCGGACCTTCGACACCAATCAGTGGGAAGATTCTTACGCTTCATCGAACTCCTAACTCAACGAAAACTGAGGTCAATGGCCGGCCACGAATGTTCGCTTGCTGGCTATCAATTCATCTGCGAGCACACAGGTACGACGTATCCACTCAATGTCGACACGGCAAGTTCGTATAGGAATTGTTACGCGCCGATCAACCGCCTCAGTTAGCTTTACGAGAAGTAGCCCTTCGAACCAATCGGCCAGCGCGAACCGGGTAATCCCGCGTTGTCCTACCCGAGTCTGGCTAAGACCAGTGCCTGCGAGACGCCCGCTTCTTGTGAGTAGCAGTTGGTAGACCCGTCGACGTACTCGAGCCAACTGGCGTCGGAGTTCAACTTCACCTGGGCCGCCTCGTACTCCGCGATGCTCTGGTAGCCGGCTATCCATCCGACGCCGCCCCACTGTCCCGTGACGTTGGCCACGAAAGCGGTTGAGTGTCCGCCAATGGCTTCGGCCTTCTTCGCGATCTCCACGCCCGTGGTCATGCCGCGAACCACGCTGCCGTTCGCGCACGCGGACTGGACGATGCTGACGTATTTGTTATCACCGCCGGGGTGGGCGCCTTCGTAGGCGACGTTGTACAGAGTGTCATCGATGCCGCCCACGAGAAACGGGGCACCCTCAGCCGCGAGGGAGAGGTAGTTAGCGTCCGTGGCGAGCGCCTCGAAGGACGCCTCGCGCGACGCGAGGTCATCCCAAAAGCTGCTCCATACAACGGTGCCGTACCCGGGGGACAGCGTGCGGGCCCACACCCGTACCTCGCCGCCCGTGGCCTTGGCCGCAGCCGCTCCGATTGAGACGGCCCAAGGTGCTGCCTGGAGACCGAGCAAGCGAGCCTGCCTGGTGAATAAGTACATGTTTCCCCCTTCAATATGCTCGACGACGATCGCGGGCACAATTTCGGGGGCTACTCCAACTTCCAATTCCCTGCACGAGCGATTCATGGTCCCCGCGAAGCTGGGGACCTGGGTTGTCAGGTCCGCGGTGCGAACCGCGAATTATCGCGACGTATCGCGTCCCGACGTTGTTGAAGCTCTGCCGACGCAAGCCAAGGGCGCCATTCGGAGCTTTTGCTATGAGATAGGGCGATCACTCGGGCACTAACTCATGGACACCGATTGGTCGGCAATGCGACGTTTGGTTCACGCAATACCCGATTCACTCTGGGTCACCGCGTCACCGACATCGGCCGCGTTCCACTTCTCACCAAGGAGCGAGCGCGTCGCCTGAAAAATGGATCCAAGCACGACTTCATAAAGTCCATGGCAACGAAGCTGTCTCGGCCTCGGATTTGAGGGCAGACAACTTAGGCAAGTCGCCAGTGGAAGGTGGCACTTCCAATAGGTTTGGACAGGACCACTTGTTGGAGAGATGATGTCACCGAACCGCTGATCGGATGGAATCCAAGTATCTCATCCCACACAAACTCAGTTGGCAAACACTCGGGAACCGATAATGCCCAACCGGACATAGACAGGTGTGAGCATGCCTGACAACCCGACCGACCTGGAGCTTTGGCAGTGGGCAACAAAGCACGACGGTGCAGCCTTTGGTCAGTTGTTCGAACGCCACTCGAAGGCCATTTACAACCACTGTTTTCGACGAACGGCCTCTTGGTCATCAGCCGAGGAACTGACGAGCATCGTCTGGGCCGAAGCGTGGCGGCGTCGCAAGGACGTACGACTTCACAGCGAGTCGATCTTGCCGTGGCTGCTCGCCGTCGCCAATAACTGTTTGCGGAACTACCAACGGTCGCAGCGTCGTCATCGGAACCTCTTGGCCAAGCTCCCACACGTCGAGATCGACGACTTCGCGGAGGACTCCGTTGATCGTTTGGACGATGAGCGTCGCATGGCCGACGTCTTGTCGGTGCTGTCGGGACTGAGAGTCGAAGACCAAGAGGTCATCGCTCTCTGTGACTGGGCCGGGCTTAGCTACGCGGAGGTAGCCAAAGTGATAGGCGTACCCATCGGCACGGTGCGATCGCGGCTATCACGAGCCCACGGTCGTCTTCGCACAACGCTCATCATTCCTTCTGACGACACCCGACCCTTGGCCGCGCGGCCCCTACCCCACAATCTTCACTGAGCAGGAGAGATGTAATGAACAGTATTGACCAAGTACCCGAGGCTCGCCCGATGCATAGCGCTCACCGAGTGGCACTTCGCCGCGAGATGGAAACGACGGTGAGTACATCGCCGCGACGGTGGCAGCGCTCAAGCGTGGCTTTCGTGCTGACCGTCACGATGGCGGCCGGTGGAGTCGGTATTGCTGCAGCAGCGGTGTACGTCCACTACGAAACGGTGACCAACATGAATACCGCACACTGCTACAGCCTCCCGCAACTCGGCGACAACGGCACCACCATCGCTGTATTGAATCCAGCTACTGGAACCTCCCAAGTCACTGACGCGCTCGGAATGTGCGGGATGCTCTGGCGCGACGGCTTCTTGTCAACTGGTGTTTCACAGGTCATTCGCGTGACCGGGCCAATCACGGTGCACCCAGTGCCAAATCTGGTCGTGTGCACGATGGCTGACGGAACTGCTGGCGTCTTCCCCGGCGCCGCGTCCACGTGCTCCGAGTTGGGCCTCGCGCAGCCCACGCCCATGACCCCCACTCCGTGAATTGATTTGAAAGAAGACAGTCCGATTGAATCCTTGTTTTGAATTGGCCACTGGGAGGTATTACGCCCCTCAATTTTGATCAATTGCTGCCTCGAGAGCTGCGACCGCGTCAATTATTCGAAGATACATTCGCCCAAGCTCGTCGCCTCCAATGTCTTCGAATCCAAACGTTGAATAAAAGCCCCGAGCAGACTGATTGATTGGGTCTACGCAAATGAATCGCGCCGCAGCGTTATCGCCAGCTACGGACGCGTGGAGAATCGCGTCCACCATCAGATCGCGTCCAAGTCCTTGTGCTTGTACTCTGCTTGATATTGCAAGGCGTCCAAGCAGCACCATTCCAATGTCGAATTTCGGAAGCCCCCTTGCGAGCTTTTTCGGCAATCTTTCTACGCTCACGCCACCCACGGTTAGAGAGTAGAAACCGACTACTTCGTCGGAGTCGCTCAGCAATACGAAGGTGCGCGACAGGTCGCGTTTTTCGTTCTCAATTGCATGTTTGACGAGCCACTCGTTGAGTTCTTTGACGCCGCAGTCGAAGTCCTTGAGTGCATGTTGCGGACGTATCCGCTCAATTCGCACTAGTCAACGTGTTTGATTGGGCGAGACACTTTAATCTGCCTTAGTAACTCTCGGGGTGCTCGAGCCGGACGATCTAGAGCGGCTAGAAAACGCTCATAAGAGTCAGACTGAAGCCGAATTAACCTGTGCGACTCGACGAGTTCCCCCGCGTCTTTCAGCGCACGGTCAATCAAAAATTCGGAGACCGAGACACCAGCGAGCCCGGCGGCTTCAACAATCAAATCATCGTCTTGCGACGTAATCCGTAGTTCCCGTCTTTTGTCTTTAGGCATTCAAATCTCCTCAATACGTACAATTGTACGGGATTCTTGACCACCAGTCAAGGCGGCGGTCAGCACTCAACTGTCGCTCAATTGATTGAAAAACTGCTCCCCATGAGAATCCAGCACTTGGTCGGCAAAGCATGATCATGTGACCACACGAGCAATATCGGTCGGACTGAAACCTCGAGTTATTCGAATCTTTCCTATCTTGCAGCAACGTTCAGCGAGTTCCAACGAACAACATGATGAACCTCCCTCGAAAGAGTCGAGTCCATACGCCAGAAGTGGTCCCATGCCGAAGACATCGAAGATGGTTCGACGTGAGGACTCTGAAGATAGAACCACAAACTCATTAATGGGTCCAAGGAGTCCTAAAAGTGATAGTTCCGAACGTCATCGCCGACGGCCAGCCGTCGAGAGAACTAGAGGCCTGGCATTTTACGGCTCAGGACTACCTGATGTGCACACCCGAGATGGCGCGTGCAATGATCAAGCGCTGAATTTCAGAAGTCCCTTCGAAGATCGTGTAGTTCCTATAGGTGCGACCAGAAGTACTGGTCGCGACACCTTTCGAAGAGAGATGGACCCACAAATAAATGGGAAGACCAGTTTTAGACCCGATTTGGTCCGATCCCGGTCCCCGTTAATGGCTCTCGCGCGAGCGCCATTGCGAGTCGCGGTCTGCATCACTTCGGAGTGACGATTTCCCACGCTAGAAGTTCGCCATCGAGAACAGCCGGCAAGACTCCGTTCGCTGCCTCTGGTGACAGCCAGATCGTGGCGGCCAGAGCGCGGGCCGCAGCCACCGCCTCAAGGTTGAGTAGGTTCAACTTAGGGTGGCGCCCGGCAATCTCAACCATGAGCGGTACGAGTTGTCGTGTGTCAGGAAGGCCAATGTCATTCGGTAATTGAAGCATTGCGCTAATCGCGCGCTCCTGATCTTGTGGTTCCAATTCCCGGAATGGTCCAGAAAGATGCCCGCCGGCGCCAAGTACAGCGGCCCGACATGCGCGGTAGTACCAGTAGGCAGTGGTGTGCAGTTGCACTCCCGGTCTGCGACTGCCAACGAGAAGCTCCTCAATCAAGAGGCGGTCGTCGAGGACGACGTTCACTACTGATCGGCGAGGTCGGGGTCGCCGATTGCTGCTAACCCAGCGTTGTAGCGCGCGGTGAGGACGCTTTTCAGTTCAGCCTTGGCTCGAGCCATTCCTCCGGGCAGAACTAATGCTGCGTCACCGAGGTCAACGAAGGCGATCTCGCCACCGTCCTCGATACCCCAACGATGCCTTAGTTCTGCCGGAAGACTGGTTTGACCACGCTGAGACACACGGGCTTGACTGACAGGAGTTGACATGAATGCATTGTACCGTGCTCATCTCTACAAAGCGACGTTTTCGGGGCATCTTTGGGAAATGATGGACAGCATGTTGTCGAGCACCGGGTGGCGGCAGTTTTACCCACTGACGTGATGACACTCCTGATCGTCTAGGTCACGTCGCCGGGTCTCCGCTGTTCACGAGAAGAGACAGCACTCATTGACTGTTGAAGTTTCCACAAGAGTTCTGTCAGGCGCCGAACATCCTCCGACTCCCAATCGCGGACAAAAAGCGAAAATCGCTTCAGGCCAAAACTCTCCAACCGACGATGTTCGACAGTTCCGTTGTCCGTCAACGTGACCAAATTCGATCGTCCATCCGTTGGGTCAGCCTTGACCTCTACATAACCAGCAATTTCAAGTTCTCGAATTTGTCTGGTGACGAGTGAGGGATGAACTCCCTGAAGACCGGCAATATCGGAGGGCCGCGCTCCGTCATGATTAGCGATGGTTTGCAACAGACTTAATGTGGCGGCTCCCTTTCGCTGACGTCTCGCTCGTTCGAGACCGGCATTCATCGTGAACAGAGCTGCAACCATCAACTTCACGTCGCGCTTATTCGGGGGCACGCCAAACCATACCAGTTAGTTGACAAAGTCAACTAAACACATTACGGTATTAATCGTTGACTAAGTCAACGATTATCAGGAGATGCACGTGAGCAAATATTTTGGATTTTTACTAAACCGTAACTTGTTGTTCGCTTTCGGCGTCTTACCGCCCGCCATATACACATTCAACGGACACGCGTGGCTGGGGCTCCTTTTCATTGCATGCGTTGTGGCCGGTCGCTTTTCTGTCGGTCCGATTATTGGTCGGAAGTTCGAAGATTCACGCTCCTGAAGAACGAGGCCGTTACGGCCGGCCGACTTGTTCGCGGATGCCAATTAACCGGTTTGCGCGTCGGTCGCAACCGGCGGTCCTTGATCGTGTCCGCGGCAAACGGAAAGTACCCGAGTCGCTTCTCAGGACTATCTGATGTGCACGCCCGAAATGGCCCTTGCAATGATCAGGCGCTGTATTTCCGAAGTCCCTTCGAAAATTGTGTAGGTACTAGAGTGGCTCACAAATCTCCTGGTCAAGGGTTCTTTCCAAACTGGGCAGACCCACGAATGATGAATGTCGACGCCTTTGTGGGCAGTTCAACCCGGTTTTGCACCCAGTTTATGGGGCGCGAGCGTGCACAAGTAAGACTGGCAGACAGTATCCAAGTCGTGAGCAACACTACAAGCGACATTCCGGCAAGCCCGCCTGAGGGCCGTCTGTGGACGGTCAATGACCTCGTCCTATATTTCAGTGTCAAAACTATCGGTGATCTTATTAAACGACACCCTGACTTCCCCTCGCCACTGCCACTCCGCACACGCGACCGGCGCTGGCGCCCATGCGATGTCATTGCCTGGACCAACAATCTGGTCCTCAATCCCGAAAATGCCGAAATGCGTAACACCATTCCCGAGTTCGACATTTCCACCATCGCCGACCTGTTGAGGGAGGCTTAGCATGACGCGACCAAGAAACCCGAACGGTGACCCAGTCGCCATTCGGAAAAAGGGTGACGTATACAAGGTGCGCTACTACCCAACGGGAGTAATCACTGACCCCACTGAACGTAAGGAACTTCCTGGCGTCTTTCACACCCAGGCCGCCGCCGAAGCACAAGCGGCGCTGCTCCGAGAACGGCTCATTGAACACCGCGATAGCCACCTGCCCGGTACGAGCCGGGGGTACGCCCGACTATCGTCCGTGCTGCGCGACTATCTAATAGAGCAAAAGCGTGCGTACGAGAGCATGGCGCTCCCCCTGGGAACACATCGCAAACTCATGTCCGACATGAGGCTCTACGTCGAGCCGGTGGCGACGCAACTCGACGTGCGAATTAAAGACCTTCCGACTCAGGCGGCAAGGATGATTTGCGACGGTGTCACGCAATCTGGAAACGTTGAGAACACCATCACGGCAAGTCAGTGGTCACTCGGCCACTTCGGGTCGTGGCTCGTGACGAAGGGCTTCCTTCAGGAGAATCCCTTTACGCCGTTCATTGTCTCAAACCCAGAATCAATCGCTGACAAGAAGAAGCGCAAGCGAAGCGAAGCGAACGAGCGAGCAACAAGAGAGACCTTCGAGATTGCTGCTCAAGCGGGTCAAGGGCTGGGGGTTGAAGACGTGCCGACCCTGGAAGTCGTCTCCGCCTTGAGCGATGCAATGTACCGCCGAGAGAGCGGCAAGGCTTCAATGCCCAACAGTCGGCTCCTTCCACTAGGTGACGAAGTTGCTCGCCAAATCTCCGCGATGCCGCTGCTTCGTACGGCTACCGGCCTGCGACACTGCGAGACGTTGGCCCTCCACACCAGTCGCGTCAACCTAGAGCGGCTATCCATCGGAGTAGACCGTCAGCTCCTCCGCCTGCCGGGTTGGCACCTCGGCCCACCAAAACACAACCGAATTAGAGAAGCGTTCGTATGGCCAATGTTCGAGGCGCGACTTCGTGAACTAGTCGAGTGGGCCGACGCCAACACCGATGGTTGGCTCTTCGCGCCGCCGCGAAATGACCAATGGTGGACTGAGAACTGCGATGACCTTTGGGAGAGAGCCGTGGACCTTATGACGGTAGAGCACGATGAAGCAGTTGCGAAGAACCTCAATTCTGTGCCACCTAAATGGACCTGGTTCCCGCACCACACAAGACACACCTACGGCCANNCACAGTCGATGGGTCACTCAAACGAGCGCACGACCGAAGAGATTTATCGTCACGCCATCGGTGAAGAGCGCCTTACGGTCCGGAATGCCTCCATTGACTGGCCCGGTCTTGGGGGTTGATGCTGGGACTTCATGGATGCTAACTGAGTGCAACGGACACAGGCGCTTCATTGAATCCCGCGTAGAACGACATTCTCACCAACCTGTCGTTCATCGGCAGCTCGAACGGAATGACATCTGGCGCCGAAACTCCAGGATTAATCCCACCCATCAAGTTGGAGTTCGACACGTAAAGCTCCGCTTCGGACTCTGAACTGCTACTATTTCCCCGTGCGTCGTAGGCGGTTTCTCCCCCGGCGGACCAAAGCCCTGGTGATGAGCTGATGTTCTTCACATCTACTCGCACGAGGCACCACTGCGATCCCGGTTCCGCCGCCAAAGTTGCGTAACCCGTTCCCACCTTCGTCAAGCCGCACTCCATCTCANNGCCGGGTCGTTTACGTCCATCGGCCACAGCAACTCGGTGAATATTTACGATGCCCGAAGTTGGCTGAGTGGAGACGGGAGGCTGGGTCACTGGAGGCGTTGTCACCGTCGAAGTAGTCGTCGAGACAACCGCGTTTGTTGACTGAGATTGGTTCACTAGCGAGGAGGTCCCAGCATTCGATGTCGGATGAGTGATTCGATAGCCACCAACGACTACGGCAGCCAGAAGAACTACGGCGCAGAAAAGCAAGAACGCCGGTCGAACTACTTTCCCTTCAGAACCAGTCATCGATCTGCCTTCTCTTGCGTTCCCGCGAGCGTACTCCCGAGCGATCCTGGACTCCTAAGACCGTGTCGATTGTGTAACTTGGCAATGACCCATGGGCCCGACTAGACGCTTCGCGCCGTCGGCCCCGGGCACGGTGTTACGCAATGACAGAAACGCCTTGATGGACAAAGGTGTAGAGCCATTCGATACTTCTATCAGGGTGATTCTTGGATGTCCTATGTCGACCCTCAGGCGAGCGCCTCAGCAATCGACGGAGGGTCACCGCTTTCAATAACCGCCACACGAAGATCACCATTGGATCCTCGACAAATCGTCACCCAGTTCGACGCATCGCCCTTCGCGATATGCACTTTCGCAGCGCTGGCAGCATCGGACATCGCTCGGGAAGCACTGGACGAGGTGTCGACATAGTACGAGAGACCGATTCGACCATCCGAAATAAAACTCNNCTAACTCACATTCGAAGCGCCGCGACTGATGGCTCTCTGCTCGACCTTCGGGATGGAGTAATTCCATTTATTTCGAAATTCGCCGGATCCGTCCAGCAGTCCGACCGAGGCGACAATCCAATGCTTTGGTCGCTGCCTTGATAACTTCCCGATGAGACGCTCTAGCGCGACTGGAATAGCCTGCGAAGGTTTTTGAACCGACTTGCTCAGTATTCCAAGTTCCGAGTTGTACCAGGCGTCAATTTCGTCTGTAAAACTGGACAAGAAGATCGAGTCATATTGTTCGTTTCCACTGGCGATGTCGTCAAAGTAAAGGCCTTGCAAGATGTAGTTGCCGACCCAGTCCAACTCATCGTGAGCTGATATTCGTCCGTCCAGTTCTAGCCGCCGCCTACGAAGCAAGTAATGGACAAGTTGAGCGCCTTGCAAAAGATCAGTCACGGCCATGAGATCGCTGAGCGATACGACCCAGATTGGAAGACGATCACTTGGTAGATGACCTGCGTCCTGCAGCCGTCNNCTCATCGAGGCAAACTATGACTTCAATCTGGATTGTCGCCCTTAGAGCCTCCTCTTGTTCCGGTGAAAAACCAATTTCGGTTGCTCGTTGTTCAGCGAGAGCTTCGCAAAGAGCGATGTGTTGATTGCTGGCATCCGTTATCAATTTATGGATGTCGGTTTCGAGACTTCGCGGTGCTCCTCGTCTGGTAGATTGGCGGATTCTCCCCGCTTTGCACTGAAGCCGCGCCGCAAAGTCATCTGACCACACCAG
>PMAL01000166.1 GCA_003152555.1 Acidimicrobiaceae bacterium | reverse complement strand
AACTCCTAGAGGCGATTGGCGAGGACCCGGAGCGCGAGGGATTGGTCGAGACGCCGCGGCGGGTCGCCGACATGTACGTGGAACTCTTTGAGGGACTAGAAGCGGACCCCGGTGAGCATCTGCGTCTCACCTTTGAAGCGAGCCACGACGAGATGGTCATGGTGCGTGACATACCCTTCACGTCGCTCTGCGAACATCACCTGGTTCCCTTCACGGGACTGGCGCACGTGGCCTACCTACCGGGTCTCGAAGGTCGCATCACGGGGCTGTCGAAGTTGGCGCGGTTGGTCGAGGGCTACGCGCGGCGTCTCCAGGTCCAAGAGCGCATGACCACCCAGATCGTTGAAGCAATGGAGCGCGAGTTGCATCCGCGCGGGTCCATCGTGGTGATTGAAGCCGAACATTTCTGCGTCTCGATGCGCGGGGTCAAGAAGGCCGGATCGACGACGGTCACCTCCGCGGTGCGCGGCGTCTTTCGCGATGACGCCGCCTACCGGGCCGAAGCCCTGCAGTACATACATCAGCGAAGGTCTACGTGGCGCTAAGCCCGATGGTGATGGGCATCGTCAACGTGACGCCCGACTCGTTTTTCCCGGATTCTCGTACCCTGGCGGACGACGATGCGGTGGCTCGCGGCCGGGCGCACTTTCTTGCGGGCTGTGACATCGTCGACGTCGGCGGTGAGTCCACGAGGCCGGGGGCACTCGCGGTGGAGGTCGACGAAGAGTTGGACCGGGTGCTCGACGTAATAGCGACGCTCGCGAAAGAGGGTCCGGTATCGGTTGATACGCAGAAGGAAGTCGTGGCTCGAGCCGCGGTCAGTGCCGGTGCGAGCGTCATCAACGACGTCTCGAGTTCGCTCTGTGAGGTGGCGGGAGAATTGGGCGTGGGTTACGTCGCCATGCATCGCCAGGGTGAGTCGGCGACCATGCAAGTTAGTCCGACCTACGTCGACGTTGTCAGCGAAGTCGGCAATTTCTTAGAGTCCATGGCGCGGCGAGCGCGCGACGCCAACGTGCCCCAACTCTGGCTCGACCCGGGCATTGGCTTCGGCAAGACGACCGAGCACAATCTGGTCCTGTTGGCCCACTGTGATCAGTTCGTGACCCTCGCTCGCGAGTACGGGGCGGGCGTGCTGATCGGCACCAGCCGCAAACGATTCTTGGGCGGACTCGGCAACGAGCAACTCGACGTGGATCAGCGATTTGAGGGCTCACTCGCCACCACGGCGTGGGCCATGCTCCAAGGTGTCAGTATGGTTCGAGTACATGACGCCGTGGCCGCCGTGCAGCTACGTGAGTTGCTCGTACGACCAGTGCAGGAGGTAGTGGCGTGAGGGGCAAGTGGGCAGCGGGCATTCAGCCGCGAAGCTTCATCTGGGTCTACAAGGACATCTTGGCGGTGTCCGAGCGGCCCGGCGGCTCGACGACCGTGCACCGACGGGTTCGACGCGACGAAGAACTGTTGTGGCTAAAGCACCAGGGCTTCGGTCGAGTGATCTCGATCCTGCCGGTGATGCAGAACTTGAGCGCCTACTTCGAACACGGCTTGACCGCCAGTCATTACGCGCTACGCGGCGGCCCCCAGCAGTCCGAAGTGTTGGGGGCCTGCTACCTCGACCTCGCGAATTCAATGAACAACAAGACCATGGTCCTGTTGCACAGCGACGAAGTATCTGATCGCCTCTTGGGCGTGATCGCCGGGTACTTGGTGTGGTCCTCACGCGTGCCCACCACGTCAATGGCGATTGCCTACGTAGAGCGACTCTTCAAGCGCTCCATAGGCCCCGACGGTCGTTCAGTATTGTTCAACCTGCCCGAGATACAGGCGTGAGCGACCTGATTGAACTGCGGGAGCTTCGCTGCAGCGCCATCGTCGGTGTGTTGGCCGAGGAGCGTGTGCGGGCCCAACCATTGGTGTTCGACCTTGACATTGAGCGGCCCTTCGAAGAGGCCGCGATGAATGACGACATTGCCGCGACCACGAACTACGCGGACGTGTTGTCACTCACGGCAACGGTCGCGGCCGAAGGACGATTCCTCTTGCTCGAGACTCTGGCCCAACGCGTGGCCCACGAGATCTTGTCCTATGACGCCGAGATCACGTCGGTCACGGTGGCGGTGCGCAAGGTTCGACCTCCCGTCGCCCAGGACGTGGCGAGCGTGGGCGTGCGCTGTAGCGTGCAACGCTCGTAGTGCGGCCCTGTTACCTGTCGCTCGGATCCAACGTCGGTGATCCACAACAACACCTGGCCAGCGGTCTGGCCATCGTCTGCGAAGGCGACGTCCATCGCACGTCGCGGGTCTACGAGACCGATCCGGTGGGCGGCCTGGCCCAGGACAACTTTTGGAACCTGGTGGTCGAGGTCTTGACCGACGCCACCGCGCACCAGTTGCTCGCGCGTGCGCAAGCGGCCGAACTTGCGAACGGTCGGACCCGAGGCCTGCGCTGGGGACCGAGGACCCTGGACGTGGACGTCTTGCTGGTGGGCAACGAGACGAGCGACCCCCCCGAGATCCTGGTGCCGCACCCGCGTCTCTACGAGCGAGCGTTCGTGCTGGTTCCCTTGCGCGAGTTGGCTGCGGACCTCGTGAGCGAGGACCAATTGAGAGACAGCGTTGGACGGGTCGTCGCACTGGGTACACTCGAGACGTTGCGCTAACACCGAACGGCACCCGACCAGGGGCTGGAACGGATCGGAGCAGATATGAACATAACCATCGTGGGCGCCGGGCGAGCCGGTGTTTCCTTCGCGGGCGCCCTGGAAAAGGCCGGTCACGAGATTACCCTCGTGCACCACGACGAACTGGATTACCTCGATGCGGCACAGCTGATTCTGCTGACGGTGCCCGATGACGCGATTGGCGACGTGGCGTCGCGCATCGCGCCCGACGTCAACCAGGTGGTGGCCCACGTCGCCGGTTCGCTGACGTTGGGTGTGTTGGCGCCGCATCCGCGCGTTGGCTCCATGCACCCCTTGATGCCGCTGCCTTCGGGAGAGCTCGGTGCCCAACGGCTCTTTGGCGCCACATACTGCGTGCAGGGCGATGACGTACTGGTCGACGTCGTTCGATCCCTTGAAGGGCGGGTCATCACGCTGCGTGACGATCAGCGCACGGCCTATCACGCGACCGCCGCAGTGGCGGCCAATCACTTAGTGGCCCTGATGGGTCACGTGGGGCACTTGGCGGAGTCGGCGGGACTCAGCCTGGAAGATTTCCTGCCGCTCGCGCAACAGGCGTTAGCCGACGTCGTCGCCGTAGGCCCGCACGCGGCCCTCACCGGTCCGGCGTCCCGTGGCGACATGGCGACCATTGACGCGCACCTCGCCGCGATTCCCGAGTCGGAGCGCTCAACGTACGTGGCCCTCGCGAACGCGGCCTTCGAACTGGCGGAGCTGCGCCGTTCGCAGTCGATTGCCTGATGGAGCAACTGAGCAGCATCGAGGCGTGGCGCAACTACGCCAATGACCAGCGGGCCTTCGGTCACGCGGTGGCGCTGGTGCCCACCATGGGCGCGCTGCACGACGGGCACGCGTCGCTCTTTCGCGCCGCGAGGGCCAGCGGCGACGTCGTCATCGCGACCATCTTTGTCAATCCGCGCCAGTTTGGTAGCGCGGCTGACCTGAAGTCCTATCCGCGCACGCCCCACGAGGACGCGGTGGTCGCCAAAGAGAACGGCGTGGACTGTCTGGTCGAACCATCACTCGAAGAGATGTGGCCCGACTATCCCAACTCGACCTCGACGACGGTCTCGGTGCATGGGATCGGCGACTCCTTAGAGGGCGCTGACCGACCGGGACACTTCGACGGGGTCGCGAGCGTGGTGGCGAAACTGTTCGCGGTCACGGGTCCGTGTCACGCCTACTTCGGCGAGAAGGATTTTCAGCAGTTAGCGGTAGTTCGCCAGATGGTGCGCGACCTCGCGCTGCCGGTCGAGATCATTGGTTGTCCCATTGTTCGCGACCCCGACGGCCTCGCGATCTCGAGTCGCAACGGTCAACTGAGCGCCAATGGCCGCGAGCAGGCGCTGGCAATCTCTCGAGCGTTACGCGCCGTCGACGCTCCCGCCACGCCGTCAACGCTGCGACGGCGCATGCGCGAGGTGCTTGAGGACGCGCACGTGCAAACGGCCTACGTCGAGATTGTCCAGCCAACAACCTTCGTGGTCGCGCATGACGGCGACGAGGGTGAGTTCCGCGCGCTGATCGCGGGCATTGTCGAAGGCGTGCGACTCATTGACAATGCTCCGGTGACGCTCAGTTCCAGGGAGGCCTAATGCTGCTCGCGATTGACGTGGGGAATACCGAAACGGTGATTGGGCTCTTTGGACCCGAAGCACCGACCGCACCCGACGCGATGGGATTCGCGCGCGCCAGTGGCGAGCTCGGGCTGGCCTTTCACTGGCGGATCTCAACCGTCGCCGAACGCACACCCGACGAGTTGGCGATGGTGCTGACCCAGCTGCTCGACCTCGAAGGTCTCGATCTGCGCGCGGCGGTCACCGCGATTGCGATTGCCTCGTCGGTTCCGGGCGTCACCACGCAACTGCGCCGCATGGCGAATCGCTGGTTCTCCGAGCTTGACGTCACGGTCATTGGTCCGGGCACCAAGTCCGGCATGCTCATTCTCTACGACAACCCTCGCGAGGTTGGCCCGGACCGCATCGCCGACGCCGTGGGCGCGTACGACCTCTATCCCGGCGCTTCCATCGTGGTGGACCTCGGCACGGCGACCGTCTTTGACGTCATCAGTGCCAAGGGCGAATACCTCGGCGGCGCCATTGCCCCCGGGGTGGCCATCTCACTCGACGCGCTCTACTCGCACGCGTCGGCACTTCGTTCAGTGGAACTTCTCGAACCGCGCTCGGTCATTGGCCGCACGATGATTGAATCAATCCAGTCCGGTGTGCTCTACGGCTTCGCGGCCCAGGTTGACGGCATGGTCGAACGGATCTTGACCGAGATTGGCGAAGCCACCGTCATCGCGACGGGCGGCCTCGCGGGGTTGGTCGCGCCGCACACCAAATACGTTGCTCACGTCGAGCCGTGGCTAACCCTGCACGGATTGCGTATCGTTCATGAACGTAATCACTCTCGAGAGGACTCATGAACCCGCCGTATACCTTTGCCCATAACGCCCACGCGGGTGATCTGCAAACTACCTACTCCCACTTAAGCGACGGCGAGGAGTCGGGCGTCACTGTGATGGTCGCCGGCCGCGTGATGTTGCTACGCACCCAGGGCAAGCTGGCCTTCGCCACGATGCGCGACGCTACGGGGGAGATTCAGCTCTTCGCGCTTGCGTCACTCACCCAGGAGTTCGAGGAATTCGTCAAGATCCATCTCGGCGACTGGGTGGGGGTGACGGGCGAAGTCGTGCGCACCAAGCGTGGCGAGCTGTCGGTCAAGGTGTCGTCCTGGGTTCTCCTGGCCGAAGCCCTGCACAACTTCGGCGACAAGTGGGCCGGCATCTCGGACTTCGACTTGCGCTACCGTCACCGCGAGGCCGATCTCTGGGCGAACGCCACCACGCGCACGTCACTGCTTCGCCGCAGCGCGATGATCCGCTCGGTGCGCGAGCGTTGCTGGGCCGCCAACTTTGTCGAAGTGGAAACGCCCATATTGAACCCCATTCCCACCGGCGCCGCCGCCCGACCCTTCAAGACGTATCACCACGCGCTCGACAGCGACTTCTACTTGCGCATCGCACCCGAACTGTGGCTCAAGCGTCTGGTCGTGGGCGGATTCGAACGGGTCTTCGAACTCGGTCGCGTCTTTCGCAATGAAGGCGTGAGCCCGCGCCATAACCCCGAGTTCACCATGCTCGAGCTCTACGCCGCGTACTGGAACTTTGAGGACATGATGGCCTTTACCGAGGAGCTCGTTGCTGGCGTGGCGCTCGACGTGCTGGGTGCGACCGAAGTGACCTACCAGGGCCGGCCATTCTCGTTCGCCGCGCCCTGGCCCCGACGCACCATGGCCGAACTCGCCAGCGAGGCAGTGGGTGAGGACGTCTCGGTGCACACGTCGCGCCAACACTTGGTTGAACTGCTCGAGCAGCGAGAAGTGGTCGTGCATCCGTCGTGGGGACCGGGACGATGCCTGGCCGAGCTCTTTGAAGTGAGCTGCGAAGAGAACCTGTGGGACCCGATCTTCGTGACTGAGTACCCGCTCGAGGTGTCGCCGCTGTCACGTCGCCATCAAGAAGATGGCGACGTGACCGAGCGCTTCGAGTCCTACGCCGCGACGCGCGAACTCTCCAACGGATTCAGCGAACTGATTGACCCCGTCGACCAACGCGCACGCTTCGAAGAACAGGCCCGCCTGGCCGCCGCCGGTGACGACGAGGCAATGCTCATCGACGAGGACTACATCAAGGCGCTCGAGTGGGGACTACCGCCCACGGCGGGACTGGGACTAGGCATGGACCGACTCGCGATGTTGATCGCCGACGAAGCGAACATTCGAGAGATCATTGCCTTCCCGACGCTCAAGCCGCTGCGCGACTAGTAGTTCGGCAGTTCCTCTAAGAGCAACTCAATGAGCGAGCCGAAGCCTCGGCGAAGCGGCTCACTGGGAACACCTTCTAGTGCCTGGTGGGCTTGGGCGAGGTAACGCTGCGCGGAGGCAATGGTCTGGGTAATGCCGTCGGTCGCGATGACGAGTTTGCGCGCACGCTCTCGGTCGTCGTCGTTGAGTGATGCACCGAGCAGGTTGCGCAGCTCGTCGCCGAGGTTGGCGTCGCGCAGGGCAAAGATGGTGGGCAGGTTGTAGATACCTTCGGCGAGGTCCTGACCGGCCGGCTTGCCCAACTGATTTTCGGTCGCCACGACGTCCAAGATGTCGTCGCGAAGCTGATAGACCATCCCGAAGCAGCGGCCGAACTCCGTGAGCGCGGCGGTTTCCTTTTCTTGGATGCGCGCCGTCAGGGCTCCCATGCGACAACTCGACGCCATGAGCGACGCGGTCTTGCCTTCAATGGCTTCGAAGTAGTCGGTCTCGGTGCGCTCGATGGAAAACGCGGTGCGTACTTCGGAGACCTGGCCCCTCGAGAGGCAAGCCAGCGTGCGCGCGAGCAATCCGGCCGCGTCGGCGCCCAAGTCCGCGGCGATGGTGGCCGAGCGCGCCATGAGGTAGTCACCGGCGACGATCGCGATTAGGTTGCCGTAGCGCGCGTTCACGCTGTCGACGTTGCGGCGAATGTCGGCTTCATCCATGACGTCGTCGTGATAGAGCGACGCCAGGTGCATTAGCTCGAGGGCCACGCCGCCCAAGAGGTCATTCTGGCTCGCCGGACGCTCGCCGCTCGTGGCGGACGCGATCGCCAAAAGGGGCCGCAAACGCTTACCGCCGGCGTAAATGAGGTGCGTCGTGACCGAGTCCAAGTACTCGTCACCGAAGATAACTGACTCAGCGAGCAGCGTTTCGAGGCGTGTGAGGTCGGTTTCAACCGAAATAAGCCTGAGTCGCTCGTGAAGGTTCACTTCGTACACCTTATTTGGTATTCATAGAGCGCTTAAGGGTGATGGTCGAAGTCGCCCGGTCGGCCGATACACTTTTACTAGGAAACGCTTAAAGGAAGAGAATTGTTCGAACGATTTACAGACCGGGCCCGCCGAGTACTCGTACTCGCTCAGGAAGAAGCGCGCGAGCTCAACCACGCCTTCATTGGCACAGAGCACATACTGTTGGGCCTCATTCGCGAAGGCGAAGGAGTCGCCGCTAAGGCGCTCGAGTCTCTCGGGGTCACATTTGAAGCCGTACGCGAAAAGGTCGAAGAGGCCATCGGCGCGAACGCCAATCCCTCTCCTGGTTCTCCCCCCTTTACCCCCCGGGCCAAAAAGGTCCTCGAGTTGTCGCTTCGTGAGGCCCTGCAACTAGGGCACTCCTACATTGGCACCGAGCACATGCTGCTCGGACTGGTACGCGAGGGCGACGGCGTGGCCGCCCAAGTCCTCAACGACCTCGGCGCCGACATGGCGCGCGTGCGCACCCAGGTGATTCAGATGATGTCGGGTCAGAGCGGCAAGGAGTCCGGCTCTTCGGGCTCGTCGAGCGGTCAGAAGAGCGACCCCGAATCGGCCGGTGGATCGGCAGTTTTGGACCAATTTGGCCGTAATCTCACGCAATTTGCCCGCGAAGGCAAGTTGGACCCGCTGGTCGGACGCGAAAAAGAAGTTGAGCGCGTCATGCAAATTCTCTCGCGACGCACCAAGAACAACCCCGTGCTCATTGGCGAGCCGGGCGTTGGCAAGACCGCAATCGTCGAGGGCCTGGCCCAGATGATTGTTTCGAACCAGGTGCCCGTCACCCTCGCCGACAAGCAGCTCTACACGCTCGACCTGGGTGCCCTCGTCGCTGGCAGCCGCTACCGCGGTGACTTCGAGGAGCGCTTGAAGAAGGTCTTGAAGGAGATCCGCACTCGCGGCGACATCATTCTGTTCATCGACGAGATTCACACCCTGGTTGGTGCCGGTGCCGCCGAAGGCGCCATTGACGCGGCCTCAATCTTGAAGCCCATGTTGGCGCGCGGTGAACTCCAGACCGTCGGCGCGACGACCATCGACGAGTACCGCAAGTACATCGAAAAGGACGCCGCCCTCGAGCGCCGTTTCCAGCCCGTCAAGGTTGAGCAGCCCTCCGTCGCCATGACCATCGAGATCCTGAAGGGTCTGCGCGAGGTCTACGAGGAGTTCCACGCCGTGAAGATCACCGACCAGGCCCTCATTGCCGCGGCGAACCTATCGGACCGCTATATCTCGGACCGATTCTTGCCCGATAAGGCCATTGACCTCATTGATGAGGCCGGTAGTCGCCTGCGCATCCGCCGCATGGACACCCCGCCGGCGGTCAAGCGTTTCGACGAGGACATCGCGCGCGTTCGCTCCGACAAGGAGTCGGCGATGGAGAGCGGCGCCCTCGAGCAGGCCAAGGCGCTCGAAGAGCAAGAGCGCGGCCTAATAGCTCGCAAGAACGAACTGGACTCGGCCACCAAGGCGACCGGCAGCGAGGCCTTTGACCTCGTTGACGAGGAGACCATCGCCGAAGTGTTGGCCGTGTGGACCGGCATCCCGGTCTACCGACTGACCGAAGAAGAGACGTCCAAGTTGTTGCGCATGGAAGACGAGTTGCACAAGCGCATCATTGGCCAGAACGAGCCGATCATCGCGCTCAGTCGTGCCATTCGCCGCACGCGGGCCGGGTTGAAAGACCCCAAGCGTCCGGGCGGATCCTTTATCTTCCTTGGACCGACGGGCGTGGGCAAGACCGAATTGGCCAAGACCCTGGCCGAGTTTCTCTTCGACGACGAGGACGCCATTATCCAACTCGACATGAGTGAGTACATGGAAAAGCACTCGGTCAGCCGCCTCGTGGGTTCACCTCCCGGATACGTTGGCTACGACGAAGGCGGTCAGTTGACCGAAGCCGTTCGCCGCAAGCCCTTCTCCGTGGTGCTCTTTGACGAGGTCGAAAAGGCGCACCCCGACGTCTTTAATACGCTGCTGCAGATCTTGGAAGATGGTCGCCTGACCGACGCTCAGGGCCGGGCCGTTGACTTTAAGAACACGATCCTGATCATGACGTCGAACCTCGGCACGGCTGACCTGCGCAAGGCAGCGATTGGCTTCGGCACGGGTTCGGACCTCTTGACCCACGAGCGTATGAAGGAAAAGGTCCACACGGCCTTAAAGGCGCACTTCCGGCCGGAGTTCTTGAACCGTATCGACGACATCATTGTCTTCCACGAACTGACCAAGGAAGAAGTGATGGCGATCGCCGACCTCTTCGTGACCCGTCTTCGCGACCAACTGGCCGTGCAAGGCCTGGGCCTCGAGTTGTCCGCCGCCGCTCAGGGCTTCCTCGCCGACAAGGGCTACGACCCCGAGTTGGGTGCCCGTCCATTGCGCCGGGCCATCCAGCAGTACGTCGAAGACGTGCTCAGCGAGAAGATCCTCTTTAAGGAGTTCCACGCCGGTCAGACGATCGTCGTTGACGCCACCGAGGGCGCCGACGGACTGGAACTGACCTTCGAAGGTGTTGAGGGACTACCGCCCTCAGTTGACTTCGAAGACCTCTCCCATAACGAATAGGCAAAGTCACAGCACCCTTCTACTCTCACCAGAGTGAAGAGTCACGCCATCCATGTCTGTCGCGAGTGCGGCACCACCTCTGCGCGCTGGGCCGGCCGCTGTGCGGGCTGCGGGGAGTGGAACACGCTCGACGAAGAGCGAACGTCAACCAAGCCCCGTTGCGTAACGGGGCAGCGCACCACATCACTTCGCGACGCGAGTGACATCACCCAGACGNNTGGCGCTCATGTCGCTGTGCGCGTTGGCCCGTCTGGGTAACCCGGTCCTCTTGATCGCCGCTGAAGAGTCCGTCTCTCAGGTCGCGCAGCGCGCCCGACGCTTGGGCGACGTGCCGAACGGTCTCGACGTTGCGTCGACAACTGAGGTCGGTGCCGCGGAGCAATTGATCGCAGAGCGTCGCCCGACACTCTGTGTTGTTGACTCCATCTCGGCGATGAGCGATGACGCCTTGGCGAGCGTGGCCGGATCCGTGCCGCAAATTCGTCACGCCGCCGAGCGACTCTGCGCCACCGCCAAATCAACTGGCACCGCGCTGATCTTGGTGGGCCACGTGACCAAGGACGGCGAACTGGCCGGACCGCGAACGCTAGAGCACCTGGTCGACACGGTGGTGCGCATTGAGGGCGACCGCCACGGCACGCTGCGTTTCGTCCGGGCACTGAAGCACCGGTTCGGTCCGACCGGCGAGGTTGGACTCTTAGAGATGGTGCACGAAGGGTTACGCGATCTGCCCGACGCCGCCTTAAGTCTTCGCGGGCCCCAGCTTGACGTACCCGGCGTGGTTTTTACCGTTACCAACGACGGCTCGCGCTCCCTGCTCGTCGAGATGCAAGCACTGGTGGCGTCGAGCTCCGTTTCGCCACGACGAGTGGCCCACCAGGTCTCATCCCAGCGCCTGTCGCTGTTGCTCGCGGTATTAGAAGCCCGTTGTCAGATTGACACCAGCGCCTCGGACGTCTTTGCCGCGACCGCTGGCGGGTTGCCTGCTAATGAACCGGGCGTCGACGTGGCCCTGGCCCTGGCGGTGGCGTCGGCTGCGAAGAACTTCGCCGTGCCGCGCGGTCTGGCCGCCATGGGTGAAGTTGGCCTCGCCGGAGAGTTGCGCGCCATTTCTGGACTCACGCTTCGGGTACGCGAAGCCCACCGGTTGGGTGCCAGTGCCGTCATTGTGCCGGCTCAGGGCGAACTTGATGATATTCCTGGCGTACGTGTACATCGCTGCGCCAGCCTGTCTGAAGCCATAGGAATCGCCCAAATCAGTACGAAGTAGACCAAATCCTGGTAGAATAGATAGTCCCCCTAAAGCCCGTTTCGGGCGTATTTCTTCTGAGGAGAACCTTGTCCACCACTGTTCGCAAGTATAAAAAAGGCGATCGTCTCGTCTACCCCCACCACGGCGCCTGTACCGTGGAAAAGATCGAGAAAATGACGGCTTTTGACATCAAGCAGGACTATTTGAAGCTCAAAGTGGCCTACACCGACCTGGTGTTGATGGTCCCGGTCGCCAACGCCGAGTCCGTTGGCCTGCGCGACGTCATCAACGACGAAGAGGTCGAAGAGGTCTTTGCTGTGNNATGCCCACCAACTGGTCGCGCCGCTTCAAGAACCACTCCGAGAAGCTGCGTTCGGGTGATATCTACCAAGTGGCCGAAGTGGTCCGCAACCTTTCGATCCGCGACAAGGACAAGGGACTGTCGGCCGGTGAGAAGCGCATGCTGACCCGCGCCCGCCAGATTCTCGTGTCCGAGTTGACCTTCGCGCTCAACGTGGACACAGAAGCGGCTGAAGAAAAGCTCGCCTCGGTCCTGCCGTAGTCATGTCGGTCGCCGCCGTCGTCGTGGCCGGCGGCCGCGGAACTCGTTTCGGGGGTGCCAAGCAGTTCTCCCAGTTGGGTGACGAGACCGTGAGTGCGCACAGCGTGCGCCACGCCCGTTCCGTCGCGTCATTAGTGGTGCTCGTCACCACTGAGGAGTACTCGGGCAACGGTGAAGGCGCTGACGTGGTTGTTGTCGGCGGCGCCACCCGCGCCGCCTCGGTGCGCGCTGGATTAGCGCACTGTACTGACGCCGACATCGTGATTGTCCATGATGCCGCCCGTCCGTTGGCCACGCCCACGCTCTTTCGTTCAGTCGTCCAGGCGGTTCTTGACGGCGCGGACGCCGCGGTCCCTGGTCTGGCGATCACCGACACCGTGAAGGGTGTCGAAAGTGATGGCTCGGCGAGTGTCATCCGCACCACCGTGCCGCGCGACGGATTGGTCACGGTCCAGACTCCCCAGGCGTTTCGCCGCGAGTTGCTGGTAGAGGCCCACGCGTCGGCTCCCGAGGCCACTGATGACGCGGCGCTTGTCGAAGCTCTGGGCGGCCGCGTCGTGGTGGTGCCGGGCGAAGAGGAGAACATCAAGATCACCGTGCCCGGCGACC
>PMAL01000047.1 GCA_003152555.1 Acidimicrobiaceae bacterium | reverse complement strand
GCGCTGCTCTTCCTCGCCGCCGGCTCCGCCGGTGCCGGACTACCGTTCTACGCGATTCTCTGCCTGCCGATCCTGTTCGCCGCCGGCATGAGCCTGCTCGACACGATCGACGGCTCGTTCATGAACTTCGCCTACGGCTGGGCGTTCTCCAAGCCGGTGCGCAAGGTCTATTACAACCTCGCCATCACGGGACTCAGTGTGTTCGTCGCCTTCTACATCGGCACGCTTGAGCTGATGCAGGTGATGGCCGGTCAGCTCAATCTCAAGGGCGGGCTGTGGAACTACGCGGCCGGTTTCAACATCAATAAAGCCGGCTTCACGATCGTCGGCATCTTCGTGCTCACCTGGGTTGTTGCGCTGTCGTACTGGCGCTACGGCAAAGTGGAAGAACGCTGGGAAAACGCGGCTATCAGGGCCCAGGCGGCGAGGGGCGAGCGGCCCGACTTGCACTCGGCCGGCATCACGCTCGGCGCGATTCATCAACCATTCACTATTGACGAGGAGTGACCGCTCAGCTGGTTTGACTCAGCAGGCGCCGGGCAATGACCTTGAGACACAGGGTCTCGTCGGCACCCTCGAAGATCGAGAGCACACGGGCGTCAACGAAGTAGCGACTCACCGCGAACTCTTCGGCGTAGCCCATGCCGCCATGAATTTGGAGCGCTTCGCGGGTGACCCATTCGGCGGCGCGACAGACGTAGGCCTTAGCCATGGACGCTTCCATCGTGCCCTCACCCGCACCCATCAAGCGCGCAACTTCGAGGGCGAACTGACGAGAGCATTGGATGATGGAGGCCATCGTGCCGAGCTTCACGCGGGTTAGTTCGTAGTTGATGATGGGCTCACCAAACACCGTTCGATTCCGCGAGTATTCGAGCGCCGCCTCGTAGGCCGCTTGCATCACGCCAATGGCGCGGGCGGCGGTTTGCAGACGACCATTTTCGAAGCCGGCCATCTGGAAGTAGAAGCCCTGGCCGAGTCCGTCCTCACCTCCAACCAGATTGTCGCCGGGGACAAACCAACTATCGAAACTGAGTTCGTACGAATGCATGCCCCGGTAGCCCAGGGTGTCGATTGGCCGACCCTCGAGTCGACCCGACTCGCCGCTGCGGTCATCCTGAATGAGCAGGAATCCCTTCGAGTCGCTCACTTCTTTTTCCACTAAGAAGAGTGACAGCCCGCGATGGGCTTTGGTGCGGTCGGGGTCGGTGCGCGCCAAGAGCACCAGCACGTTGGCCCGGGCGGCAAAGGTGCACCAGGTCTTCGTACCGTTAAGGACCCAGCCGCCGGCGGTGCGCGTCGCCGTGGTGTTGATCGACGCGACGTCACTACCAAAGTCCGGTTCGGTGACGGCGATGGCGGCCAAGACTTCGGCACTCGCGAGTTGTGGCAGCCAACGTTCTTTCTGCGCCTGTGTGCCGCCACTTAAGAGTGCGCGCGTCATTATTTCCGGGCGGGTGATGAGCGAGCCGCCAATACCGAGACTGCCCCAGGACAGTTCTTCCGTCGCGACCACCATGCCGAGGTACTCGGACTCGCCACCGGTGGAGAATCCACCGAACTCTTCGGGAATTGACAGTCCGAAGCCACCAAGTTCGGCGAGCCCACTGACGATTGATTCGGGGATATCGCCATTCGTGCGGTGCACGTGTTCGGCGTGGGGGCGGACCTGTTCGTCGGCGAACTTGTGGAAGAGTTCGGCCACGGGTTCAAAGTCGTCACCCAGGTGGCGGCCGCCGCTGACGGTCGCGAGGGAGGAAAGAAAGGCGGGATCGCCGTACGTCGATACGAAACTAGCGAAGGGTCCGTACCAGTCGCCCGACACCCCCCACGACTCTTCGTGACCGAGAACCCGCGTGGCCAAATCCTTGAGGGCGAGTGCGAGGAAGGCGGCCGCCAATCCAGATTCGTCGTCTCCGTTTTGGCCGTAGTGCAGCGCCGCCCGCACCGTTGCGAGCGCGCTCGCTGCGTGGGCTATGTCATAGGCGAGGCTCTGGCTCTGGTCGGGGCCGCCGCGTTTCTTCAGTTCGACGAGCGCCGTGGCGATGACCGCGTCTGCTTCGTGCACGAGACCGGTCGCGCCATCAAGGTCTAGTGGCGTCGTGGACATACATGAAAATTTACCGGTTTAGTGAACGCACAACGTGCGACGTAGTCTGGTGGGGTGAACGTGACAATGCTCCTGGCGGATTCGGCCCAAGTGGCCGACGGAAAGCTCTATATCTTGGGCGGAGGATGGTCCGTCACCGGGCCTGATCCGACACCGTCTGCCGTGGCGGCAATCGTCGCGGTTGACGAGCACGAATTCAACACCGAACACCATTGGGAACTCTTTTTAGAAGACGCGGACGGCCGCCTGGTCCAATTTGAAACTCCCGAAGGCAGCCAAACCATTGAGATTCGCGGTGACTTCTCGACGACATCGCCCGCGGACTTGCCGGCGGGATCCCCAGTCGAAATGCCCATCGCCGTTAATTTTGGTCCCATTCCGTTGACTCCGGCGTCCCGCTTTACCTGGCGCATGGTGATTAATGGTGAATCACTTCCCGGCGCGACGGTCTCGTTTTCGACCCGACCGCTGGCGGCACTGGTCGACGAGTAAGTCGCGGTCGCGGCGCGCGCTGGGCCAAACTAGGTCATGAACACTTTCGAACGGCCTTTCGGTCGTTACTTCGAGCAGTTCGAGGTCGGCGATATCTACAAGCACTGGCCCGGCAAGACGGTAACCGAAGCGGACGATCACCTCTTCTGCATGATCACCATGAATCACCATCCCTTGCACACCGACGCGTGGTTCGCCGAACACAGTACGGTGCAAAAAAAGAACGTGGTGGTGGGCAACTTGGTTTATTCACTGGTGCTGGGCATGAGCGTGCCCGACGTGTCCGGTTCGGCGATTGCCAACCTGGAAGTTGAGTCGTTGATCCACCGCTTCCCGACGTTTCACGGTGACACCATCTACGCGGAAACTCGCGTACTGGAGAAGATTCCTTCCCAGTCCAAGTCCGATCGAGGCATCGTGGTGGTCGAGACGAAGGGCTTTAACCAAGACGGACAGGAAGTCTGTTACTTCCGTCGAAAGGTGATGGTGTGGAAGAGTGAGTTCGCGCCCGGGCGTCAGCGCCCCTACCGCAATTACTCCTGGGAGTAACGGGTACATCTCCTTTCGCCGCGCATTGCTGCGGGCGGAGAGGTCTCTCAGGAGAGATCTTCCGTGGATTGGCCACCCCGACCCCTGGGCGGTGTTGGTGAGCGAATTCATGCTCCAGCAGACGCAGGTGTCGCGGGTTATTGGTCCCTGGCAGAAATTCTTGACGAAGTTCCCAACGCCATCCGCGTGCGCGAACGCTCCGTTGTCGACGGTAGTGCGCTCGTGGTCGGGACTTGGTTATCCGCGTCGAGCCAAGGCTCTGCACGATGCGGCCATCATGATCCGTGATGACTTTGGCGGAGAGGTGCCGGGTGAAGTGGACCAGTTGCGACGCCTGCCGGGCGTGGGTGAGTACACGGCACACGCCATTGCCTCGTTTTCATTCGCGAGACCGGTCGCCGTGCTCGATACGAATGTTGGGCGGATTCTGTCACGAGCGTTGGCCAATCGAACGTTGACGGCGAGCGAGGCCAGGACGATGGCTAAGGAAGTGATGGGACGAGGCAACAGCGCACGGTTTAATCAGTCGATGCTCGATCTAGGCGCGCAATTTTGCCGAGCCGCGCCACGCTGCGACATCTGCCCCGTCGCTGGCAATTGTAAATGGAACCTCGTGGGCGGAGCCGACCCCGCGCCACGCAGCGCGGCGGTCTCCCGGGCGCAGACTCCCTACGTTGGCTCCGATCGCCAGCTGCGCGGTCAGGTGATCGCTCAACTCGGCAATGGTGCACGGACGAAGCGGCAACTCTTCTCTGCGCTGGACGGTATCGACGCATCGAGGTGCGACGACATTCTGGGCGGTCTTGTCTCCGACGGTCTAGTCCAACTTCGGGGTCGAGTCGTCCAACTTGCGGGCGACTAGCTCTGAGGTCCGAGCGGTAGTGTCAGCGAGGTGAGTTCGCTCGACATATCGCACTACAAAGAGGTGGTTGGTCACTACGTGACTGGCGTCGTGGTCATCAGCGCGCTGACCTCGCAGGGACCAGCAGGCTTCACGTGTCAAACCTTCAGCTCCCTCTCGCTCGACCCGATACTGATTTCCTTCGCCGCGAAGAGCGCGAGCCCGTCGTGGTTAAAGATCCGCGGCGCCGACGCGGTGGGATTCAACATGCTGGAGGCCGGTCAGGTCGAGGTGGCTCGAGTCTTCGCCACGAGCGGCATTGACAAGTTCGCCGATGTGCAATGGTCGAAGGCGCCACACGGATCGCCGCTCATCGAGGGCGCCATTGCCCACCTCGAAGGACAGATCCTCAGTGTCACGACCCACGGCGACCATGATTTTGCGGTGGTATCGATTGATTTCGTCCAGGCCGACGCCGGAAGTCCGCTGCTGTACTACCGCGGTGATTTCGGTCTTCCCGCTTAAAGAGCCCACGTCGCTACGCTTCCTTCTGTGAAGAGGGCGATTCACGTACGTGGCTTTCGAGAGGGCAAGTAATGAGCGTCGCCCTGAAGGTAGTCATTGGCGTCCTCGTGGCCATCGTCGTCGTGATTGTCGCCCTTCGACTGCGAAAGCTGCGGCGTGACGAAATGAGAAAGATCGCGGCGCGCGTCGATCGCCGCCTGATGGTGCCGCCGCCGTCGCCGTACACACCGTCCAGGGGATTTCGACTTCTTGATGGTCCCGCGAATCCAGAGGCCGCACGGCCCGAACCTCCTCGACCTCGATTAGAACCTGACCGTGACTACGTCTTCAGTGAAAGTCAGTTGCCGTCGTACCAGGAGAGCGTGTCGCCGCTCGGCCGCCATGACGAACGTTGGGCCCTTTCAAAGTCAGCTCGTCCTTCGCGTTTTTCGAGTGTTGGCTCCCGACTCGGCGTGATCGTCATCGTGATTCTGATCGCGGCCATCGTGGGGCTCTACTACGTGAAGCACGGCAACATGCCAACGACGACGTCAACGACCACGACCACGTCGGCCTCGTCGTCGTCGATACATTCGAAATTGGTGTGGCCGTCCACGCTGGTGGCGAGCGTGGTCAGCGGTGACAACGCAACCTATCGCGTGCCCGCGTCAAAGTACCGCGTCACTGTGAGCGGCGCGAACGGCGCGGTGTGGACGGTCTACCGGATGGGACCGCAAAATACGTTGGAGTGGCAGGGGAACATTGCTCAGGGATTGAGCGAGTCGCTCGTGCTGAGCGGAGTGTCCAAGATCACGCTCGGTTCGCCGCACAGCGCGAGCGTCAAAGTTGGGCTGAGCATCGTTGCCTTTCCCTCGACGCTGCCGACGACGTTGACGCTGATTCTGCGCCCGCCAGTTACGGCGTCGGGTTGATCTCGTCGAGTAGGAAGGCCAGAATCTGCGCTTCCTCGCGCCACGCGTCGTAACGGCCCGACGGTCCGCCGTGACCGGTGCCCATCTCGGTCTTGAGGTAGGCCACGTTCTTGGCGTTCGTGTCGCGCAGTTTCAAGACCCACTTTGCGGGTTCCCAAAATCCAACCCGCGAATCGTTGAGTCCGCCCGCGGCGAAGACGTGCGGGTATATCCGTGCAGATCCGTCGGCGTTGGTGGCGACAACGTTGTCGTAGGGGGAGTACCCCTTCATGGTCCGGTACACCGTAGCGCTCGCGTCGGGGTCGCCCCACTCCTCCCACTCGCCCACGGTCAAGGGAAGCGAGGCGTCGAGCATCGTGGTGAGGGCGTCGACGAAGGGGACCTCGGCCACCACGGCNNCTAAATAGATCCGGCGCCTGATTCATGACCGCGCCCATCAGGAGACCGCCGGCGGAACCTCCACGTGCGGCCAGTTGATGAGGCGTCGTCCAGCCTTTGTCAACCAGGTCGCGGGCGACGCTGACGAAGTCGCTGAAGGTGGTGGGCTTTTGGGCCAGTCGACCCATTTCGTACCACGATCGGCCCATCTCTCCTCCGCCCCTGATATGAGCAATGGCGAAGATGACACCGCGGTCAAGCAGTGAAAGACGTGCCGAAGAGAACGTTGGGTCGATCGAAATCTCGTAACTGCCGTATCCGTAGAGCAGGAGCGGTGAGGGTTTCAGCGGCTCAACTTCGGGAAAGTGCGAGTCGAGGGTGAGCAGGTCCTTGCGGCCCACGATGGAAACGGGAATGCGCACACCGTCGCTGGCGGTCACCCACCAACGTCCCGTGGTGTAGTTGCGTTCGTCGAAGTCACCCAACACCTTCTGCTTCTTGCGAATAATGAGTTCGCCGGTCGATACCACGACGTCGGCCACCAATCGCGGCGTGACGAGCGACGTGCCAATGAAGCGAATCTGGGGCGTGTCGTAATTGGGGTTGCCCGCGAGCACTTCGGTGCTCGGGTTGCCAATGTCCTTGACGAGCGTGGAGCGACCCATGAGATCGTCGCCGAAGGGGTCTTCGCCCGACAGGGTCGGAACCAGGCGGAACCTGGCGCACCCGTCGAGTCGCTCGCTAATGGCGAGGAACGACTTGAAGGCATCAACACCGTCCAGTCGGTTTCCCGGGCGCTCGCCAATCAGTTCACGCCACGATCCGCTGTCGACGAGACGCGCGAGCAGGCGAAAGTCCATTGCCTCTTCGTTGGTCACCTTGAGCCACCAGCCCCGTCCAGCCCCGTCGGTGAAGTGCTCGACACCATATTCAATGCCGTGACGACGGGGCTCGAGCAGCGTCAGTTCGCCGGTGGGCTCATCAGCGCGAAGGTACAGCACCTCTGTCGTCATTGACGATCCAATCAACACGCAGATCACCGCGTCGTCGCGGCTGCGTCCTACCGACACGCTGTACTGTTCATCGTCTTCTTGCAAAACCAGCACGTCGGCGCTGCCCGGCGTGCCCAGTTCGTGTCGCCACAACTGCCAGGGTCGCATCGCCTCGTCAACGCGGGTGTAGAAGAAGTGACGCGAATCAATGGCCCAGGCGAATCCGTAAAAGACGTCGTCGAGCTCGTCACTGACGGGCTCCTGACCCATCAGGGGGCGAACCGTGAGGTGATGGCGCTCGTTGCCTTCGAAGTCGGTGCCCACCGCGACCCACTGGTCATCGGGGCTCACTGCGAGTACGCCGACCGACAGAAATTCATGCCCTTCGGCTTCTACGTTTTCATCGAGGATGGTCTGCTCTCCGTCGAGCGTTGTTTCGGGATCAATCACGGGTGGCGTGAGGTCGTCGCCGGCGGCCAGCACGCGCGCACTGATGGGGTAACTGAGCCCTTCGCGCGTGCGGTCGAAGTACCACCACGATCCGCGACGCACCGGCACCGAGATGTCGGTCTCTTCAATGCGACTCTTGATCTCTTCAAAGATTTCGTCTTCGAGAGGCTGTAGACGCGCGAACTGGCTGGCGAGAAAATCGTTTTCCGCGCGCAGGTGGCTGAGGACCTCTTCGCTCTCGCGGTCCATCAGCCAGTAGTAGGGATCGACGCGAGTGTCGCCGTGACGGGTGATGTCGTGGGGGCGTTGGGGCACCGTAGGGGGAGTGGGCATGTTCTCTACTTTGACAGCAATTGTGGGCAAACTGGTTCTGCGAGTTGTTACTATGGAAATAGGAATATTCCCGGAGGAGTCTCATGACAACTGTCGATCTTGATTTCAGTCGTTACAAGCTGGGCTGGTCCGACGACCAAATTCCCGTCTTCAAGCCCAAAAAGGGAATCAACGAAGCAATCGTGCGTGAGATGTCGGGCATCAAGAAGGAAGAGCAGTGGATGCTTGACTTCCGTCTCAGTGCGCTCAAGCGTTTCGAGAAGAAGCCGATGCTGCCGTGGTTCGCGACGCGCATGCCTGATTTGGATTTCAATGACATCTACTACTACATCAAGCCCACCGAGAATCGCGTGGAGCGCTGGGAAGACTTGCCCGACGCCATCAAGAACACCTACGANNGTCTCGGTGTGCTCTTTTGTGATATGGATACCGCGGTGCGCGACTATCCCGACTTGGTGCGCAAGTATTTCGGGACCATCATTCCCCCCAACGACAACAAGTTCGCCGCGCTCAACTCGGCCGTGTGGAGCGGCGGATCGTTTATCTACGTACCGCCGGGCGTTAACGTCGATCAGCCTTTGCAGGCCTACTTTCGCATTAACACCGAGAACATGGGTCAGTTCGAGCGCACGCTCATCATTGCTGACGAGGGCTCCCAAGTGCACTACGTGGAGGGTTGTTCGGCGCCGGTCTATTCGACCGACTCGTTGCACTCGGCCGTAGTTGAGCTGGTGGCCCTGCCCGGATCTCGAATCACCTACACAACAATTCAGAACTGGTCGAACAACGTCTATAACTTGGTCACCAAGCGTGCGCGCTGCGAAGCCGAAGCACGCGTCGAGTGGATCGACGGCAACATTGGATCACGTCTGACGATGAAGTACCCCTCGGTCTACCTGATGGGCCCAAAAGCCTCTGGCGAAGTGTTGTCGGTTGCGTACGCCGGACCCGGTCAGGTACAGGACGCGGGCGCCAAGATGGTGCACTGCGCGCCGGAGACGACATCGACGATCGTCTCGAAGTCGATTTCCAAAGAGGGCGGTCTGACGTCGTATCGCGGATTGGTGAAAGTTGAAGAGGGCGCCACGGGGGCCAAGAGTTTTGTGCGCTGCGACGCATTGCTACTTGACGAGCAGAGCATCTCGGAAACGAGGCCCTACATGGAAGTGGGCGAGCAGGACGCTTCGATTGGTCACGAGGCCACGGTCTCCAAGATCGGCGACGACCAGCTCTTCTATCTGATGAGTCGCGGTCTCACGGAGGTCCAAGCGATGGGCATGATTGTTAACGGCTTCATTGAGCCCGTGACGCGCACGTTGCCCATGGAATACGCCGTTGAATGGAGCCGACTCATTGAACTCCAAATGGAAGGTTCCGTCGGCTAGGCAATTGTTGCCTAGCCCGTTGCAATTGATGTATAGCGACGTGCTCTTTCGCGCTCTCGTTCATCCACGTAGGGCGGAATCCATCAAGTAGCGTCATCGCGTGGACCAACCAGGATTGACGTATTGTTCAAAATGCGGAACTCCGCTGGTAGTTGGCGACGCGTTCTGCCGCTCCTGTGGGACAAGAAACGCTTTCGCGGCACCGCCGCTCCCGCCGCCGATTCCACCATTTTCGCCGCGCGACCCATCTTCGGCGTACGCCTATAGCGGAACCGCAAGAACGAATACGCTCGCCGTCGTTTCTTTGGTGGCGGCATTTATGTTCTGGCCGGCGGGAATTGTGTGCGGATTCATTGCGCGCTCGCAGATTCGCACAACCGGCGAAGCGGGCGACGGGATGGCGTTGGCGGGGATCATCATTTCCATTTGTGCCGCCCTGCTTACGACGTTGATCGTCATCCTCTTCGTGACGGTCTTTTCGCACTTGTTGTCGTGTGGTGGGATTCCAGTGCCGAACACTCCTGGTCCCCACATCTGCTTTAACGGCGTCTGGCGAAATTAATTGGTCGTTGCGTTGATCTCACTGACGTAAGCAAGCACCGTCCTGACCCACGTTGTC
>PMAL01000008.1 GCA_003152555.1 Acidimicrobiaceae bacterium | reverse complement strand
ACGACGACGTCGAGAGGACTCACGAGTGCTCCACCTGTAGATCGAGAAAGTGCGCGGCGCACGAGATGCACGGGTCATGGTTGCGCACCGCCTGTTCGCAGCGCCACCGTAAGTCGTCGTCGTTGAGGCCGAGGCCATTCTCGACAACGCGGCGCAGATCCTCTTCGATGGTGAGCTGGTTCTGGGAGGTGGGCGGCATGATCCGCGCACGCACGATGTTGCCGTCGGCGTCAATTTCATACTGGTGTAAGAGCAGCCCTCGCGGCGCTTCGGTAACGCCGGTGCCGACGCCCGAGCGAGCGATGACCACGTCGGCCGCGGGAACGGGCGGCTCGTACTGGGCGACGAGACGCAGGGCTTCGTCACACGCGAACGCTATCTCGAGCGCGCGAACGACGATGCTCTGAAAGGGATTCACGCACGTCTCGCCAAGTCCGGCGGCGCGAGCCGCGTGTCGTACGACCTCGGGAAAGAGGGGCGCGTTCAGTGCGTAACGCGCGAGTGGTCCGGTGAGGTAGCTCCGTCCGTCGAGACGAGCGTGCAGTGCGGTCGAGCGCGCCACGTGCTCTTCGACCGAGAGTTCGGCGAAGTGTTGTGGCGTGACGTCCAGTCCGTCCGAGGATCCCGGACGTCCCGCGTCAATGGCGTAACGACCATCTTGACGCAGCGCGACGAATCGGTAGGAGGAGGTGACCTCAGGAAAGTCGAACCCCGCGACCCAGTTCACGGTTGCGAGGGCTGCGTCGAGCGCGCGCTCGAGCGGACCTGCGAGCGCGGCGATCACCGCAGGCTCGGGCGCGCTGTAGAAGCCGCCCACGCGAACGTTGACCGGATGTACCGCCCTGCCACCAACGGTCTCCATGACGAGGTTGCCCGTCCTCTTGAGCGCGAGACCACGTTCGATCACGCGCGGATCGCGTTCGGCCAGTTCCACCGCGTCCTGGCAGTTGAGAAAGTCCGGGGCGTGGAGTAGGTAGACGTGCAGCGCGTGGCTCTGTATCCACTCGCCGCAGTAGAGCAACCGGCGTAGGAGTTGCACCCGGTCACTCACGACGATTCCCGCGGCGTCTTCCATCGCCGCGCACGCGGTGAGTTGATAGGCAACGGGACAGATCCCGCAGATCCGCGCCGTTATGTCCGGGGCTTCGCTGAAGTGCCGCCCGACCAGCATGGCTTCGAAGTAGCGCGGCGGTTCNNCTCGACGCGCGCGATCCCTTCGGCGCTCACCGTGCGGGTGCGATTCGTACCGTGCGTCACGACCGCTCCTTTCGTGTGCGCGACGTAGCGCCGAGCGTCACCTTGGTGGCGACGAGATTCATCGCCCCGTCGCGAAAGGCGGGCGCCGCCGCGTTAAAGCTCTGCAGCAGTCGAGCCAGCGTGACCTCGTCATGGCCGTGCGCGTGCAGCCACTGCATGAGTGAGTCCACGTTCGCGCCCTCACTGGGTCCAAAGCAGCCAAAACAGCCCCGACCGATTGACGGGCAGAGCGCGTTGCAGCCCGCACGGGTCACGGGCCCGAGGCAGGCACTCTCGCCGGACACGGCGAGACAGACCGTGCCGCGTGCCTTGCACTCCTGACACACCGAGTGGGTGGCGACGATGGGCCGACGGTGAGCGAGCAGGGCGAGGATTACCTCAAGCAGCTGGAACCGATCAATGGGGCACCCTCGTAATTCGTAGTCGACGGCGACGTGGGCCGACACGGGCGTCGAGGTGTCAAGCGCACGAAGGTACTCCGGGTGCGCGTAGACCATCGCCGGGAAGGCCCCCGGCTCGACGAAGTTGCGCAGGGCCTGGACGCCGCCCGCCGCGGCGCACGCCCCAATGGTCACGAGATAGCGCGACTGCGCACGGACCTCGAGGATACGGGCCACGTCGTCGTCGGTGGTGATGGAACCCTCGACCAGTGAGACGTCGTAGGGCCCTTCGACGTGGGCGCGCGTCATCTCGGTGAAGTGCGCAATTCGCACGGCGCGCGTGATCGCGAGTAACTCCGGCTCGAGGTCGAGCAAGCTCAGTTGGCAGCCATCACAGGAGGCGAATTTCCACACGGCGAGAGTCGGACGCACGACGGCGGTGTCGACGCTCATCGCTCACGCTCGTTCATGAGCGCGCTCGCCTCGAGGTAGCCCACCACGGGACCATCGCGACACAAGAGCAGGGGGCCGAGTTGACAGTGCCCACACCATCCGAGCCCGCATTGCATGTTTCGTTCGAGCGACACCCAGATGGACGCGGGATCGACGCCGAGCTCGTGCAACGCGCGCGCCGTGAATCGCATCATAATTTCGGGTCCGCATATGAGCACGCGGCAGTGGCGAGCGTCAAAGCCCGCGTTCGCGAGCAGCGTCGTCACCAGCCCGACGTGACCGCTCCACCCGGGCGCCGAACGGTCGACGGTGCTGAGGACCACCGCGCCCGCTTTCTCCCACGCCGCCAGGTCGTCCAAGAAGACGAGCTGGTCCGGCTCGCGTGCGCCCACCAGCACGAATACTCGCCCCGCGCCCTCGTGTCGAGCCGCGACCAACTCCTCGACCGCCCCTCGCAGCGGCGCGAGTCCGATACCACCGGCGACGACGACCGTATCGTTCGGAGTCGCGTTTCGCGTGACGCCCCAGTCGGTACCAAAGGGCCCGCGCACTCCGATGACGTCGCCGACGTCGCACGAACACAGGGCGTGCGTCACCGCGCCGACGTCACGCACCGTGTGGCGCAGCGGACCGGGATCACTCGGTGAAGCGCTGACCGAGACGGCGACTTCACCCACCCCGAAGGCGCTCAACATGTTGAACTGGCCCGATCGAAACGAGCACCGCGCGCCGTCGAGCGGCTCGAGCCAGAGAGTGACGACGTCGGCCGTCTCACTGCGTCGAGCCACGACGCGGTGCAGCGCCGGGATCAACGCGGAGCGTGGAGCGCCGAGCTCGGTCGTATTAGCCACGTGCTCCCCCGTAGAGGTCGAGCAGCCGCACTCGGGTGGCCTGGAGTCGTTCGAGGAGCTCTTGAGTCACTCGTGACAAGAGAGCGAAGCCGAGCGCCGGGTCCTCGAGAGACTTCGCGCGAAGGCACGCGCCGTCAATGGCGAGTGCGCCCACCGGTTGGAGTGCGCGCGCGTCAAACGTCCAGCGATACGGGGCCACGAGCCAGCTCCATCCCACCGCGTCGCCCGGTCCCACGGTCTCGATCACGATCGGGCCGCGCCCTGCCTGGTGCACCTCGATCGACACCTGACCTCGACGCAAGAGGTAGAACGTGTCGGCGCTCGCCCCTTCCATGCAGAGCATCGCGCCCGCGTCGAGTGAGACGTTGTGGGCGCAGCCCGCCACCAACGCCAGGTGCTCGTCATTCAGTCCGGCCGCGAAAGGGTGAGCGCCAACGAGCTCGTCGATCGATCTCACGGGTGACTCCGTACGCTCGGCGGCGTCACCGAGGTCGCGCCGTCGGAGCGAACGATGGCCGACGCCTCTTCGGTGAGGTCGATGCCGACGGGACACCAGGTAACGCATCGGCCGCAGCCCACGCAGCCGGTCGTGTCGAACTGGTCCCACCACGACGAGAGCTTGTGGGTCATCCATTGGCGATAGCGCGACCGGGTCGTCGGACGTACCGCGCCGCCGTGCAGATACGAGTGGTCGACACTGAAGCACGACGCCCACGTGCGTTGGCGAACCACGTCGCCGTCGAGTTCGGTCGCGTCACGCACGTCGCTGCAAAAGCACGTCGGACAGACCAGCGTGCAGTTNNGTTTCTCGCGAGCACCCCGGCGAGACCCTCGACGTCCAGGTGACGAACCATTCGACGCCGAGCGCTCTCGAGCACGGCGTCGCGTGCGGAAAAGTCGACCGGCGAGGCGAGCGAGAACGCCACGCCCTCGAGCGCGGTGAGCGCGCGGACAGAACCGACGCGCGCCAAGAA
>PMAL01000172.1 GCA_003152555.1 Acidimicrobiaceae bacterium | reverse complement strand
AGGCGCCGGTGCCGAAGAAGGCTGCCGAACCGAGCGCGATGTAGCCCGAATAGCCCGAGAACATGTTCCACGAGGTCGCGCACGACATGTAGATGAGCGTGTAGATCGCGATCGTCCTGTAGGCGGGATTAGTCACCATGACCGGATAGAGCGCGAAAATCGCCAGGGCCAGCGCCCACAGCCCACCCTTAAGTCGTAGCACTAGGCCACCCTCGCAGTCTGTTTGCCAAATATTCCCTGCGGACGAAACGACAGCACGATGACCAGCACGATGAAGAACGACATGGTCGACCAGACGGGCGACCACAACACCGCGACCAAGTCCTCTAACGTCACCATCAAGACGCCGGCCAGTAGGGCACCGCCCAGGCTGCCCATGCCGCCGAGCACGATGATGGTGAGCAGCCGGGTAATGAGGTCGTAGCTGGTGCTCGCGTTGAACGTATTGGTCGCACCGTAAACCATGCCCCCGGCCGCGGTGACCGCGACGCCAATGCCGAAGCACAGCGTCGCGACGCGCTTCACGTCAATTCCCACCAGCGCGGCGGCCGTCTGGTCGGCCAGCGACGCGCGGATGCTCGCGCCAAAACGCGTTCGGTACAGCATGACGTAGAGCGCGCCGAGCAAACCGGCCGCCAAGAGAAAACCGAACACATATATATACGGGAAATAGACCCCGAAGAGCAGAAAGGAACGGTCCACGTACCAGGCTTGGAGTTGCACGTCATTCACCGAGAAAATCATGTTGAGCGCGCNNCGCTCGACCACGACCCCCACGACGAAGAGCGTGGGGATCGTGATGAGTAGTCCGGCGAAGAGGTCAATCCCAAAATGTACGGACAGGGCGTAGCTCAGGTAGGCCCCGAGGATCACCAGGATCCCCTGGGCCACGTTGATGATCTCCATGACTCCGAAAATGAGCGTCAATCCCGTCGCCATGAGGGCGTACACCGAACCGGTAAGTACGCCATCAATGACGGCATGGATGACGGCAGAGCTATTCAAGGATTAACTGGTCCACGCCGGCTTGGGGAAGAGGACCGGTACAGCTCCCTTGTCGGTAGTGGGGTTGACTTCCACGAACTTCGCACCCTGCCACTGGAAGGTGTAGGCCGTCTGCGCCAGGTTCTCGCCCAAGGCATTGAACTTGACCGCGCCTTGCACGCTCGTCAACGTGATCCCGGAGTGCAGGTACTTGATGATGTCGGCGTTGTTAAAGCCACCCGTGGCCTTGACCGCTTGGGCCATCACCTCACCAACCGAGTAGGCCTCGGCGATGTCGGCGTTGACGCTGGCCGCGGTGCAGGGATTGGCGCACACCTTGGTGCCGCCGTCCTTCTTGATGTAGGCAGCCACCATCGCGCGACTCGACGCAATGGGCGAACTTCCGTACCATGAATTGGGCACCATCATGCCGTCCGCGTTACCTATGCCCACGGCACTCGTGAACGCCTGGCCCTGGTCGGGACCGGCCGTCGCCACAAAGACTTTGGGAGTGAAATGCGCCTGTTCGAAGGCTTGCATGAAAGCCGAGACCGTAGGCACGTCAACCGAACCAAGCATTACCACTTGAGGCTTGGTCGCCGCGACTGCGTCCGCGATAGCGGTGTAGTCAGTCGCTTCGGCCGGGAAGACCTTGTTGTAGACGGTCTTGATGCCGTGGCCCGCAATGAGCTTTTGGGCTACGTCCACCACTGGCTGGGTGAACGGGTCGTTGGACGTCACGTAGGCAATCGTCGTGGGACGAGTGCTCGCCGGCAACGTCGTCAGCCACTTGGAAAATGGTGCCAGGTCGTAGGACACGGGCAGCGTCACGTCAAAGACGTTCTTAAGTCCGGCCTGGAAGACCGATGGTCCACCGCCGGCGCCCTCGAGCATCGCGAAACCGTACCGATTGACTGCCTGCGCGGCAGGCAACGTCAGCAGGGTCGAGAACGGGCCGAACGTCAAGTTGACGTGCTTGACCGAAATCAGGTCCTGGTAGTTCGTCACCACCTGGGTCGGACTGGACGCGTCGGAAACAATGTCGAGTTTCACTTTGTGTCCGAGCAGTCCACCGGTCGCATTCACCGAATCGGCCCACAGCTCATAACCCTGCTGGTAGGCCTGTCCGTCAGCGGAGAAGTCACCAGAGAGTGAGAGCGAGATGCCGATGGTTACCGGCGCACCCTTGGCGAGCGTATCGCTCGAACTTGCGCCACTCGACGCAGCAATGAAAATCATCGACGTTGCCATGACCGACGACAGTCCTAGCGCACGAAAAAGTTTCCCTTTGTTGTTCATCAATTTCCCCCTACCTATTGCGCCTCTGGCGATCCCCCGAAAGCCTCAATGCCAGAATCGATCACTCGGTGAGTGATGGCGTAACGCTAACGATACAGAGGTGGACATTCAAGGCAGTTGACCCTATAAACCCTTATTTTCCTTGAAAAGTTTTCAAGGGTACCGCACTATCCTTCGCGGGTGGTTCTCAGTTACCATCAGCATCTATGCAGTTCTGAGGGGGCCCATGGCCGATGTTTTGTTAGAGACGGCGATTGCCAACTGGGAGCCTCGCTTCACTGCGAACGGAGTTGACGCCAGCGATTACGCGCGCATCACGAAGCCACTCACGAGTTGGGACGAGTGGTGTAGCGCCTGGTGTGATGGGGCCCAGGAACATTTCGACCTCGCGAACGAGGCGCTCGCTAGTGGTCGTAACCGAAGTGCCGGTGAGTTTTACGCCCGCGCGGCAACATACTTCCACTTCGGCAAGTTCCTCTTCGTCCACGACCTAGATCAGGCCAAAGCCGCACACGCACGTGCGGTCGATGCGCTCAATAGGGCCCTGCCAATGTTCGATCCCCCGGCCAGCCGCGAGGAGATCAGCTTCGAAGGTTCAAAACTGGTGGGCGTTTTCCGGGCGCCACGTGGTGAGGGGCCCCACCCTACGGTGATCCTTATTCCCGGGCTTGACTCAACCAAGGAGGAGTTCCGCGACGTTGAACGGGCATTCCTTGACCGAGGCCTGGCGATCTTCGCGCTCGATGGCCCGGGCCAGGGCGAAGCCGAGTGGACGCTCCCCATACGTCCCGAGTGGGATCGAGTGGGTGCAGCGGTTCTCGAGCACTTACTCACCATGAACCAGGTTGACAGTGACCGCATTGGCGTGTGGGGCGTCAGCCTCGGGGGCTTCTACGCGGCGCGAATGGCGAGTTCGGACCTCCCACTAAAGGGGACGGTGGCCTTGGCCGGACCGTACAACTTGGGCGCCACATGGAAAGACCTCAATCCGCTTACACGTCACGCCTTTGAGGTGCGGTCGTTCTCATCGTCACCCGAAGAGGCAGAAAAACGAGCGTGGGACATGACGCTCGAGGGCTTCGCCTCCGAGATCACCACTCCACTCATGGTGATCATGGGCAAACGGGACCGCCTCTTCCCCTGGCAAGACGGCGAACGACTAGCCAATGAGGCCAGCGGTGAGACGACATTGGTGCTGCTCGAAGAGGGTAACCACGGTTGCGCCAACGTCGTCTATCGCCATCGCCCACTCAGCGCCGACTGGTTGGCCCAACGACTGCTCGTCTCGACGTCATGACGTCGAGAAATCTCATCTTTTCGAGATGCCGAGGCGTCGATGCCTGACGTCACGATGCCCCAGCTCGGTGAGACCGTCGCCGAAGGCACCGTCACTAAGTGGTTCAAGTCCATCGGCGACGAAGTCGAAAAGGGCGAAGCGCTGTTCGAAGTCTCCACCGACAAGGTCGATACTGAGATACCGGCCCCGGCGAGCGGCGTCATCACGGCAATCCTTGTGCCCGAAGGCGACACCGTGGACGTCGGCACGAAACTGGCGGTCATTGGTGAGCCTGGTGATTCTCTGACAACGTCACCTACGCAATCGACAACGACGACACCGGCGCCAACGCCAACACCGGCCGTCGAAACCCCGACTATTAAAGCCGCAAGAGAAGATTCATCGTCAGAGAGTGCCCCACTGTCACCGGTAGTGCGGCGCCTGCTCAGTGAGCACGGTCTCGACGCGTCCCGGGTCGTAGGCACCGGACCCAACGGTCGTATCACTCGTAGCGACGTGGAAAACGCCGTGAGCGGCACCAAGACCTCGACATCGAAGCTTGACGGCGACGAAGTCATTGCGTTCACGAAGATCCGCCGACTCACTGCAGAGCACATGGTGCACTCCAAGGCCACGTCGGCCCACACGTTGATGGTCAAGGAAGTCGACTTCGAAGCGATCGAAGATGTGAGGCGGCGCCACGGCAAGTCGTTCAAAGAGATGGAGGGTTTCAGTCTCTCGTACCTCACCTTCAATGCATTGGCGACGGTCGCTGCGCTGGCTGGCTTTCCTAATCTCAACGCGTCGGTCGACGGCGACAATCTCGTCATTCACCACCAAGTAAACCTCGGCATCGCCGTGGACCTTGACGGTGAAGGACTTGTCGTTCCGGTCATCGCCAAAACTGACGGTTACAATCTCCGTTCGATGGCCCGCGCGATTCGCCAACTGGCCGACGGGGCTCGCGACAAGAAGCTCACAGTCGATGACATGGCCAACGGAACGTTCACCATTTCCAATCCCGGACCGTTCGGCACACTGCTCACCGGCGCCATCATCAACCAACCACAGGTCGCGATACTGTCCACTGACGGCGTGAGTCGCAAGCCCGTGGTCGTGGAGTTGGACGGCGTCGAGACCATCGTCATTCATTCCGTTGGCCTGTTGGCCCTCACGTTCGACCACCGTGCCGTCGACGGCGCCTACGCCGCGAGGTTCCTCAACCGGGTGGACGAGATCTTGAACACCCGTGATTGGGGCGCAGAACTCGAGAATTAACGAACACGTGCCACGAGAACTATTGTCCAGACATGACGAGGGACAGGATTCTTGAGGCCGCCGCACTAGAAATTGAGCGCAACGGCCTGACGCAGTTCCGCGTGAAGCGCGTCGCGCTCGAAGCCAACATCTCCATCGCGCTGTTGTACAGCTACTTCGAAGACCGCGAGGACCTCATCGCCGCTACGGTCGTCTATCGCTTTCGACAGGTGCTCGTGGGACTCGCCGAAATCTTCACCACCCCGCTGCAGGGTGTGGAAACAACCGACGAACTTCGCGCGGCACTCAAGGTCATGATTTCGGACGCTCAGTTGCCCTTTCGCACCGAGGCACGGATCTTGCGTATAGAAAGCATGTCGTTCGCCGGCCACAATGAGATCGCGTCTCTGGGCATCGCCGACGCCAAACGAGAAGCCAGTGACTTGATCATGCGACACGTGCAGCCGCTCATCGAGAAGAACCTCTTGGCCCCAGGGATGACCGGCGTGGCCTTCGCGCGTATTTGGTACGCCCTGTTCTTCGGACAAATCTCCTTGGAGGGCGAGCACGCACTGTCTATCAATTGCGACGACTGGTTGATGGCCCTCGAAGTGATCGCCACCTCAATGATACGAACGGATGTCCAAGCACTCGTTCGTTAAGACACGACGAGTTCGTCAGCGCCGCGAGTAGCCTGACGCGATGGAACTTCGGCTGCGACCCTACTGCGTGGACGACGAGACCGCGGCCCGAGCCGGCAACGAGATCATGAAGCACGATGATTTCATGTTCCTGCTGTATTGGGACCCCGATACCTCATGGGCGGACTTTCTACGTGGCGAAGAAGCTCGACGCCGGGGCGAAAACCTGGGACCGGATCTGGTCCGGTCGGTGCAGCTGGCGGCCGAGGTTGACGGCCAGCTAGTAGGGCGCACCTCCATCCGCTTCGAGTTGAATGAGTTCCTCGAGCATCGGGGTGGTCATATTGGCTACGGCGTCCTTCCACCATTTCGACGACTGGGTTACGCCAGTGAAATCCTGCGCCAGTCCCTCGTCATTGCACGAGCCGACGGTCTCACACAAGTCCTCATGTTTTGTGACGATGACAATGTTGGCTCCGCCACCGTCATAGAAAACTGCGGCGGTCAATTAGAAGCGGTCATCGTCGTCGATCCTGACAAGCCGGGCTTCCGAAAATATTGGATCGACTAACCCTCGAAGGTCTTTTATTGGCGGGACTGAATCTCGTAGGTCCACCGGATGAAGCACAGTCCGAAACTAATTTCGAACAGCGTCTCTCTGAAGTAAATAATTGAAGTTCCAATCGGGTAACGAGAGCGCTCCAAAAATGCCGCCCAGCAATTGGATTGCGAAACCGGTCAGCGACTGCGTCAGCACCAACACGTGGCGGGCGTTGATACCCACCGTCTCTTGTGTCAGCGTTACGCCAATATCACTCATGACAAAATTGAACTGACCCGCTAACCCTGGAAGCGCGCCCGCGAGGCCGCGAGTTCGGCCAGCGCTTCATCTCGACCCACCCAGTTCTCGACCTTCATCCACTTGCCGACGTCGAGGTCCTTGTAGACGGTAAAGAAGTGGCCAATACGGTCCAGCACGTCCTTGGGGATGTCGCCGATGTCAGTCGCCGATTTCCATTTCGGGTCGTAGTCCGGCACCCCAATGAGCTTGGCGTCCTCGCCGTTTTCGTCGGTCATGTGGCACATCCCAAGGATCTTCGTCTTGATCAGACAGCCGGGGAACGTGGGGAATTCCGTGAGCACCAGGATGTCGAGGGGGTCACCGTCGCCGCCCAACGTGTCCGGCACGAAACCGTACTCCGCCGGATAGCCCATCGACACGATCAAGTGGCGGTCGAGCATGATCGTGTGGTTCTCGTGGTCGTACTCGTACTTGTTTTGGCTGCCCCGTGGGATCTCAATAATGGCGTTGACTGTATCCATGTTCCGGCCTATTCCTTCTGCGAAGTGATGTCTGGTTGGGACCCATCGTAGCCAGCAAAAGCGCTGGTCGTATGGGCGACTCGACCAACACGTTGGTCTCTACGAGGACNNGGAGGTCCTAATGGATCGTATTGGTGTAGTGGGATGCGGCCTCATGGGTTCGGGAATTGCGGAGATAGCGGCGAGAGCGGGCGCCGACGTGGTTGTGGTCGAGCGTGACGCCGAGTCACTCGCCGCGGGCGAAACACGCATCGAGAAGTCGCTCACACGAGCCGTCAGCGGCGGTAAGGTGCCCGAGGATGAGGCCAACACCGCGCGCGGCAACCTCACCTTCACCGAGGATTTCGAGCGGCTCGCCGACCGACAATTAGTGATCGAAGCCGTTGCAGAGGACGAAGGCACCAAGATTGCCGTCTTCAAGACACTCGACGCGGTCGTAACCGATCGCGACGCCATTCTCGCCACCAATACCTCGTCGATCCCCATCATCAAGCTCGCGGTAGCGACGACTCGACCGGCCCAGGTAATCGGCATGCACTTCTTTAACCCCGTGCCGGTGCTGCGTTTGGTCGAAGTGATCTCGTCGTTGCTCACCAGCGCGGAGACCACCTCGCGTGTCCACGAGTACGCCATTAATTCACTTAAGAAGCGCGTCATCACATCGCCCGATCGCGC
>PMAL01000058.1 GCA_003152555.1 Acidimicrobiaceae bacterium | reverse complement strand
ACCGGCACCAGCGAGCAGAGCGACGCCGTGGCAACCGCCAAGAAGTGCCCCGCGAGCAAAAAGTTGACCGTGTCGGCCTTCCCCACCCAGACCGAAGCCAATCTCGCGGTCTCGTCAGGCCACTCGACGGTCGGTTTCCTCGACAGCCAAGTTGCTGACTACGTCGTGGCGCAATCGCACGGCGCCTTCAAGTCAGTAGGCAGTGCAATTGAAGTCGCGCCCTACGGTATCGCGACACCCAAGACGCCAGCCGGAAAGGGTCTCGCCTTGGCTATTCAGGCAGCCATGAAGACCTTGATCGCGAACGGCACGTACGCCGCGATACTCAGCCACTGGGGCGTCAGCGCCGGAGCGATACCAGCGAGCAAGGTTGTTCTAAACGGAGCCCTCTCCTAAGAACCAGTAGTTAACCAACGCACATGGCAACGAACGGGGGCGCTCCAGTAAAGGTCGTCCCCGTTCGTCACTATGGCCGGTGGGTCGGTAGCGTCGTTGCGCTGATACTCATCGCAATGCTGGCGCACACGCTCTTTTCCAAAGTTCCCAACGGCCAGAGAACCTGCCGCACCACCAACGGCGTTCGAAGTTGTCATCCCACCATCAATTGGCGCTTCAGTTGGAACGTAGTTTTTCACTACTTCACGTCGTCTGAAGTGCTCCACGGATTGTTTCTCACCTTGGAACTCACGGCGTTCGCCATGCTTATCGGCATTGTGCTTGGAGTCATCATCGCGATTATGCGGCTTTCACACAGCCGCCTGATGTCAGGAACCGCGTGGGTGTACACCTGGTTCTTCCGCGGCACCCCCGTACTCGTGCAATTGATTTTCTGGTTCAATATCGCCGTTCTCTTTCCCGCCATAACACTGGGAGTGCCCTTCTTCCACGTAACGTTCTTGCACATCAACGACAACGCGGTCTTCACCCCGCTCTTCTCCGGGATTGTCGCGCTGGGCCTCAACGAAGCAGCGTATTTCTCTGAAATCACGCGGTCCGGACTCATTGCCGTCGACGAAGGTCAAACCGAGGCGGCCACGTCGCTCGGTATGGGCCGGGGCCAGACACTGCGCCATATAGTGCTGCCCCAGGCCATGCGGGTGATCCTGCCGACCACTGGCAACGAAGTCATTTCGATGTTAAAAACGACCTCCTTGGTTAGCACCACCGGCGTCATTGAACTGCTGGGAGCAGTGACAAATATCTATTCAGTCACGTACCAGGTGATTCCTCTCTTGATCGTGGCCAGTATCTGGTACCTCATCGTCACGACCGTGCTGTCCATTGGTCAGTTCTACTTAGAGCGCCACTTCGCGAAAGGTGCACTCCGTTCACCTCCGCCAACGCCAATACAGCGGATTCGACGTGATCTGCAAGGCGTGTTAGCGAAATTCCGAACCAGGCGCGGCACGAACATTGAGGTGACGTCGTGAGCGAGCCCATGGTCGAAGCGCGCGGCGTTGTCAAGTCCTACGCGGGCATTGAGGTGTTGAAGGGCGTTGACTTAAGCGTCGAGCGCGGAGAGGTTACCTGCCTCATCGGCCCTTCGGGTTCGGGCAAGAGCACGTTGCTGCGCTGCATTAACCATCTCGAGAAACACGACGCCGGCGAACTGCGGGTCGATGGTGACCTGGTGGGATACGAAATGCGGGGCCACAAACTACACGAACTCAATGACAAGCAAATCTGCGCCCAGCGCGCCCAGATCGGGATGGTCTTCCAGCGGTTCAATCTCTTTCAAAATCTCGACGTGATCGAGAACATCACCATTGGCCAAATGAAAGTCAAGGACGTCAACGAGAAAACCGCAAAAGTCAAAGCCCGTGAACTGCTCGCTCGCGTCGGGCTTGAGAACAAGGAGACGAACTACCCCAGTCAACTCTCCGGCGGGCAACAGCAACGCGTGGCGATTGCCCGGGCGTTAGCAATGGACCCCAAACTCATGCTTTTCGACGAGCCCACTTCAGCACTGGACCCCGAACTCGTGGGTGAAGTACTCGAAGTCATGAAGGATTTGGCGCGCAGCGGCATGACGATGATTGTTGTAACCCACGAGATGAACTTCGCGCGTGAAGTAGCCAATACTGTCTACTTCCTCGACGCGGGAGTCATCGAAGAGTCCGGCAATCCTCGCACCGTGCTCGTGAATCCATCGNNCTGAACTGCCCTCGTAGCTCAGCGGATAGAGCATTGGCCTCCGAAGCCATGTGCGCAGGTTCGATTCCTGCCGGGGGCACCAAAATTTATTTGAAGCCTTCAACGCCAGAATCGCGCTCGTCAGAATCCGTTGAGAAAATTCAGGTTCGTCGAACGCTCGAGCCAAGGAGATTGCACCGACGAGAACACTGAGCAGAACGACCGCCTCTCGTTAATGTTGGAACGCTATTCAGATTGGGGTAACTTCCGCACGTTGTGGTACTCCTCAAAATCAGAAATTAAACGATAGAACCGTTAGCGGTTGAACACGGCGTCTTCGTAGTTCAGCGGAGAAATCATTGGCCCCCGAAACCATCGGCGCACGTTCGATCACTGCCCGCGCGAGTAGTTTGCGGTCATGGGAGAAGTAGTTGGGCACAGGCGAATGGTTGACCAATGTCGGTCTTGATCTTCCTGGCGGCCTTCATATGCCTCGCTATCGGCATTGGTTACGTCTTGAACCAAAACCGATAGATGGGTCTCGTTGAAACGCAAGGTGACTCACCTGGGACGTGGCGTAGAAACCTTCGTCACTGGGACGAAGATGAATGCACGTCACGCGCGCGCCTTCGCGTAACGTGTGCGAACTTCATGCGCGGCGACATCACACGTCTCTGGTTCAACGTGTGCGCCGAGTCCGAGTTCCCACGATCGCGCAATTTCGCCAACGTCAGATCTCGTCGCGAGTGCGGCTGCCTGCACGCCGGCGCCCGCCGACACAATTTCACTGTCGTCGGGCACGGTGACGTCGCGTTCGGCGAGCGTCGCTAACACCTGGCGATAGGCAGTTGACTGCGCCCCGCCGCCAATCAACACCAGTCGTCCCGAATCCGTCGCGACACCGGCCGCCGCGAGCGCGTCCAAGCCATCGAGTAATCCGCAGACCACTCCTTCGAACGCCGAGCGGGCGAGGTTTTCTCGGTTCACATCGGTGCGGATGCCGTGCAGTGAGCCCGAGGCGTTAGGTCGATTGGGAGTGCGTTCACCGGCAAAATAAGGAACGAGCGAGAGCCCACCCGACCCACTGGGCGCCGAAAGAGCGAGCTCGTCGAACTCCGCGTGATCTAGCGAGAGCAGACCTCGAATCGAATCGGTCACCATAGACGCGTTGAGCGTGCACACCAATGGCAGGAAGTTTCCGGTCGCATCGGCGAAACCAGCGACCGCCCCCGAGGGATCGTGGGTCGCACGCATGCTCGTAGTAAAGACGGTCCCCGATGTGCCAATCGAGATGGCGACGTCGCCGGCGTTAAGACCAAGGCCCAACGCACCGGCCATGTTGTCGCCCGTGCCAATAGCCACCGGCGTACCGGCTTCGAGCCCTAACTCAGTGGCGGCGTCATGAGAAAGGACGCCAGCCATCTCCCGGGGTCCACGCACTTCGGGAAGGACGCCGCTCCACTCTCGTTGGTCGTCCACCAATGAGAGCAGGTCCAGTCGGTATTCATGCTCAGCCGCAGACCAGTAGCCCGTTCCCGACGCGTCACCGCGGTCGGTAACGAAATTGCCAGTGAGCTTGAAGTTGAGCCAATCGTGCGGCAAGAGCACGTGCGCCAATTTGGCGAATGAATCGGGTTCGCACCGTCGTAGCCACGCCAGCTTCGTAATGGTGAAGGCCGCAACGGGGATGCTGCCGCACGCCTCCGCCCACCCCGTCGCGGAGAGTTTCTCGAGTAAGTGGTCAGCATCAGGCGACGACTGCGTATCGTTCCACAATTTGGCCGGTCGTATGACCTCACCGTCACGGTCCAACACCACGAGGCCGTGCTGTTGACCGGCGACCGCCAACGCTACGATCTCTCGAGCGGGATTCGCGTGATCGGCTGACGCCACGGCCTGACCCAATGCCAGTACGAGTGCCGCCCACCACACCGAAGGATCTTGCTCACTGAGCGGAGGGGTCGTCGCGGTATGAGGCGAACGTCCCGTTCCGATGACAACGCCCGTCGCCACGTCGCGCAACTCGACCTTCGTCGACTGCGTAGAAGAATCAATGCCAGCTACGAGGGGCATTTTCGCAACACTACTGGAGCCAACGCTTTATGAACTCCGCTGGCCGAAGTACTCACGCCGTGGCGTAGCGATCACGGAACAATGATCATGCGCACCGTGTCGGTGATGGCGGCACCACCAGACGCAGAGCCGGCCATGACGACGACGGTGTCGCCAGACTTGGCCAGTCCAGATAGCTTGATCTGCGTCACTGCGAAATCACAGAGATCACCGATGTCGGTCGCCGGTGAGAGATATATCTCTTGCACGCCCCAGGAGCAGCGCATCTGACGGGCCGTGGCTTCACTCGGAGTAATGGCCACGATCGGCATCGGTGGACGAAAACGCGAGATAGCCCGTGCGGTCATGCCCGAGCGAGTGCACGCCACGATCGCCACGGCGTCTTCTTCCATCGCCGCGCGCCACGCCGCGCCCGTAATCGCGCCCGTGATGCGAATCGCGTGCGACGCCGTGTCGGTGATGTGTTGAATCCCGAGCGTCGCGCCCCACGTCACGTAGTCGAATGACTTCTCCGCTCGTCGAATGATGCGGTCCATAGTGACCACGACCCCAACCGGATCATCGCCAATTGCCGTTTCGCCACTCAGCATCACGGCGCTCGCGCCGTCGAGTACGGCGTTGGCAACGTCGGTCACCTCGGCACGTGTGGGCACTTGGGCGTGCGTCATTGATTCGAGCATCTGAGTCGCCACCACGACGGGGCGGGCGTAGCGAATGCCCTGCAACACAATCTCTTTTTGCAGGTGCGGCACTTCTTCAATTGGCATTCGGACGCCCAGGTCACCGCGGGCCACCATGATCGCATCAGACACCTCGATGATTTCACCGAGGTTTTCAATGCCTTCACTCGTTTCTATCTTGGCCATCATCATGACGTCGCTGCGAGAGAGCACGGTCCTCACCGAGACAATGTCAAAGGCCGAGCGGACGAACGAGATGGCAAGAATGTCGAAGGATTCACCGCGCAGGGCCTCGAGACGCTCGCGGTCCTCGTCAGTGGGAAGGCGCCCGTCGAGGATCGACGATGGCAACGAGAGCCCGGGCTTGCCCTGTACTGTGCCGCCCGAGCTGACGATCGCCCGCACGTTCTTGCCCGTGGAAATGACGTCGAGCGAGACGCCGCCATCGCCAATATGGATCTTGTCGCCAATTCTCAGCATCGGCAACACGCCTAGGCGCTCTACAGAAATCCGTGCTGCGGTGGACTGCTCATCAAAGCCGCCCACCAATTCGATTTCTGAGGCCAACTGCAGCTCAACCGGTGTCGTGCCGAAAGATCCCGCACGGATCTTGGGACCGGGAATATCGACCATGAGCGCGAGATCGGGCGCAAGGGCGCGGATGCGGCGCAATCGTTCGATGCCGGAAGGAATGTCGCCGTGCGCAAAGGACAGACGGAAGACATCGACGCCGGCGCCAATGAGTTCCTTTATGACCCGATCGTCGTCAGAAGCCGGACCAATAGTCGCAACAATTCGCGTGCGCCGCACAAATATTCCCCCGTTTTTATATCAGTCTAGAAGATTGAAATGACCGGGTTGTTACGTCAACGTGAAAGAGCGCTCATACGAGCGATCATTCGGTCGGACGCAACCTAACGACTTCATCGATTACGAACGAACCGGCACCACTACGTCGGCGCCGTCAACGTCAATGACCCGCAAGTTCATCCCGTAGCACTGGGCGAGTTCGTGACTGCGCACTACTTGACCAGCGGGTCCGTCAAGGACGACCTTTCCCTTGTCGAGCAGGACCAGGCGGTCGGCGAATTGTCCAGCCAGCGTGAGGTCGTGCATGGTCGCCACCACGGTGAGACCGCACTGTTCGACCTGGGCCTTAAGCAGTTCCAGCAGGCCCATCTGGTGGCGCAGGTCGAGTCCGGTAATGGGCTCGTCGAGCACAATCACCGAGGTCGATTGGGCGAGCGCGCGACCCAAGACCATGCGTTGACGCTCACCGCCCGAGAGCGTCACAACGTCACGCTCGGAAAACTCTTGTAGTGACAGACGCTCGAACACCGAGTCGACAATCCGTCGATCGTTGTCACTTGGTGCGTGCAGCAGACCGTGGTAGGGCGATCGGCCAAGGGAGACGTACTCCCTCACGGTCATGCCGGCCGGAATTTCGGGGTGCTGGGGCACCAAGGAGACGACGAGCGCACGCTCGCGTTCGTTCATCGTGCTGAGCTGAGTACCCGAAATTGACACGGAACCGCTCGCGGCACGTCGCAGCCCCGCGAGCGTCTCAACGAGAGACGTCTTGCCCGCGCCGTTCGGCCCGATGATGGTGCACCAGGTACCCGGTTCAATGTCGAGCGAAACGTCAGACACCAGAATCTTGTTGCCGGCCTTGACCGTCAGGGAGTCAATATTGACAATGCTCATCGCACGAGCTGCCTGCGGAAGCTCAGGATCAACACAAACACCGGGGCACCGACGAGAGCCGTGACCACGCCGAGTGGCAACTCGGACGGCGCAATCACCGTGCGCGCAATGGTGTCGGCGAAGACGAGGAAGGCGGCACCAAAAGCCACCGAGAGCGGCAGGATGCGACGGTAGGAAGTGCCCACCAAGAGCCGGACGATGTGGGGCACGATGATGCCAACAAATCCAATCAGCCCGACCGCCGACACAATGGCCGCAGTGCCCAGTGACGAGGCGGCGATCACGATGAAGCGCACCCGGCGCACGGGCACGCCCAAGGAACGCGATTCATCTTCGCCAACGCTCATGACGTCGAGCGCCCGACCGGCGGCGACGCAAATCATGACGCACACGAGCACGTAGGGCAGTACCAGGTCGACGGAACTCCAGCTCGCACTCGCCAAACTACCGAGCAGCCAGATGTACACCCGGGCGAGCGACTGGGCCGACGCCTGCTGTTGTAGATACGTCTGCAGGCTTGTGAGCAACGCGGCGACGGCTACACCCGCCAGGATCAACGTCGAGGCGCTCGAACGCAATCCGCGGCCGCCGATGATCCAGGTGATTGAGACGGCCACCATCGCGCCGGCAAAGGCCAATAACGGAGTCCAGGTGGGGGTGTAGGTGCCGCCACCGATGTCCATGATCGCGAACGTCGCGCCCAGTCCGGCGCCGGCGGCGACGCCCAGCAGATAGGGATCGGCCAAAGGGTTGCGAAAGACGCCCTGATAGGTACCGCCCGCCACCGACAGCATCGCGCCCGCGAGCAGCCCCAGCACGAGACGAGGGGCGCGCAACTGCCAGACGATGCTGAACTGCGTCGAGTTCAGCGTGCTGTGGCCAATGCCGATGCGGCTGAATATGGAGCCGATAATACGCATCGTGCCAATCGGAATGGGCCCGATGGCCAACCCACAGACCACGGCAACGCACAGACCAAGAAGCGTCAGTATCGTCACCAGCGCCATGCGGCGCCCGGTCGGTGGGTTGGCGTTGAGCACTACTTCTTCCAGAGTTTTGGCTCATTAAGCGTGGACTCGACAACAGCGGTCAACTGATTCATCAAGAGACCTAGACGTGGGCCCCAACGCGAGGCAATGTCCTCGTTGAGGGCGATCACGTTGTTGTTCTCGACCGCGCTCACTTTGCTAAAGCCCGGTCGCTTAGCAACATTTGCCGGTGTCTGCGAGTCGTCCAGGAAGATCAGCTTCGGATTCGCGCTGATGATGTACTCCGCGCTCAGTTGGGGATAACCAGCGTCAGCGGTCGTTGAGTCGGCGTCAGCAATGTTGATCAGTCCCAACGACTTCATGAGTGAGCCCACGAAGGTCTGGCTCGTGAGCGAGTAGTACGGATGAGTGGCGACCTCGTAATAGACAGTGATCTTCTTAGTGGGATGCGGCGGTATTGACTTCATGTCTGCCGTGATGGTGGCGCGGAGTGAACTCGCCAGCGCGTTCGCCTTAGCAACGTGACCGGTCAACCGTCCCAATTGGCGAATTTGGCCGAGCGCATTGCCAACCGATGTCGCGGCGTCCTGGAACACCACCTTGACGCCGAGGCCGGTCAGTTTTTGCTGAATCGAGTTGGCGTCATAGGAGATCACGACCAAGTCAGGCTTCGTTGATGGGTGCGACGACGTTGACTTGCAAATGCCCAGGATCGCTTCAACACTGGGGTTGAGGGCATTGATTCGCTTCGTGGGCAGTCCCGTTGTTGGATAGTCCGAATCAGTGTCAACCGCTTGGACCTGTGACCCCGCGCCGATGGCGAAGAGCGTCTCGGTGGCCGTGGGTGAGAGCGACACAACGCACTGGGGGCTCGGTGCCGACGAGGCCCCCGCGAACGAATCGCTGAATAGGGGTAACGCCAGTGCACCCAACATGAGTGCAAGGACGAAACGGAGGGTCTTGAACATGGATATCTCCTTTCCGTCGAAGTGGTTTGGACGACGGATGGATATCCGAACGACCGCTCCTTACCTCGAGAGCTGTCTTTCAAATCTCCTCGCGGAAGGCGACCTGGCTATATGGGCTTCTCACGAAGGCCACTTACAGTTGCGGGACAGCGTCGGAATCTCACCGACTTCGCTGCCGCGAGGCGATTACGACCTTATCTCATGTGAAGCAGCGTTGTCTGAGAACATCAAGCCTCAAATTAAGAAGCTTGCCGGCTCACTCGTCGTCACCCAGACCACGGCAAATTGGCTTGGGGCCGGCGTTGACGTTGCCGTATCGATGGCGAGTCATTGCGACGCTCTGCTCACTCAACCATCGTGGGCCCTCCACGTCCCCCGCCTGAGTCAACGGTCGCCGGTCAGTAGTGACGCCACGCTCTAACAGCGCGCTGACGGGCGCAACTTCCTCGCTGAGCCAACGAACTTTGCCAATAGTCCCACTTCGTTCGACGAGCTGGTCCACGTCCTCTTCGGTGATATTGTCGATTCCCTTTATGCCACTTCTCGCGCTGAACGAGATCTTCGCACCCGTCAGCGCGGCGATACCTCCGACGTACCTAAACGCATCGACACCAAAGGATTCGTCGATTCGGGCCACGATCGGAGCCAAGTTGTGACGGTATCGATGCTCATTGACTTCGACCAGGAGTCCGGATTCGTCGCGAGCCTTTGATCCAAAGTTCCGCCACCACGTTGTCAACTCGTCCTTCGCCATGTCGACATCAATCAGTCGCGGCCAGCGCCGCAGACAGTTGACGTAGTTGGGACCACCGGCTTTCGCGGTAGGACCGACGCTGCTGCGCTTCCAACCACCAAAAGGCTGGCGGCGTACAACCGCGCCGGTGATACCGCGATTGAGATAGACGTTGCCGGCTTCCACATGATCAATCCAAAATTGGCACTCCTGCTCGTCGAGCGAGTGGAGCCCCGCGGTGAGGCCATAAGGGACCTGGTTCTGCCATGACAATGCGGTCGCAAAATCGGGCGCCGCCATGACGGCGAGTACCGGACCAAACCATTCATTCATGTGGCTCCACGAACCTGGTTGCACACCGAGTTTCACTCCCGGTCGCCACTGGAGTTTGGCTTCATCGAGGGGCTTTGGTTCTATCAACCATGTCTNNAGCTCGGCGCCGCGAATTATCGGGCCGACGCTCGTCCCGAGTGCATAACCAGGGCCAACGTGAAGGCTCTCCACCGCGTCGCTCAGTTGTCGAATAAAAGCGGGATCCTCGAGAATGGAGGCTTCAACTACGGCCAGGCTCGCCGCGCTGCACTTTTGTCCCGCGTGACCAAAGGCCGATTGCACGAGGTCCTTCACCGCGAGGTCAATATCGGCGTACGAAGAAATCAGTATCGCGTTCTTGCCACTGGTCTCGGCCAGCAGATTGATATCCGGCTTCCACGAAGTAAAGAGCTTCGCCGTCTCGAACGCACCGGTGAGGATGACTGCGTCAACGCCGTCATGAGTGACCAAGTATCTGCCGGTATCGTCGTCACGCGTTGGTAGGAATTGCAACACATCTTGAGGCACTCCCCCCGCCCACAAATTTTGCGCCAACTCCCAGGCGGTCGCGACCGTTTCGGGCGCCGGTTTCAGGATGACGCAGTTACCGGCCGCGAGAGCTGCACACACGCCGCCACAGGGAATCGCGTACGGGAAATTCCACGGCGGCACGACGAGCACCACTCCCAGCGGCATTTCGGCGCCGTCATCACGAACCTGCGATGGGTAGTAGCGTGCAAAATCAATCGCTTCGCTCACTTCCGCATCGGCCTCACTGACGGTCTTGCCAGCGTCATACGCCATCACCGCAATGGCGTCAGCGCGTCGGCGTTGCATGACATTCGCCGCCTCGTTGAGGATCAGGCGGCGCCCGGTGATTCCCACTTCCGACCATCGATTCGACGCCGCTCGAGCAGCATGAATCGTTTGATCGACCTGCTCGATGGAAGCAACGCCGTAGCGATAGCGCACGGCAGCGTTATTGCTCGGGTCATGGCCTTCTTCATGTTCATAGCCCGTGACCTCAGAACCGCTGATCACCAAGGGAATCTGACGAACCTCTCGCGTGCCCTCTCGAGCGAGCGCTGCCGTCACAGCGTGCAGGTAGGACGGGCTCGTGGGATCACCGTCGGGACTGTTCTCGAATGCCTCGTCCGTTCGCTCTCGACTGACCGCGTGTCGGCGTGATGAAGTGTCCACGACGTGGCGCTCTCGCACCGAGTTGAGGAATCGCTCCTGTTGGTGTTCGAAGACGTTCGAATCCTGCGCAATGTAAAAAGCGGCCTTGAGATAGTTCTCGTCGGACGTATTTTCGTCGAGTCGGCGTACCAGGTACGCGACGGCCGCGGCGAAATCGTCGTGGCGCGTCACGGGTGCGTAGAGCACTACGTGGCGACCACTCTTGGCGATCGCCAGCGCCTCGGCGCTCGCCATTCCTTCGAGCATCTCGATGTCAAGTTGTTCCAATACGCCGCGTTCACGCGCCACGTCGAGCGCCCACGACACGTCAAAGAGGTTGTGGCTAGCAATGCCCACGCGAAGCGCCTGCCCGTGTTGCGCACGCAATGAGAGATCGACCAGGCGCAGGTAGCTCGCGTCAACCTCGGCCTTCGATCCGTAGGGCGCCGGTGTCCAGTCGTGCAGTTGTGCTTCGGCGTGTTCCATGGCCAGATTGGCACCTTTGACGAGTCGGATCTTGATCCGACCACCGCTGCGTTCAAATCGACTCGTGGCCCAGACAAGTAACTCTTCGAGCGCCTCGTGTGAGTCAGGCAAGTACGCCTGGAGCACGATGCCCGCGTTCAGCGTCTCGAACACCGGTTCGCAGAGCACCGAGCGAAATGCGTCAACCGTGAGGCGAAGGTCGCGAAACTCTTCCATGTCGAGATTGACAAATACACCATTTTCAATTGACGCGCGATAGAGAAGTCGGAGCTTCTCGCTCACGCGCGACAAAGATCCTTCATGGTCAATCAAAGTGAGCTGACTCACCACTGAAGAGAGCTTGACCGAGACGTAGTCCACGTGTTCGCGCCCCATCATTTCGAGCACCCGGTCAAATCGCTCATTGGCTTCTCGTTCACCGAGCACCGCTTCACCGAGCACGTTGATATTTAGGTGAATGCCTTCTCGTTCGCGGGCTTCGAGATGACGCTGCAGCGGAGCGACTTCACTGGCCAAAATGAGATCCTTGGACAGACCACGCACCCGAGTATGCACGACGTTTACGGCAATAACCGGCGTGACGCGCGACACGAGTGAAATGAGTCGTAGTCCGACGGCATTAAGGAGACCAAAACCGGCGACGGAAGAGCGACGAGCGGCTGCTCTGAGGATGCCCGCAGCGCTGCGTCGCGATGATACGCGCATCACTTCATCGGTGAGCGTCATCGTCACCTCAATCGCTTGGCGATCGCGCAGGAGCCGCGCGAACCTCTTGCGATTGGCCCGCTCTCCACGGGTGCGCAGCCCCTCAGCGTCGTGGATCAATTGACGAGCGCTCGCACACGAAGCCGGAGCCAGCGCATCCAGGGCGCGATCAGTCGTCAATGTCATAGTCAGAACTCTTTTCTCAACGAGTCTACGCAGCCGACGCATGGAAATTGATGGCCCGTCAGCGCTGCGCTGACGTGTCGCGTCAAGCAACTTTGGACTTTAGACGGTCATCCCGCCGTCAACGGCAAGATCGGCGCCAGTAATCGCCGACGACGCCGGCGAGCACAGCCACGTGATTGACTGGGCGATTTCCATTGGTTCGATGAGTCGCCCGATGGGTTGCTGCGCACCGAAGGCCTCGCCATTCTCCAATCCGTACACCTGGGCCGACGCTTCGAGGATCGCCGTGCGAGTCGAGCCCGGACTCACGACGTTGGCGGTCACTGCGTACTCGGCGAGGTCCATCGCGACACCGCGAATGAGACCAACCACTGCGTGCTTCGCCGCGCTATAGGCGGCTAAATGGCGCAGGCCCATCGTCCCCGCGGCGGAGGCAACGGCCACAATTCTTGCGTTCGCTCCGGTGCCATTGGCAATCAACGTTGGCGCTGCCGCTTCAATGAGGCGCCGCGTTCCTAAGACGTTCACCGACCAGACCGCATCCCACGCGGCGTCGGAAATTTCCCACAGCGGTCCCCCGGCGGCCATGACCCCGGCGCATGCGACCACCGCATCAAGGCGACCAAAATGACGGACCGCAGTTTCGACGGCCAATTGCATGTCGGTCGCGCTGCGTACATCGCCAACGAGTCCCAGTACCGCGCCACCGTGGCGCGCTACCACCGCGTCCAGGTCTCCCGGCGTCGCCAACGCGTAGGGAACTTCGGGGATATCACGACAGCGGTCCACGGCGACAACTCGGTAGCCATCGTTGACCAACGCGTCGACGGTCGCGGCGCCAATGCCGCGCGCCGCGCCGGTAACGACAGCGGTCTTGCCATTTAGCAGACCCATGAACAACACCCTTGTGATTGTGTGCGACGCTGGCTGCGCCGC
>PMAL01000135.1 GCA_003152555.1 Acidimicrobiaceae bacterium | reverse complement strand
GACGACCCCGAAGCCGAACTGGCTGACCAGGAGCGAATTCTGCCCGCGCTTAACGAGGGCGAGGTAGTGCCGGTCGAGAGTGCCGAAGCCAAGGGACATGACACCCAGCCACCCGATCGCTACTCCGAAGCCACGCTCATCAAGAAGCTCGAAGACCTCGGCATTGGGCGCCCGTCGACCTACGCGTCGGTGATGAAGACGATCGACCGACGCGGCTACGTGTGGAAGAAGGGCAAGTCACTCGTGCCCGCCTTTCGCGCCTTTGCTGTTGTCAACTTGCTGCAGACATACTTCGCGGACTTGGTGGACTATCAGTTCACCGCCGCCATGGAAGACCAGCTCGACGAGATTGCCCAGGGCACCCAGGACCTCGAGCCGTGGTTGCATCGATTCTATTTTGGCGATCCCAGCGCGCAGACCGAACTAGCCAAACGTGGACTTGAATTCGTGACCCACGAACAGCACGAGTTTGACTTTGCCGCGATCAACTCGTTGTTGCTCGGCACGGCACCCGACGGTGTTGAGGTGTCGGTGCGTTCCGGGCGCTACGGTCCCTATCTCGTGCACGGCGACGACCGGGCCTCGATCCCCGAAGCGACCGAGCCCGACTCACTGAGCGTCGACGTCGCGCTTCAACTACTCGCCGCACCGAGCAACGACCGCGAGTTGGGTATTGACGAGGAAACGGGCTTGCCCATTTTCCTGAAGGCCGGTCGGTACGGACCGTACGTGCAAGTGGGCGTGTTGAGCAATCCCAAAGACAAGCCCAAGACGGCGTCGCTCTTTTCGACCATGTCGCCCGAGACCCTGACGCTCGAGGACGCGGTCAAACTACTGTCCCTGCCGCGCTCGCTCGGTCCCCATCCTGATGACGGCGAACCGATCTTGGCCCAGAACGGCCGGTACGGTCCGTACCTCACGTGGGGCAAGGAGACCCGATCGCTCGACGACGAGGATCAGATTTTCACCGTTGACCTAGAGCACGCGTTGGCGTTGCTCGCCCAACCCAAACAGCGTGGCCGCCGCGCGGCGGCGGGACCACTGAAGGAGCTGGGCGAAGATCCAGTCACCAAGAAGCAGGTGGTCGTTCGCAACGGTCGCTTCGGGCTCTTTGTCACCGACGGCGAAGTGAACGCCACGCTGCGACTGGGCGATACGCCCGAAACAATTTCGCTGGACCGGGCGTGCGAGCTGCTCGCCGAACGGCGCAACGCCGAGCCGTCGACGCGCCCGCGCAAGGCCGTTAAGAAAGCAGCAAAAAAGTCACCCGCTAAGAAGGCGACCAAAAAAACGGCCGGGGCGACCAAACGGGCGGCGGTGAGCCAGGGCGCCAAGATCAATTCGGCATTGATCGCCACGGCCCAACACGAGGACGACGCGTTTTGAGCCGGGGGCTGTTCGTTGTCTTTGAAGGAATTGACGGTTGTGGCAAAAGCACGCACGCGCGACGAGTGGCGCGAGCGCGCGACGCGCTCTTCGTGTTTGAGCCGGGCGATACCCCGGTAGGGGCTGACCTGCGTCACTGGATCCTTGATGCGGCCACGCCCATGACGCCGTCCACCGAAGCGCTGTTACTGCTCGCCGATCGCTCCCACCACGTGCATTCAGTCATCGAGCCGGCACTTGAAAGCGGGCGCAACGTCGTGGCCGACCGGTACTACGCCTCGACGCTCGCCTACCAGGGTTACGGCCGCGGGGTGGACCTGGATGAACTTAGAGCCGCGACCGACCTCGCCATCGGTGACTGTCGACCGGACCTGACGGTGTTGATTGACCTCGCCCCGAGTCTGGCCAATGAACGCGAAGCTCGTGACGAGAGTGACCGCTTTGAGACGGCCGACCTCGCCTTCCACGACCGCGTGCGCCGGGGCTACTTGGAATTAGCCGCTCAGGATGAAGCTGGCTGGTTCGTGGTCGACGGTGCGCACTCCGAAGAGGACGTCGCGGCCGTCATTGAAGATCGGCTCGCCACGTTACCTTGGTAGTTGTGAGCGATGTCTTTGATCGACTGATTGGCCAGGACCGAGCGGTATCGGCCATGCGCCAGTACGCGCGCCATCCGGTACACGCGTACCTCTTCAGTGGTCCCGTGGGTTCGAGCCTGCACGACACGGTGGTCTCTTTTGCGGCGGCCCTGCAGTGCCCGCAGCACGGCTGTGGCCGCTGTGAGGTGTGTCGATTGGTGTTGAGTGGAAACGACACGGACGTGTACTTTGCCGAGCGGGCCGGACTCTCGTGGCGCATCGACGAACTGCGCGAGGCGGACCGAGTCAGTCGGCGCCGCCCCTTAGGTGACGGTTACCAGATTGTGATCCTCGAAGATATTGAACTGACGACGACCGGCGCCGCACCGAGTTCGGCGGCACTACTCAAGTCACTGGAAGAGCCGCCCGTTCGCACCATATTTCTGTTGACGGCCCAGGACGTTCCCGCGGCCCTCGACACGGTGGTCTCGCGCTGCGTACATATGAAGTTGAAAGGTCTCAGCGAGGGCGAGTTGGAAGAAATCTTGCGACAAGAAGGCGCCAGTGACGAGACTGCTCGTTCGGCCGCACTCGCCGCGAACGGCAACGTGCAGCGCGCGCGCGTGTTGGTTCGTGACCCCGCGTTAGCCCAACGCATTGTCCAGTGGCAGTCAGTGCCCAAGCGTTTGAAGGGCACGCCTGCGTCCGCGTCGACAATCGCCATCGAAATATCCCAAGCACTCGATGACGCCATCGCGCCGTTGATGCAGATGCAGGATGAAGAGATGGAGCACCTGGTGGCCGACGCTCGCGAAATGGGTCAGCGGCCGGTCGCCAATCGCAAGGACATCGAAGCCCAGTTCAAGCGCGAGCAGCGTCGTTTTCGCATCGACGAATTGCGCTTCGGATTGAGCGCGCTCACCAACGTCTATCGAGAGCAGCTAGTTGAGGGTCTCGATGAAGCCGACATCGGTGAGGCACGCTCGAGGCAGCGCGTTTCGACGTCACTGCGGGCAATCGACAGCGTCGCGAAGACAACCCAGCGTCTGTCACTCAACATCGATGAGGGACTGTTGCTCAACGATCTCATGCTTTCGCTCATGGAGTTGTGAAGCGCCGGGCGGTCATTTTCGGTGCATCGGGTAGTATTTTCCCTGCGCCTGGGTAGCTCAGTCGGTAGAGCAACGCATTCGTAATGCGTAGGTCAGGAGTTCGAATCTCCTCTCAGGCTCCATGATGGTGTCGCAGCACAAGAAGTCGTGGCGGACAAAAAGCGGGTGCGCAGGCGGCAACGACCACCGCGACATCGCCGCATCTCACCAGTTCGACTATCACGTGGGTTGATCAAAACGTTTCGTTTGCGGCGGGTGGACTAAAGATTTACGGAACCTTCCGTCATCCGGTGGGTGACCCAAATTCGGTTCCGGGGGTGGTGCTGATTGCCGGCAGCGGGCCGACGGACCGCAATGGCAATAGCGCGCTTGAGTCCGGACCTGTTAATACGATTAAGACCTTGGCCGACTGGCTGAGCGAAGACGGTGTTGCCAGTCTTCGTTACGACAAACTCGGCAGCGGTAAGACCGGAGTGGGTCACTACGCGAGCGACCCGGACTCGATCGGCATCAAGCCATTCGAACAGGAGTCGGCCGCCGCGCTCAAGTATCTCGCCGCACAAAAGGTATCAACGACAAACTGTTGGGGGTCTTTGGCCACAGCGAGGGCGCTCTGTTCGCGTTGCTGTTGGACACCGGACACGCCGGGAAAGTCCCGGCGATTCACGCACTCGGTCTATTTGAGCCGCTGTCTAGTCGCTACCTCAATCTCATCAGCGTTCAAGTCAAGGCCCAGGTCGCAGCCCAGGTTCGGGCTGGCCAGATCACGAAGACCTTGGCCACGACCGTCGACGCAACCCTGAAGTCTGCGATCAAGAAGTTGCGGGCCACGGGAAAAGTGGCGTCCAACTTGCCCTACGGACTCGACAGCCTGCTTAGTCCCTCAACAGCAATGTTCTTGTATGAGACCGACAAGTTTGATCCGCAAGCGCTGGCCCGTGCGCTAAATCCGTCGACACCTGTTCTGCTGACGTGCAGCAACGAGGACACCCAGATCACTTGCTTCGAAGTGGGCCGGATTGTGAACGGCCTCTTCGCGGCTGGAGAGCACTACGACCTCGTCCACTTGACGAATGTCGACCACGTCTTGAAGGTCGATCCGACGGGGTCGCCCGCCAATTACACGAAGAATCTTCCGTTCTCTCCGGCACTGAAAGTCGCACTCAAAAGTTTCGTGCAAAAGAATCTGTAGTACTCGCACGAGTTCGACACAGCGTCTCTTACAAAGCGCGTTCGTTCACCGCGCGTGTGAAGTCGCTCGAGCGCTGCTCCCAGTTCACGTAGCGATCGAAACTAGGCGCGCCGGGGGACAGCAATACAACACCGCCGCCCGAGAGAAACGACCGGCCTCGTTGGACCGCGACGTCCATTGTGTCGAACGTTGATTGTGCAAGCTGGGGGTTGAGTTTGCGGACCAATTCACCGATCCGCTCTCCAGCGTCTCCCATGGTGAGCAGCATGGTGGGTTGTTGACGAGTGGCGATGGCCACTGCGAGTTCGTAATAGTCAACACCACGATCAAATCCGCCAGCGATCAAAACAATCGGCTCGCTCGCAAACACCTCCAGCGCGGCGACCGCCGGCAGCACGGACGTCGCGAGCCCGTCGTCGACGTAACGCACCCAGCCGTCGCCGAGCCGGTCACTCGCGACCAGGGTGAGACGCCCACTCAAGGGGACGAACGAGGCCGCGTTTTCTACAACCAGGGCGCGAACCTCTTCGGTCGATCGACCAGTGAGCGCGGATACCGCGGCCAACGCGAGGGCGACGTTGCTGTCGCTGTGCGCGCCGAGTAGGCCGAGTGAACGCGCGAGGTGCTTTTCGTCGGCACTGACAAACGTCACCTCGCCACCAAGCTGGTGCCTGACGTCGTGGAACGTCTGACTGTCGGGTACGAGGGTTCGGTGTGAACCTTCGGCGCGCGTGAGCGAAAGCTTGTCGTCGCGATACTTCTCCACCGAACCATGCCAGTCCAGGTGATCGTCGCCAAGCGAGGTCACAATAATCAGCGACGGCGCCAGGTCGAGGTCAACGCACTGGAAACTTGAAACTTCGAGCACGAGCCAGCCGATGGAGGTATCGATGGACGGGTCGTACGGAGGCTGCCCTATGTTGCCGAGACGCTGGGCCGTCTCTCCTACGCACTCCAAGAAGTAGGTCACGAGAGCCGTGGTCGTCGACTTGCCCTTCGTTCCGGTAATAGCGATCGTGCGCGAATGGTCTGCGTCGTAGAACCAGAGATTGAGTGCGGAACTAACGCACACGCCGTGGGCTTCGAGGTCGAGTACGTCGGCGCGGTGACGCGGGATGCCGGGACTCTTGAGGACAATGTCGCACGTGAGTAATGCTTCGTGTCCTCCCTCGCCGGTGACGAGCACGTTGCTGCCTAAGTCTGCAGCGTCATCGACGATGACAATGCTGGCGGCAATGTCGCGCACGCGAGCTTCGGTCGCTCGCCCTTCAATGCCGTAGCCGAAGATGCCCACCCGCTTGGCGGCCAAGCTAGCGAAGCCAGTGGGCCGGAACACGGCTGGCTCCTTGTGAGGCGAGAAGTTCGTTGAAGTCTCGATTGGGAGACACGAGTTGAGCGATCTCGGCGAGGTGCTCAACGTCGGACCACTCGCGCATGGTGCTCACCTTAGTAAGCGCCACGGCGCTTTCGTCAGGGTCGCCCACGCATTCAAACGGTTTGTGCGTGACACCTAATCCAACGAGGGTTCGCAGTTGCTCTTTGCGGGCGACGTCGCTTAAGGGTTCCGCGTCAAAGATCTCGCGAAGGTCCGCGCGTGACAGAAAGGGCGCCAGGATCAGGTTGGTGAAGAGGCACTTGTCGCATTCGCCGCNNGCGAACGCCCGGTTGCAACTTCGAAAGACGTGGTGGAATCGGGTCAGTTCACTGAACGTCTGCGCGACCCAGACTTCGCTGCGGTCGCGCAAATAACTTGCGACGACAAACGTATCACCCACGATTTCAGCGACCGCGCCAGCGA
>PMAL01000158.1:14038-28991 GCA_003152555.1 Acidimicrobiaceae bacterium | reverse complement strand
GTTCGAATCCCGTTGGGGGTGCGACATTATTCCTGGTGGAAGACGATTTCTGGTGGGCAAGAATTATTGGTGCATGTCCCAATTAGGCGTGAAAAGAGTGCCCTTAGTGCCCAAGTAACGCCCGCGAGCACCCCGAAGAGGCCAACAGGGTCAGTCTGGGGTTTGCGGCCGGGGTGTGAAAAAGCCCTCGGCGGTCGAGGAGACCATAGTTCCTACGGCCTTTCCTCACCACCGAATCGACGCGTTTTCGATTTGGGCCAAAACCAAGACACCACCTTTCTCGGGTGGCGCTCACCCGTTGGCGAGTCTGTCGGCACTGGAATTCCAGTGATGTCGACTTTGGTAGTATAAGTCTTGCATTTTAGAAGTTACGGCTTATACTCTGAGTGTGTGGGAAATCGAACTCACCGATCAAGCGAGGGAATGGCTCCTTTCGCTGGACCGGGAAGAGCGCGCAGCGATTGCGGGTTCAATTGACCTTCTTGAGCAACTCGGACCAAACTTGGGCCGGCCCGCAGTGGATTCGGTCAAATCTTCGCGGCACCACAACATGAAGGAGCTTCGGTCAGTCGGTGGAAATCTCCGTGCGCTGTTCTGTTTCGACCCTCGTCGTACGGCGATTGTGCTGCTGGGCGGCGACAAGACTAATGATTGGGTCGGTTGGTATAACCGAAACATCCCGTTGGCCGACGATCTGTATGACGAATATCTCAACGAAATCCGAAAGGAAGGTTTGATCTGATGCCAAAGACGACTCCATGGCGCGAAGTGCGCAAGGAACTCGATATTGAAGAGCAGGCGGTCGCGCGAGAACGGTTGCGTTTGCGCCTGGCAATCCTGCGCGAACAGCTTGGCAAGAGCCAGGTCGAACTCGCCGAACTTCTCGGTACCTCACAACCGAACGTGTCACAGCTTGAAAGAAGTGAAGATCTTCAGTTGTCGTCAATTGCGAAATATATACATGCACTCGGTGGCCAGCTTCAAGTCAACGCGGTGGTGGGTAATACGACCTATCGGCTGATTGACGACGTGGATGAGTCGGTGTTGGCGAAGCCCTGAACGGGCGACCCGAACTACTTCTGGATATCCGTCTCTCCCGGTGAGAGGATGACCCCCGTGTATTCGATCTACGCCACGAAGAAACCTTTGGATCGAATGCAAGAATTAACTGTTAGCTGCGCCCCGGAAGCCACGACGAAGCTCGGCAATTGGTTCGCCAAGCCCCTGTTCTGGCGTCCCCAATATGCGCTCTTCATCAATGAAGAGACCTTTCTACCGGTATTCGCGTCATTGGCGCCCGCTTCCTCGCTTGCCAATCGTTTTCCAGACGACCTAGCAACGACTCTTCGCACCCATGGTGTCCAAGAGTCATTCATCGAGGACGAACTGTTGGCGATGGACCATGTTGCAATTTCGAAGACAAGCAATCACCGAGTTGTTGGAATATTGAACGAGCTAGCTACGATGGCGACACGCATGCGGGCCTACCACCCAGACTTGACTCCACTTGATCTCGCCATGAACTTGGCTCAGGTTCCTTTAGTCAACTCCGGTGGGAATTATCTTGTCCCCGAAGAAGCACTCCGTACTCTCGTATCAGCTCCTTAGAAGAAACCTGTCGAACTGAAATACTTCAATTACTTTGTAAGTGCCCGTAGAGCGCCCAAGAGGGGAAAACTCGAAAATCAAATATGACGAATACATTTCTGACCAGTATCTTTAGTGACCTCATCTTTAGAAGTCATCCACCCTTTCAAGGTGGCGGCACGGGTTCGAATCCCGTTGGGGGTGCCGTTGGGGGTGCAGTTGGGGGTGCAAACCGTTGGGGGTGCAAAGCCTATCGATGCAACTTTCATCACATTCGTTGAGTGCGCTCCGACTCGGCAGCGACAATCGTTGTCGACTCCACCATAGTTCGGGTCTAATCTCGAATCTTTCGACAACCTACGATGCAGCGTCATGGTGGATAATTTGGGCATGGTGGCCCAAATGATAGAGATACACGAAGCTCTGTGTGAGCGGCGTGTATTGAGGCGAGGTCCTTCGACCGGCCGACAAAACGGTCTATTTTCTCTAGCGGTGGGGAAAGCTCTGCACAACGGGCGTTCGATACCCATCGCCACCTGAACGGTCATCACCGAAGGGAAACTGAACTTCCTCGGTTGAACCAGAGTCGCGGCGGCCGCATCCTTGGCAGAGCCCGTACAGGGTCCCTTGATCATCCCGTCAGGGGCTCCGGGTCCAGTGGTAGAAAAAGGTGTGAGTCTCGAAGTTCGTCATCCGAATTAGGAGCCATAAGTTGACTAAGAAGAAGGCGGCCGCGCTGGCGCTCATGGCCTATTGCGTTGTGTCCATCCCCTACCTCGCGTATTCAAGTGCGGCGGCAGACCGAATCTCCTCGCCGTCGGTACAGACCACGCAATCGGCCCACGCGTCGGCGCTAACCGCTGACGAGGGGACCAATCGAGGCGGCCTATCCCGAGACGGTTGGTATCCGGAGGCGTCACTGTTAACTCCGACGAACGTCTCCAGTGACAGGTTCGGTCTACTGTTCAGCGTGCCGGTGACCGGTCAAGTGTACGCCCAGCCGGTGATGGATGGATCGAACGCGATCGTTGCAACCGAGGAGAACTGGGTCTACGCCATAAACCAGGTGACCGGAGTACGCCAATGGGCGGTCCAGGTCGGTGCCGACGTCGGGGCCCAGCCCTTCAACAACGTAAGTCCAACCGCCGCCTCACTTTCCCCGTGGGAGTGCACCGACTTAGAGCCGTACATCGGCATCACTTCAACTCCAGTTGTCAATCCGACTACGGGAGTCATCTACGTGGTGGCCATGGAGCAGCTCGCCAACGGCACGCTCGGCTACTTTATGCACGCCCTGAACCCGGTTAACGGCGAGGACGAGCCGAACTTCCCAGTAGAGATCGAAGGTGCGGCTCAGAACAATCCGAGCGCGGTGTTTGTTGCCAACGATGAGTTGCAGCGAGTCGCGCTGACCCTCACCGACGGTGTGGTCTATTTTGGTTTCAGTAGCCACTGCGACACGTTCCCTTACCAGGGTTACGTCGCTGGCGTTTCGGAGTCGGGACGGCTGACGGCGCTGTGGACTGACGTCTTCGACGACTCCTCCGCACTCGCCGGGATCTGGCAGGCCGGCGGAGGCTTCGCTTCGGACTCCCCGGGCCAATTGATCGGCGCGTCCGGCAACGCCAACCCAGGCGCGTCGCCGTCAGGGACCATCTCTGGAACGTCACCTCCGGCGACTGGAGCCCTGGGCGAGTCCGTCTTCCGTCTGGTAGCGCAGAAAGACGGATCGCTCGAAGTCACGGATTTCTTCACCCCCTACGACGCGGCCACCCTCGACACGGACGACTTGGACTTCGGATCCGGTGCCCCAGTTCTCCTGCCGAACCAGTTCGGCACGGCTACGTACCCACACGTGATCGTTCAAACGAGCAAAGAAGGCTACGTCTATCTGCTCGACGCGCAGAACCTTGGCGGTGTCTCACCCGGCGACGCGGGTGCGCTGGCTGAGCAGGGGCCCGATGGCGGCGCGTGGGCGACGCCGGGAGTATGGCCCGGCAATGGGGGCTATATCTACGTTCCAACTTCCAATGGAGGCACGATGTCGCTCGGCAACAGCACCCAAGGCGACTTCAACGTTTTCCAAGTCACGAAGCCCTCCGGCACTTCCTCAACGTTCGATTTGGAACTCGTCGCCAAAGGTCCGCAGCCGGTTGGTTTCGGCACCTCGTCGCCGATCGTGACCTCGAACGGCATCACCGCAGGCTCGGCCGTGGTCTGGATCATCCAACTCCAGAATGGCGGGGTTGGTGAAGCCGAACTCCAGGCTTACGATGCGTTGCCGAGCGCCGACACCAGTACCAACCCCGGAAGGCTCCAGTTAATCAACCAATGGCCCATTGGCAACGGCATGAAGTTCACTCCTCCAGGAGTCGGCGACAACCGACTTTTCGTTCCCACCATGGATAACCGACTGATGGTGTTCGGTCTTCACGCGCCGGCTATCGCAACCGGCCGTGGGGTGACCTTCGGATCGACGACCGTTGGCAGGACTTCGACGGCGACAATCCCAATCGTGGCCAAGCGCGCCTTCACCATCACTTCAGGCGCCAGCGCATGTGGCGTCTGCACCCGGACCTCGCAGTTCAAGGTTGTGGGCACAGAACCCGCGTTCACTCACGGCGAATTGTCGGTTCGGGCTGGACAGACGCTGTCGGTAACGGCGACCTTCCGACCGACCGGCTCCCCGGGGCTTCGAAGCGATGTTCTGCGACTAGTGACTTCGCACGGCGAAGTCGATTTCACCCTCAGCGGCGTCGGGCGGGCGTCAACCCCGTGGGTTACGCCTTCTACGCTCGGGCTCACGCTCCCCGACTTCATCATCGGTCAGGCCCGACCTGTGGTATCGACGATGACCTTCACCAACTTTGGCTCCGTGGCTGCCAAGATCACGAAGTACAGTTCAAACTTGGCGCCTTTCACCGTTTCTGGAGTTCCCAAAGTTGGGACATTTATCGCCCCGGGAGAGTCATTCAGGGTGAAAATCTCCTTCAGCTCAAAGACTCAAGGTAACTTCCACCGTGTACTAATTGTCAAGACGAACTCGCCAGCATCGGTGGCCAATTCGGCCATCGATCTGAACTCAGTGGCGAGTGCGGGGCCGTGACCCCTTCCCAAGACACCTCACTCACGCCCGACTTCGTGAGTTTGACCGTGCCGTCGGTGCGAGCATATCTTCCAGTGTTGGATCATCTTTTCAATCAAATCATCACGGCGGCACCTCCCGTTGGCAAACGACTGGGTGGATCCGCACGAGCACTCGGGCTTCGGAGCTCGCCCCTCAGAGCTTCTAGTCCCGTCCGGCTTAGTTAACGAACGCTCTGCCACTTGACAACCGCGGTTTTTCCAAACTCCCAAGCAATGCAGACAGTTCATCCACTGCCAAAAGCCAAGTAACTTCGACGTTTCGAACTTCATCAGGTATGGGGTGCCGTTGGCGGTGCCGTTGGGGGCGCCAAAGTGGACTTTGGGCTTCACACGTCTCTACAGTTACCGAAGTAGTCGTGGAAGATATGGGTTCGTACTGCGCTGAGTCCACGGTTCCGACGCCGCCACGGCGCGGGCGTCGGAGTTCGCCGAAGACTGGAACTTTGTTATCGACGTGACGCGACGTTCCTTGTTATGCTCACGCTCGGACAGACGTCCACGGCGTCAAACGGGGTCAACGGCTTCGCAAGAACCGTCCACAAAATCCAAAGGGGAGTGCAATGAATTCAATCGTAAGAAGTCGCGTGAGGCACGTCGCTCTCGCGGCCAGTACCGCATGTCTGCTGTTCACGGGACTTTCAATCAGTTCGGCTGGCGCGGCGACATACAAGAAGACGTTGGCCTGCGAGGTCACCGACACTGGCGGCATCAATGACCGGTCGTTTAACGCCTCGGCGTACCTTGGCCTCGGAGAGGCGAAGAAGGTCGCCCCGAAGTCCATCAAGACCGAGGTGCAGTCGACGCCGTCCAACGGCACCGAATCCACCTACCAGACAGAGATCGCGTCGTTCATCTCCCAGCACTGCAGCATCATCATCACGGTCGGCTTCTTGATGTCTGACGCGACGTGGAACGCCGCGCAGCAGAATCCGAAGGATCACTTCGCGCAGGTCGACAACGGCAACGCGAGCCCCGGTAAGGACGGTGTTGCGGTACCGCCCTACACGGGAACGGCCAAGAACATCCTGGGCCTGACCTACGAGACCCAGCAGGACGCGTTCCTTGGTGGTTACGAGGCGGCGGCGTACGCCGTAGCGCACAACGCGATGGCGCCCAAGGTCGCGACGTACGGTGGTGAGCAGTTCAGCTCCGTGACCTACTACATGGACGGCTTCTACGACGGCGTTCAGTACTACAACACGAAGATGAAGCCGAAGGTCCCAGTGACGGTGCTCGGATGGAATGAGAAGACCCAGAAGGGTACCTTCATCGGCTCCTTCACCGACCAGACCACCTCGGCGTCCGACACGACCGCTTTCCTGTCCCAGGGCGCGACGACCGTCTTCCCGGTCGCCGGCTCCGACGGCCTCGGCACGACAGCCGCGGTGAACACGTGGAACAGCTCTCACTCGCTAAAGGNNTGAAGAATGGCGGCGCCGCCTTCATCGAGGATCACGGCGCAATGGGCAAGCAGAACAGCGCGGCAACCCTCAAGGCCATCGCGACTCTCACCACGGGGATCGAGAATGGCACCATCAAGATCCCAGTCGGTGGCAAGTAGTCCGCACCCACTGACACCCGCCAACGGGGGCCGAGTCTTCGGATTCGGCCCCCGTTGCATTTCACATCCCGGATAGGTTTGAGACTCATGAGGCTAGAACTCCGAGCGGTCACCAAACAGTTCGGTTCGCTCGTGGCCAACAAGAATGTCGACCTCGTTGTCGAACCGGGACAGATACACGGCCTGCTCGGAGAGAACGGCGCGGGCAAGACCANNCGGCCCGAACGGCGCGGGCAAGACCACGTTGATGAACGTGCTCTACGGGATGATCACGCCCGACAGCGGCCAGATACTCATCAACGACGAGGTCGTGAGCATTCGCGACCCCAAGGACGCCGTTACCCACGGAATCGGCATGGTGCATCAGCACTTCATGCTTATCCCGGTCTTCACGGTCGCCGACAACATCATCCTCGGTAGCGAGCCCCTCAAGCCCTGGCCGTTCATCGACCACCACAGCGCCACCGAACGCATCGTCGCGCTCGCCAAGGAGTACAACTTCGACATCGACCCCTCCGCTACGATCGAGAACCTCCCCATCGGCACCCAGCAGCGCGTCGAGATCCTCAAGGCCCTCAGCCACAACGCNNAAGTCAATTATCTTCATCACGCACAAGTTGAAGGAAGTCCTCGAAATCGCCGACGTCATCACCGTGATGCGCCTCGGCGAGGTCGTGGGCACGACAACGCCCGCGCAGACCGACGAGGCCGCACTCGCCTCGATGATGGTGGGCCGCGACGTCAGCCTCGTCGTCGAAAAGCCGCCCGCCCACACCGGCGACGTCGTCCTCGAGGTCACGGAACTCTTTGTCCAGGACGATCGGGGCCTAACCGCCGTGAAGGGCGTCTCGTTCGAGGTCCGAGCCGGCGAGATCCTCGCGTTCGCGGGTGTCCAGGGAAACGGACAGACCGAGCTCGTCGAGGCGCTCACCGGACTGCGGCGCGTGACGGCGGGCTCGCTGATGCTGAACGGGATTGAACTGGTCGGGCGATCCGTGCGCGACGTTCTCGACGCGGGCGTTGGCCACGTCCCCGAGGACCGCCAGCGCCACGGCCTCGTGCTTTCATTGTCGGTCGCGGATAACCTCGTCCTCGACCAATTGGGCAGTCCTCAGTACAAGGCGTGGTGGGGCCGCAAGCTGAAGGCGATCGAGGAGAATGGTACGCGCCGCATCGCCGAGTACGACATTCGCGCCCAGGACGAGGCCGAGCCGCTCAGCGCCCTCTCGGGCGGCAATCAACAAAAGGTCGTCATGGCGCGCGAGCTCTCGCGCGAGCTCAAGGTCCTGATCTGCGCCCAGCCCACTCGCGGACTCGACGTGGGGTCGATCGAGTTCATGCACCGCCAGATCGTCGCGATCCGCGACGAGGGGGTCGCAGTGGTGATCATCTCGAGCGAGCTCGACGAGGTCATCGCCCTCGGGGACCGTGTGGCAGTCCTCTACGACGGAAGGATCCAGGACATCGTGCCTCCGACCACAAGCCGCGAGGACCTCGGACTCCTGATGGCCGGTTCACGTCCGGCCGCGGGTGCAGGCGCCCTTCTATGACCGCTGACGTCGACGTCAGATCGCCGCGGTCGAGCCAATTGCTCGCGATCGCCCTGCGCGTTCGGCGCGCGAACATGGCGCTGGTGCTGCTGCTCGCGCTCTTCGTCGGACTGACGATCGGGGCGATCATGATCATCGCGACCACTCCGGCACTCGTGCACTCCTGGAGCACGTTCTTCTCCCACCCGGGCGCCACCATCGCGGAGAACTTCAACACCGTGTGGTTCGCCTACGAGCAGATCTTCCAGGGTTCAGTGATCAACTTCCACGCGATGCGGCTCCTCATCGACCACCCCGACAAGGCCAACCTGGCAACCGCCCTGGGACCAATCTCGCTCACGCTCCAAGACGCGACTCCCCTCATCGTCGCGGGCCTCGGCCTCGCGATCGGCTTTCGCAGCAACCTCTTCGACATCGGCGGTCAGGGCCAGGTCATTGCGGGGGGCCTCGTCGCGGGCCTCATCGGCTTCAGCTTCAATTTGACGCCCATCCTCCAGGTCTCCCTCGAGTTGATCGCGGCCATAATCGCCGGCGCCCTGCTCGCCTCCCTCGCCGGCGTCCTCAAGGCCTACACCGGCGCCCACGAGGTGATCGTCACCATGATGTGCAACTACATCATGCTCCTCTTAATGGGATACCTCCTGATCACCAACCTCTTCGCTCGGCCTGGCCTGAAGGACGGAGCCTCCAAGGCCGTGACGCCGAGCGGGCAATTGCCCTACTTCTTCTCGCATCTGAGCTCCGGACTATTGGTAAACCTCGGATTCCTCATCGCGCTCGCGACGGTGTTCGTCGTCCAGTGGTTCTTCAACCGATCCAAGACCGGCTTCGAGTTGCTAATGGTGGGCCAAAATGGCGAAGCCGCGAGGACCGCCGGTATTAACTCCAAGCGCACGACGATCATCACCCTGTGCCTCGCCGGAGCGTTCTGCGGCCTCGCGGGCATGCTGGAGCTGACGGGCGTCGACCACTTCCTCTCCCCGAACTTCGGTGGTTCCTACGGATTCGACGCGATCACCGTTGCCTTGCTCGGCCGCAACCGTCCGTGGGGCGTCTTCTTCGGGGCACTCTTCTTCGGCGCGATGTACGCCGGCGGTGAGGCCATGCAGGCCTTCACGCCGACCAACATCCAGTACTCCCTCGCCCAGGTCATCCAAGCGGTCGTCGTCTTCTGCGTCGCGACACCCGCGCTGATCGTCGAGATATTCCGTCTCACCGACAACGGGCGGTTCCGCTCGTCGGGCGCCTCGGGAGGCTGGACGAAGTGAGCGTCACCTCCGAGATCGTCACTCCCGAGATTGTCTCGCCCGAGATTGTCACTCTCGAGAACCTGCGTCGGATCACCCGCGGGCGCGCCCTCGGCTATGGCGTCACGCTCGTCCTGATCGGTGTGCTTGAAGTCCTCTGGTTCGGCGGCGCGAGGTCCGCGCTCAAGACGACGATCGAACTGGGCTACAACAGCTCAACGACGATGCCGTCGATCGCCGGCCCAATGAGGGTCATCCCTCTCCTCATCGGGCTGCTCCTGCTCGCCCCCGTGGTCTTTCACAGAGCGCGTCAGTTCGTCCCCGAGCGCGTCAAGTTCACCAAGGGCGTGCGCAACTTCCTCATCATCGTCGGGGGCTACCTCGTCCTCTGGCCGGTCGTGCTGTGGATCGGCGTCAACAGCGACGGCGCACTGCGCACGATGACCATCCCGGTCTCCACGACCGGCTACGTCGTCGGGGTCCTCACCATCGTGGCGGGAGCCCTCCTCGCGTGGCGACGCTTCGACCGAAGCGCCTCGCCCCTGCTCTACGCCGGCCTGGTGATCTTCATGCTCGCATTCCTCGTCTGGGTCGCCCGAGGATCCAACGTGTCGGGCCTCCACCTTCAGCTAACCGGGATTCTCGCCGCGGCCGTGGCGGCCGCCACGTTCCTCATCTTCGGGTCGCTATCGGGAACACTGTGCGAGAGGTCCGGCGTCGTCAACATCGCAATTGAGGGCCAGTTCATGACCGGGGCGATCTCCTCGGTCATGGTCGTGAGCGCCATGAACGGCACAGGAATCTCCAAGCTGCTCGGTGTCATCGTCGCGGGGCTCCTCGGGGCCCTTCTCGGCTGGGTCCTGGCGGTCATGTCCCTGCGCTACCAAGCGAACCAGATCATCGTCGGCATCGTGATCGTCGCCTTCTGCACGGCCGTGACCCAGTTCCTCATGTTCCAAGTCCTCGACATCCACGAGAGCCTCAATGGCGCTTACCCCCTGCCCGTCTGGGCCATCCCTTTCTTCTCACACATCCCGATCGTCGGACCGGTGCTCTTCGATCAGAACGTCCTGGTCTACGTCGCGATCCTCGGGGTCATCATCGCCAACATCGCGCTCTTTCGCACCCGGTGGGGTCTGCGGGTACGCTCAGTCGGAGAGAAGCCCCTCGCCTCGGAGACCGTGGGAGTCAGCGTCACGCGGATGCGCTACGGCGCCGTCATCCTCGGGGGATTCGTCGCTGGACTCGGTGGCGCCGCCTTTACGATCGGTCCCGGGACGAACTTCACCTTCGGCATGACTAACGGCTACGGCTACATCGCGCTCGCCATCATGATCTTCGGCCGCTGGCGCCCCTACGGGGCGCTCATGGCGTCGCTGCTCTTCGGCTTCACCATCGCGCTCAGCGCGAACCTCAACATCTACCTGAGCCAGCTGGTCATCCCCCAGCAGTTCATCAGCATGCTGCCCTACGTCATCACGATCGCAGCGGTGGCGGGACTCGTCGGTCGGATACGCCCGCCCGCCGCGGACGGCGTACCCTTCAGCCGCGAGTAGTCACGCCGGGACCGCGACGGGACCGCTTCACCACCCCCACCACCCGACAGGCCACGATCGCTGGAGCCCAAGCTGCACAGCGCTTGGGCAACCTGCGGCCTTTGGGCTGACCGGCTCTTGTCCGTTTAAGAGCGCGCTCGCGGCCCGCCTTGCGCCACGTGCGGTTCCTGAAGAATGGAGTCGGCTTACTCGACCGGAATCTCCTTGTTGATAAGACCGAGGTCAATACCCTGTCGCTTTCGAACCAGTCGTGCGATCACGTACACGACGATCGCCAGCAAGTACAGCAAGCCCATGAACACCAGCGAGCCATGATTGTTGACTCCGTAGGCGCTGTTCGTCAACCATTCCCAGAGGTTGTAGATGATAAGGCCCATGGTCACGAGGCCCGCGACGGGCACGATCGGCACGCCAAAGATCTTGAACTTACTCGCCGCCGACGCCTTCCAGAGTTCCGGTTTGCGCCACGGCAGAATAACGACGGCGAAGGCGCTCACGAGATAGGTGACGGCGATGACCAACGTCGCATCAAGCGTATAAGTCTGGAACTTGAGTGAATAGGAATACACCGCACTGAGCGCCACGGCGGGTAGCAGCATGAGCAACAGCGACGCAATTGGCACTTTGCGCTTCTCCGAGACGCTGGCCGCGGCGTCGGGCAAGACACGGTCGAACGCGGCGGCGAAGATCACCCGAGTTGAGGAGAGGAAAAGGGTTCCTACCCAACCAAAGAACCACAGACTCATGACGAGCATGAGGATGACCTGGAAAGCGGTGTTGTGCACCAGCCACGAGGCCATCATGATCGGGTAGGGCCAAATCGGGATCGCCGACTTGCCGGCCCAGAACACGGCGTTCGCGTTGTTGTAGAACGACCATCCAATCGTTTTATCCATAAGAACCAAGAAAATCACGGAGAGCAAGACGGTCAACCACAGGCCCGTGAACATGCCAGTGAAGACGCGCTTGAAGTCGCTCGCGCCACGGACCTCTCCGTAGAGCGTCGAGCCCCAGTTCGGCCACAGCAAGTAGAACATCAACATCGGAACGAGCAGCATGCTCGCACCGAAGGCGTTGAGGCCGAACGCGGGAGTGGAGTAGCCAATGCTCTTCGCGGCCGTCTGTGTGGCGGAGTACGCGTGCGAGACACCGAATATCTTGTGGGCCTCCATGTTGAGCGAACTGACGAAACTTCCGTGCGAGTTGACCAAGAGCAGCACGACAAGTACCAAGAAGCCGACCATGCCACCGGCGAAGCACCACTTCTGGACCCGGGCGTAGCTGCTCATGCCGATCGAGACGAGAACCCCGGCCAGCGCGATGGTGATGATGCAGATCGTGAACGTGCCGTTGTGAGTTCCGAAGTACGCTGCCGCCCCCTTGGCCCCGAGCGTGTACAGCACGGGTTGGATCAACTCCACGTTCAAGACGGTGCCGTAGATCGGCGCCCACAACCACAAGATGAACCACCATCCCGTCGCGGCGAAGACGAAGCCCACCGGCCCACCCAGGATCCGGCTCTGCCAGACGTAGTCACCGCCAGCTCGCGGGATGGTGACGATCAGACCGGTGTAGGCAACAACAAGAAACGAGACCCACACCGCCGAAATGAGGACCGCCGTGAGCAACTGACCCTTGGGGATGAATGAGTTGAACGAGAACTCATAGATGCCCAGCGTGATGATGTTCGTCGAAAGGCAGGCGTAAATTATGGCGTCGCGAACCGACCAACCTCGCACTAGTCCGGTCGCTTTTCGCAGGAATAGAGTCGGCGCTTCCGCACCAGCCTCCCTTCCGCCCATACCCCCTGAATCCTCTTTTATTGACACGTCCCCCCCTTTGCTTGTGTGATGCGACTTATCCGTTGACGAGGATGTACCTCGTCACTTTGCCCTTCTTTTCGTTGAGATCGATGACGGCTCCTTGCAGGACACCGTCGGTGTAGACGCTGCCAGGATTGATCGCCAAGGTCCGCCCCATCTTGGTAACGCCACGACTCTCATGGATATGACCATGCACAGACAGCACTGGCTGGTGGGCCGTGATGGCGTCTCGCACCGCCGTTGAACCAACCGGCTTCATCACCGCGCCCCCATGGATCGGCCGAAGCGTCTCGTCGAGCGCGGGCGCTTCGTCGAGCCCGGAGTTGTAGGGCGGGGCGTGAAAGTTAAAGATCGCCCGACCCATGTCAGGGATCTGGCTCACGGCGTTGTCAATCCTGCGAGCGAGGTCCGCTTCAGGCTCCTCACGGAATGTATCCCACGGGGTCGGATTCGTGTAGCCCATGGAGGCCATGTAAAAGCCGTCGAGCTCGACGACCTTGCCCTCGGTGAAGGTCACACAGGGCGAAGACTCAATGACGCTATCTATCTCGAAGGTGTCATCGTTACCACCATTCACGAAGCACGGAATCTCCCCGCCGCGAAGTTTGGAGTCCGCCATGTCGAGCCANNTCGTCGGGAGCAATCCTCGTGGGGTAGAACCCGCGGTTGCGGATCTGTTCTTCGATGCGACGAACTTCATCCTCCGTCTCGAGATGGTGCGTCTCGCCCGAGAGCGTCACCTCAAAGTAGCCAGGCCCGACAATCACCGGCACCATGACCTTGCCAGTGACGTCGCCACCGAGGATCACCAGATCGGCCTTGTAGAAGGCGGCAGAGTTGAGGAATTTCTTCCAGCACGTCTCGGAGCCATGGATGTCGGTCGCAAAGAAGATCCTCACCGCGGCGCCCCCACCTTCCTGCGGCCCGTCATGACGAGAACCCCCGAACAACCTGATCCGGGAACCCGAGCCACACCGCTAAACGTGGTGCCATAACTATCACAAGCGAACAACCCCGTCAAGCAGCTTCACTAGTGCGCGACCTCTTCGGGCAATTCGTACCAACGCACGCGGTCGCCGACTTTCGAACGCATCTTCCACTGCATCGATTTTGGCGTCGCGTCAGCGATCTCGGCTAAGCGCTCGGCGTTTCGCAAGGCGTCACGCGGCGCGGGCGTTGGCAACAATTGCGGACTCTCACTCACGAGCAACGGCAACTTGTTGAGATTATCGGTGACGGTGCGCCACCATCCCCAATCGGCACCGAGGACTTTGCAGAATCGGTCTCGGTCGATCTCGAGCGTTCCTTCACCGGGGCTGTCACCGGTGATAGGAAAGGCCGCGAGAAGTTGGATGATGTCGCGGGCGTCCTTCTCGTTGAGCTCGACGATCTGCAACTTTGAGAGTAGTAAATCGACGACGTCCAACGTGAGTGGCAAAGTGTTGAATTTGGGCCGGAAGTCAAGCGTATGACACATCGTGAGACGATCGACCATGACGTCGATCGGCCGTCCGCTAGGTGCACTGAAGTACATCTGACGGTCACCGTTGAGTGAGTTGAACCGCCGATCGGGCTCACATCCCGCCTCTTCGAGAAAAGCCGCGACCTTTTGTCGACCTTTAGAAAGACAGCCGAAGTCGATGTCCTGATCGCGCCGTAGTCGCGGCGCGAAGTCCGGGCACAGCACGCGAACGGCCAGGCCTCCGAGAAGTCGCAACGGGATGCCTGCATTGGATGCGCCTTCGGCCAGTCGCCGGGCTTCAATGAGGGGGTCGTCCACCGTCCCGACGATGTGTGATTCGTTGTCCCCCATACGTGCGCCCCCTCAGCCGAGGTGACGTCAATCTATCGCACGATTGAGTGTGCATTCGGACCCAGACTCCCGTGGTGGTGGCTCTTATGCCTTGGTCCACGTGTCATTGGTTTTGCCCGCCCGCATGACCCAGACTGCGACGATAAGGATCAAGAACAATGAAGCGACGAGCGGATAGCAAAGGGCTGCATGAAGAACCAGAATCGCTCCAACTACAGCGCCAATCAGCATCGCGGCGATGGCGACGAGACGACGGCCCGCTCGTGACCCGGTGCCTCCCACGAGAACACTGTCGGCCCCAAGACCGGTAATGGTGAGGGTCAGCACCGTCGTAGTGAGATCGGGAACGGCGATTTTTCTCACGGCGGCATTCTGAATACCCATGGCAATCGCGAGGACCGCTATGAACGCGGAACGATAGCCACTCTGCACGGGAACGGTGCAGACAAGTGACAGGACGACCGCAACGGCCAAAAGCGAACGCCTGAAGAGACGTCGACGCGCCTAAAATCCTGCCCCGATGAGTTTCGAACACAGAATTAAGCTTGCCGCCGATAGTCGCGCCAACAACAAATGCGCCGAGTGACAGCAACGACTCAGCAATCGAGAAGCCTGGCACGTGAGCCAGCGCAAATCCGATGAAAAGAATGTTGCCCGTCGAGTTCGCGA
>PMAL01000158.1:0-13914 GCA_003152555.1 Acidimicrobiaceae bacterium | reverse complement strand
TTCGCCGAGAACCACGGGCGCGAGTTCAACCCTCCAGCACGTTCGTGAGGAATTCAGAAAAGGGTTCATACAGCCACGAACCGTCATAGCGCACGCCATTCACGAAGAACGTGGGCGTGCCGTTCGCGTCACTGCGAATGGCGCCCTCGAAATCCGCCTCGACCCGTTGACGCGGTCCTCCGTCGGCGATGTCCTTGGTCGCGCTGTTGACGTCCGCGCCGACTTCTTCGACGTAGTGCAGGAGTGCCGAAGCGCTGAGGTCGTGTTGATTTTCGTACAGGGCGTCGTGAATCTCCCAGAATTTCCCTTGCAGTCCGACGGCCTCGGCGACCTCTGCCGCCGCTTCGGCGTGCGGGTGCACGTTAGCGAGCGGGAGGTTGCGAAAGACGAAACGCATCGAGTCGGCGAAGTCCGTGCGCAACTGTTCCACGATTGGGTACGCCTGACCGCAGTAGGGACACTGATAATCGCCGTATTCGACGACCGTAAGTTTGGCGTCGAGTGGTCCAATTGAGTGGTCGTCCGGTCCCACCGGGATCGAAAGCTGGGCCCGTTCGCTCATGACAATGCCTCCACTGCACGAAGTGCGCCGTCCGCGCCGGGATTGACGCCGACGGGCGATACCTCGGACCACACGATCTTGCCATTTGAGTCAATGACAAAGAGAGCTCGCTCCGACGTGCCGTCATCGTCTCGATACACGCCATAGGTTTTTGCGACTTCACCCTTCGGATGACAATCCGCAAGAAGTGGGAACGCTACATTGCGCTGTTCTTTAAAGACCTCGTGGCACCACGGACCGTCGACTGAAATTCCCAATAGCTGTGCGCCACGGGCTTGGAACAGTTTGTGCGCGGCACTGAACATCGAGAGTTCATCGCTGCACACCGGGCTCCAGTCGGCCGGGTAAAAAATGAGGACGACTGGCCCATGGAACTCGGATAATGAGACCCTTTGATCAGGTGTTGCAAGCAGCTCAAAATCTGGGGCATCTGACCCCGCTTCTAATGCCATGCGAACTCCTCCCCACCACCAATTCGTCGACGCAAAATGAATTGAGCGCGAGTATAGGGCGCTACCCCTCGCAAAGGGCCAAACGTCTGACCACGTTGCGCAACCAGTTGCTGATCCGCTCTTAGCGTTTGCCGTTGCCACAATCCAAGGGTTTTCAGGTCACTTGCAGCCGTTGGCACTCGCGGGTCGAGAGTGCCAAACTTTCCAAAGGTGCCGGTATGCTTGACCTCCCGAACCGTGGTTCGGCTTCCAATGTCGGTCCTTCCATTGGCCCGCGTGGATGGGATTTTCCTGGCGTGGCCACAGTTCGTCAGGTGAATTCGGTCAGTAGAAAGGGGAATGCGATGGTTAATGAAAATGTGACTCTGCCACTTCTGCCGTTGAAGTCCGGAGTGATACTTCCCGGAATGGTATTCACGATGGCGCTCGAATCAGAGGAGGCCCGTGTTGCTGTTGAGGCCGCCCGCTCAGCCGGTGGCCGACTTCTACTCGTTCCACACATCGAGGGANNCGCGCCACCATCGGCACTGGGGTTCCCGGGACGGGGGACGCCCTGTGGGTTGAGGCTGAACCCCTCGACGACGGTGAGGCAACGACGAGCGTCGTTGAGCTCGCACGCGAATACCGTGCCGTGCTCGAGAACATCCTGCTCAGCCGCGGCGCGCGTCAGATTGCAGCGCAGTTACGTGAAATCACTGAGCCCGGACGTCTCGCCGACGTCGCTGGTTACTCGCCCGACCTCACGCTCTCGCAGAAGGTCGAAGTCCTCGAAACCGTCGACGTCGAGGCTCGACTGCGACTGGTACTGGGATGGGCGCGCGACACGTTGGCCGACTTGACGCTACGCGAGCGCATAAAGAGCGACGTCGAAGAAGGCATGGAAAAGACGCAGCGTGAGTTTCTGCTGCGCCGTCAACTCGAGGCAATAAAGAAGGAGTTGGGCCAACTCGGCGATGGCGATGATGTCGACCCCGATGATTACCGAGCCAAGATCGCCGAGCGCGACCTGCCCGAGCACGTACGCAGCGCCATTCTTCGAGAGATCGAAAAATTAGAGCACACGAGCGATCAGAGTCCCGAGACGGGCTGGATTCGCACGTGGCTCGACACGATCCTGGAGATCCCCTGGGGCGTCGAGTCCGTTGACCGACTGGAGATCCCCGAAGCGCAACGGATCTTGAACGCCGATCACGACGGACTTGACGACGTGAAGGAGCGGATCCTCGAGCACCTCGCGGTAAAGAAGCTTCAGGCGGAACGGAACCTGGTGCCCGTCGACGGTCGAGGCAGCGGTGCGATTCTCGCGCTCGTTGGTCCTCCCGGAGTCGGCAAGACATCACTCGGTCAATCGATCGCGAACGCCCTTGAGCGAAAGTTCGTGCGAGTCTCGCTCGGTGGCGTGCATGACGAGGCAGAAATTCGCGGACACCGCCGCACCTACGTCGGCGCGCAGCCCGGACGACTCGTGCGCGCGCTTCGAGAGGCCGGCACCATGAACCCCGTCATCGTGCTCGACGAAGTCGACAAGTTGGGCTCGGACTTTCGCGGTGACCCGTCATCGGCGTTACTGGAGGTCCTCGACCCCGCGCAGAACCACACGTTCCGCGACCACTACTTGGAGGTTGACCTCGACCTCTCACGAGTGATGTTCGTGGCGACGGCCAACGTGATCGACACGATTCCCGGCGCGCTGCTCGACCGCATGGAAGTCATTCGACTGGACGGCTATACCGAGTCGGAAAAGGTGTCGATCGCTCGTCACCACTTGTTCGATCGCCAACTCGCCCGAGCGGCACTGCGCGAAGATGAGGTCACAATCGACGACGAAGCATTACGCATCATCGTGGCCGACTACACGCGCGAAGCGGGCGTTCGCAATCTGGAACGAGAGATCGGGCGACTGCTTCGCAAGGCGGCGACGAAGTTGGCCGCGGGCGAACGCGAAGCTCCGATTGTCGTCGACACAACCACCGTGCACGAATGGCTTGGTCGACCTCGCTTCTACTTCGAATCGGCCGATCGCACCAGCGTGCCCGGTGTGGCAACCGGACTCGCCGTGACCGGTGCCGGGGGCGACGTTCTGTTCGTTGAGGCCAGCGTGTCCGAGGGGCCGGAAGGTCTCACGCTCACCGGTCAATTAGGTGACGTTATGAAGGAGTCGGCGGAGATCGCCATGTCGTACGTGCGCAGCCACGGCGAAGAGTTGGGAATTGATTCGAAAGCCTTCACGGGCAGGCGTTTCCACCTCCACGTGCCGGCGGGCGCCGTTCCCAAGGACGGGCCCTCAGCGGGCGTCACCATGGCAACAGCCCTCGTAAGCCTGTTGCGAGGCGACGCGGTGCGGCCCGTGGTCGGGATGACCGGCGAAGTCACGCTACAAGGTCGTGTGCTTCCTATTGGCGGAGTGAAACAAAAGGTATTGGCCGCACACCGCGCCGGATTGACGGAGGTCATCCTGCCCGAGCGCAACGGACCTGATCTCGAAGACGTCCCCGAAGAGGTCCGCAACAACATGACGTTCCACTTAGCCAGCACTATCTCTGACGTGCTGGAAACCGCGCTTAAGCGCGACGCCTTCGCCACGCAAGATNNNNCCGAGAGGCAACGTCTGTTTTTCGAGACGGAGATGAGGGCCTTGTGGCGTTCTAAATGGGACGGTGGCTGGGAGTACTCAGCGCGCGACGGCAGGTTTTATGATCCCGATGGATTCGAGGTACTGGCGTACTCCGTCGCACCCGAGAAGGTCCTGGTCTTTGCCAAGGGCAAGTTCGGTCACACGGTTCACCGATTTCCGGAATCGTAAAGTCGCGTCGCCCTCGGAGCCGTCATCACTGCTTGACTAATTAGATGCTTGCCGGCAAGCAAATAACGATATAATGAAAGCATCGCGAACAACCCCACGAACACAAAAACGGCAGTCTCACGGACCGAAGTGGCAGAACGGTTACGACGGGTCGTCGGTCGGATGGGCCGCTCTCTTCGGCTCGTCCACGTCGACGGCAATCTCTCACCGAGTCAACGTGAGGTGCTCTTTACAATTACTCGGCGCGGCCCCGTACGCCTTTCCGAGGTGGCAGCGAGCGAAGGCATCAATCCGACCATGCTGTCGCGGATCGTTTCGCATCTCGAATCCGCCAATCTAGTAATTCGCACGCCCGACACGAGTGACGCACGGGTCATGCACCTGTCCTCCACCGATCAAGGACGGGCCTTGTGCAAGAAGATCCGCAACGAGCGTACCGACGCGTTACATTCCGCCCTCGGTCAACTTACGGCGGAGGAACGCCAAAAGCTGCTTGATGCGCTGCCGGTTCTTGAGTCTCTCGTCGAGACCTTGAACGGTCAAGATCAGTGAACGTACAGGCGTCCGCCAAGCGGACCTTTTCTTCATTGTCCAACCCCAACTACCGAAAGTTCTTCTTCGGTCAAACGACTTCGCTCGTGGGGACGTGGATGCAAACGACGGCCCAGTCGTGGCTGGTCTTCACGCTGACCCATTCGGCCACCGATATCGGCTTCGTCGTCGCATTGCAAACGCTGCCCGTCCTCTTGCTCGGACCATACGGAGGAGTCATCGCCGATCGCGTCAACAAGCGGCGCTTGATGATCGTGCTGCAATCGCTCATGGGCGTCCAAGCAGCCATACTCGCGGTGCTCTCGCTCACGCACGTGGTCACGTACTTCGACGTGGCCGTACTTGCGGTCATGCTCGGCCTTAACAACGCCTTCGAGAATCCTTCGCGCCAGTCATTCATTCTCGAAATGGTCGGACCCAATGACCTTCGCAACGCGGTCAGCCTGAACTCGACGATGAACAACGTCGCGCGAGCCGTCGGCCCCGCCGCGGCGGGCGTGCTGATCGCGGCATTCGGCGAGGGTTGGTGCTTCGCACTGAACGCCGTGAGTTTCGCGGCGGTAGTTGGCTCATTGGTCGCCATGGATCTCACCAAGCTCAACCCGAGCGAGCCAACAATTCGGGCGAAGGGACAACTTCGAGAGGGATTTCGATACGTGGCACGGACTCCAATACTGCTCTTTCCCCTGATCATGATGGCATTGGTCGGAATGCTCGCCTACGAATTCCAGGTCACCTTGCCCGTCGTTGCCAGCACTATCTTTCATGGAAGTTCCGCGGTCTACGGCGTCCTGATGGCGGCCATGGGAATTGGCGCGGTCGTTGGAGGGCTGTGGACAGCCGCTCGTGGAAAGACCGGAATCCGAGCTTTGATCAAGGCTTCGCTCATCTTCGGCGTGTGCATGACCTTTGCGGCACTCGCCCCCGCGCTCGCCATTGAATTAATTGCGTTGGCACTCGTTGGATTTGCCAGCGTGTCATTCCTCTCAATGGCCAATTCAACGCTCCAACTAGGTACCGACCCTCAGATGCGTGGCCGCGTCATGGCGCTCTGGGCGGTCGCGTTCATGGGATCGACGCCCATTGGCGGCCCGCTCATCGGATGGATAACGAGCGTCGCCGGTGCTCGGGTGGGGCTTGGTGTCGGGGCCGCCTCGTGTCTGGCGGCGGGCGTTATCGGATGGTTGACCATTCGTCACTACCGCGAAACTGGCACGGCACTTCGTGACACGCACGCCGGCGAAGTTAACCGCAGCGACGTCGAACATCTTCAACCCCAGACCACGCCCTACGACGGCCAGGAACTCGACTCGTAATCCAGACTCTTCGCTTAAGTTTTTGTGAGCCGGGGATCCGTCACTAATCGACAATGCGCGAATTGATGAACTTTCGCTCAGCTTCGTTCATCGATAGCTCTACAGCTCGGCGATATTCGTGATTCGCCTCGCCGGTACGCCCGAGTCGGCTCAAGAGTACCGCCTTGATGGCGTAGAGGTAGTGGTAACTGGCCAGCCGCTCATCGTGTTCGAGCGCCTCAACTTCGCTCAGCGCCACCGGCGACGGCCACACGAGTAGCAATTCGTCATGCAGGTGACGTATCTGGGGCCAATTGGTTTCATCAAAAGTCGGCGTCTCGACATGGAATCGGTTCACCATTGCTGAGGCTCGAGAACTAGTTGAATTCTCGATGCGCCGATCTCGACCGGGCCGGTATGGCCTGCAGGCCGCGATTGTCATCAGTTCTCCCCCGATTGAAACGTCTTGAACACCCGGCTTTAACTTTTCCTCCTCAATTTAGACAGTCGTTGGTGCGAGTGTCCATTGAGACGTGATCCTTGCGGACCCGTCGTGACGCGACTCGAAATTGGACGGCGCGGGCATCTTGCTGGAGTCGCTTATTAGAGTCGTAACGTGCGTTCACCCGAAGAGAAAGTGGAGCTGCCTCAGGTGCGGCTGCGCTCGGTCAGCGAGAGGGATGCAGCGTTCTTAAAGTCATTGCAAACGCCCGAAGTTGAGGGCGAGTGGGACACGTATGACGACGCGCCCGAAGAAAAACTGAGTGGCGCGCATTACAACGGTGGCCGAAACATCATCGAGCTGGCGAACGGAACTCCAATTGGATCGATGACCTGGATTCAGACACCGCACGGCCCTAACACACGAAGCCTGGCGTGGGTAATTGGCATCGTCCTCCTGCCGCAACATCGCGGCCACGGCTTTGGAGCCGCCGCCCAAAGATTCCTCGCCGAGAAACTCCTCGAAGGATCAAAATCGAATCGCGTTGAGGCGTCCACCGACGTTCAAAATTTAAGTGAGCAGCGCTCCCTGTCGTTGGCGGGATTTACGAACGAAGGAATACGAAGAGGAGCACTGTGGCGCGGTGGCGCGTGGCACGACCAACTCATTTTCAGCCGCCTGCGCAGTGACTGAATCATCCGCTTCAGTCAGATTGGCCCGTTGAGGATTCAAGTCCCAGTCCCGCGGCGCTGACGTCGAGTCCACTGGCAACGGTCTCGACGAGATGGCGCCATCGAAGAGCGATTGCGGCGGCAATCGGCGCGGCATCGTCACCCGCGTTGGCACCAACGAGTTCAAGATCCTTTAGCGCCCAATCCAGCGAAAAGTCCGGACGAAAGTCGCGGTCAATAATCCTTTCGAGTTTGCCCATGGCGTACGGCGAGACGAGTGGGCTGTCGTGAAGGGCCTCGAGCAGCGTCGAGGAATCCACGTTCCAACGAGTGGCCAGTGAGGCCGCTTCTGCGGCACCTTCAATCTGAAACGCCAACCAGGTGTTGAGAATTAGTTTCATGCAACTTCCCGAGCCGACCGGACCAAGCCAGAGTGTCCTCTTGCCAAGTACGTCGAAGACGTTCTCGAGGAGCGGGACCCGTGATCTGTCGCCCGACGCGAGGATCTCGAGTTGACCTGATTCAGCTGGCCCCCTGCTGCCCGACACCGGGGCGTCGATGAAGGTGACGTCGGGGCGACGCGCAAGGACCAAATTAGCGATACTCTCCGTGGCGCTCGTTCCGATGGTCGCCATTTGGGCCCATATAGCGTTGTGGCGCATCGCCTCGAGACCCCCCGCGTTGAACATCATCTCGACCGTGACGTCCGCCGTGGGCAGCATGGTCAGTACGACGTCGGCATCTGCCACCACGACTCTGACGTCTGCATGGCTCGAGGCACCGAGGTCAACGAGCGACCGTGTCGACTCGGGTTTGCGAGACCATACTCCGACGCCAAAGTGCTCGCTGAGAAGTCGCGTTGCCATTGCTGCGCCCATCGTGCCCGCGCCAACCACGGCCACATGGGTAACTGGAGAATCTGATTCTTGGTTGTTCATGACCATCTGCCTTTCAATCTTGTACCTGTCTTACCAAATCCCTTTCACCCTCATGAACGTCGCTGCCTCGCGCCGAAGTGATGCGAGGTGGCAGTTGCACGAGCGTCGCAATTCTTGCATAGTGAGTTCTCCTCCTGGCGAGTTGTCCCGTGACGTCGCGTCAGCGTGGCGACTCATGTAATGACGTGTTGGTCTCACGATCCGCTCCGTTTAAACCATCTCGGGCGACGGTTCGCCAACGGGTATGACGTCCCACACGATGTCCTCGATCCGTGAGAGCGACCGCTCATCAAGCTCAAGTTCGACCGCCGCAAGTGTCTCTCGAACGTGATCGGGATCACGAGATCCAACGTTCGCGACGTGCATCGACGGGTTGGCCAACGTCCACGCGAGTGCTTAACCGCGCGACGGTCACTCCTAGCTCTTTGGCAGCGATCTCGCTCCGTTCGTTGACTCTTTTGAGGTTGTACTCGTTGTTCGCACCTCGGAAGTCGCTGCTCCGGGCTCCCCAGTCGCCTCCGAGTTGCCAGGTTCCAGATGCGATTCGCGACACACGCGGTTCGCACTTACCCAATGTGACGTACTTCATGACTTGCTCCTTCTCTCTTAGTTGCTCTGCTGTCTGTGGATGGGAACGATGGCGCCGACCGTGGCGTGCAGGCGCAGCGCGGCGGGCGTCGCCGCCGTCGCGCGCTCCGTGCTCGTCGAGTCCCTGGAGCTCGATCGTGTGCCAAAAAACGTGACCAGCGTGCCACTCAGTGCGATGCCAGCAGCGACCAACATCGCCACTCGGTCGCCACCGACCGCCGAGCCACCCGATGTGCCCTGGGCTCCTTCGGCGATCACGAACAGGACGGCGACGCCCAGCGCCGCGCCAACCTGGCGAGCCGTGTTAATGACACCACCAACAAAGCCCTGATCCGACTCCGCCATGCCTTGCGTCGCCATGATCGTAGAGGCCATGACCGTGCCCACGGTGCCGAATCCCACTAACAGGACCGCAGCGAACACCGCGCTGATGTGGCCGCTCGATGGCAGATCGGTTAGTACGAGGAAGCCAACTCCGGCCGTGAAAGTTGAGATGATGAGAAGCCAGCGCAACCCGAGACGACGGACCAGTCTGCTTCCGAACATTCCAGTGAAAAATCCCATAATCCCCTGGGGCGCAATTACCAGGCCCGTCAACAACGGAGAATCATGCAGGGACCGTTGGAGGTAGACCGACAGTACGACCATCTCGCCGGCGTTCCACGCGCCCATAAGGAAGGTAACAATGCTTGACGTCATGAGGCGCGGCTGGACGAGAAGACGTAAGTCAATGAGCGGGTGCTCATGGATCCTCTCGACCTTGATGAGCCCGGCGAGGCTGGTCGCCGCCACGACCATCGCGGTGACGATGAGTGGGTGTCCCCACCCTAGTGACGTGCCTTCTGAGATCGCGAACACGGTCGACGCCACCGAGAGGGTTGTCAACACTCCTCCAGTGATATCAAGATGGGCAACCCTGCTTCGTTGTCGGTCGTTGGTGATCACGCGAGTCGCGAGAATGGCCGCCGCCGCACCAACCGGAACGTTGACGAGGAAAATCCAGGTCCAACCCACGTACTGCACAAAGATGCCACCAACGACCTGTCCGGCCACGAAGCCGATTGACGCGGTGGCCCCGTACAGCGCGAGTGCGCGAGTGCGTCGCTGACCTTCGCCGAGACGGGCGGTGATGAGTGACAAAGATGCCGGCGCCACCAACGCGGCGCCCACGCCTTGCACTGCTCGCGCAACTATGAGTTGTGCGGCGTCGGTGCTCCACCCCGCGGCGAGCGAGGCGCCAGTGAAGACCAGTAAGCCCACGATGAAAGTACGCCGACGACCAAAAAGATCGGCAATACGTCCGCCGAGAATGAGCAGTCCGCTGAAGGTGATGGCGTACATCGTGACCACCCACTCCACCGAGTCACCGCCGAAGCCCAACGCATGTCGTATGGACGGCAGGGCGACGTTCACAATGCTGAAGTCGAGGACGACGATGAATGATGCCACCAGCACCAGACCAAGCGCCGGATCGGAAAGTCCCAGCGTTGGATTCGACCTATCGTCTCGTGATGATGATCCGGTCACGGCGCCCGTCGAAATGGTCGACACCGACGCCGGATATCTCCTCGTCCTGGCTGTCCTCCACTTGTGGCGCCTCTCGAAGTCGGTCTTTGTGTCGAACATGAATCACACCTCCTGAATTACGAAACGATACGTATCGTATCATAACTAACGTGTATGCTGCAAGTCAATGGTTGAACTTCCTGCCGCTGCCGCTGCCGCTGCCGCTCAGGCGCCCGGCCGTGGTCGACCGCGCAGCGAACAATCCCGGCTCGCCATACTCGACGCCACGAGGCAACTACTTGAGGAGCGCGGCTTTGTCGATCTCACGATTGAGGAAGTGGCTCTGCGGGCGTCGGTGGGAAAAGCAACCATCTATCGTCGTTGGCCAACCAAAGGGACCCTCGTCTTCGAGTCATTCATGTTCGATTTCTTAGCGCGACAGCCAATCGCGGACACGGGCAACCTGCGCGGGGACCTCCTCGCCACGCTGCGGGGCTGGATTCGCACGGTGAAGGGTACGGTCACGGGTCGCACATTGGTCGGACTCATTGCCGAAGTCCAGCGAGACCCTGAGTTAGCCGAAGTGTGGAGGGATCGATTCGTCATACCCGTTCGAACTCAACACCGCTACATCATCGAACGAGCCATCACACGTGGCGAGATACCCTCGACGACCGATGTCGACATCACCCTCGATCTTCTCTTCGGCGCTGCGTATCATCGCCTTCTGCAGTCGCACCTCACTCTGAGCGATCGATTCGCCCAGGTTGTGGTCGATTACATCATCCGTGGACTCGCACCAGAAGTGTCGACCAAACGTCCTTGAAGTTGCCCAGTTTCTTCGCAGTCGGCTCCGAAGAGAACGCCAAGTTTTAACTTCCGTGAGGCGTCACCGATTGCGAGGCTCCGCCAGAGGAAACCGAGATCGAGCCTACGCTGACGAATTAGCCACGCGGCAGTCACAACCATTTGTTTCACGAACCAGCCTCTCGCGCCTACTATTCATGCACGGCCGGTTGACCCAAATGTGGCGCTCGCCGACACGAGGAACAAATGAATTGGTTGAATGAGCCTGCAAAATGGAGTGTCGACGGCAGTGAGGTCTTCGTCGACGCGGATCCCAACACGGATTTCTGGTCAATCACCGATTACGGATACGTTCGAGACAATGGGCACGTCTATGGCGTGGCCCTGAGCTCCGATTTCAAACTGACGGTGCGAATTGAGGCCGACTACGTTGCCCAGTATGACCAAGCGGGCGCGGTCGTGCGAGTTGATGAGAGTCACTGGATTAAGACCGGTATCGAGCTCTTCGAGGGAAAGTTACGCTTCAGCACCGTAGTTACGATTGACCATTCGAATTGGATGATCGCCGACCTTCCCGAAGCGTTCAGCTTCCTCAACCTTTCGCTCGAACGACGAGGTGACGCGATACATATCAGTTACTCCACCGATGAGAACGAGTTGAAATTTGCCTCCGTCGCATATGTAGAGCCTGGCGCTTCCACCTTTGCGGGCGTTATGTGTGCTTGCCCCGAGGGAGAGGGTTTTTCGGCTCATTTCTCGGATTTCGTACTCACCGCGTTGTGATAGGACTCGTCATTTGAGCCGTATTTTGTCAGTACTTCGGAAAGTCACATTTGCCCGCCGACGAGGAGGCAACGAGGCAATCTAAATCGCGCGGCCGACGTCATCCCAATATGGGTCACGTAAATACCGCTTGAAGAGTTTGCCGGTCTCGGAACGAGGCAGATGCCCTTCAAAGTCGATCGACTTGGGCGCCTTGTAGCCAGCCAGACTTCCGCGCGCGTAGGCAATGAGTTCGTCCGCAAGCTGCGAGGACGCAGTGAAGCCTTTCACGAGTTCAACCGCCGCCTTCACCTGTTCACCCTTGTCCTCATCGGGCACGCCAAACACCGCGGCGTCGGCCACGGCCGGATGTGTCACCAGCACACCTTCGATCTCGGCGGGATAGATATTCACGCCACCGCTGACGATCATGTCGATCTTGCGATCGCTCAGAAAGAGAAAACCTTCATCGTCGAGGTGTCCAACGTCGCCCAGTGTCGCGATGCCCGGCGTGAGGTGCGCGGCGTCGGTCTTGCCCTGGGCCTTGTGATAAGAAAAATCCGAACCGCTGAGATTCCTCCAGTAGATCTGCCCGACATGGCCCGGCTCGCATGACTCACCTTCGTCGTCAACAATCGTCACCTCGCACGACCCCAGCGATTTGCCGACGCTGCCCGGCCGCTCAAGCCACTGCGGGCCATGAATCACGGTCAGGAACCCGCTCTCGGTGCCGCCGTAATATTCGCTCAACACGGGACCCCACCACTCAATCATCGCTTGCTTCACCTGCACGGGACACGGCGCCGCACCATGGATGACGGACACGAGCGACGAGCCATCGAAACTGCGCTTCTGTTCGTCGCTTAACTTGAGCAACCGTCCGAACTGGGTGGGCACGAGGTGCACGTTGGTCACGTGGTGACGATCGACCAGGGACAGCATTGAGGCCGCGTCAAAATGCTGACGCATGACACACGTACTGCCGAGTCCGAGCAGAGGGTAGAGCGAGAGCGCGAGCTGCGCCGAGTGGTAGCCCGGACCGTCCAACAGGGTGACACCGTCTTGGAGAATGTGCAGCGCGGCACCCGCGCCAAGAGCAATCAGCTCGATAATTCCCACGTCGTTGCCAGTCTGATTGATGGCGCCGCGCACGCCCTTGGGAAAACCAGTGGTGCCCGACGTATAAAACATGGGACCACCGGTCGCCTGGCCCTCGGGCTCGCTGCTCTCCTGTTCGCCGATCAGTTGCTCGTAGTTTGCGAAGCCCGGAACTTCTTTGGCACCAATGATGATCCGGTGCGGACATCCCTCGGCCTGCGGGTCACGGCACGCCGCGAACGCAGTGTCGGCAAACTGATCCTCGACGAAGAGCACTTTGGCGTCGGAGTCGCCCAGCACGTACGCCAGTTCCCGACTCACCCAGTGCCAATTGACGGGCACAAAGATCAACGACGAGTGAATCGCGGCGGCGCCAACCTCGAAAAGCTCCCGTCGATTGCCCGACATGACGGCAATCGTGTCGCCCGGTTGCACGCCCAACGAACGCAGGAGATGGATGACGCGGTTAACGCGACTGTTGAAGTGCGACCACGACATCTCACCGGCTTCATCGATGATCGCTGTTTCGTCACCCTTACGCTCGGCGGTCTTCCTGACTAATTCGGCCATTGCTCCCCGTTCTGGGCTTGAGTATTGCAGGAAGTCAATGGGCAATCACAGGGCCGAGTTCGCTGACTCGATCGTGGCGCGACGAAGCTTCAATCGCCGCGCAATCGGGCCAATGACGTCCGCCGTGGAAGTTGGTCAGTGCCCACCAAACTGACCGGAAGCGAGAAAACCAGCGGTCAGAAGGTCGAAGCGTCAATGACGAAACGGTACTTCACGTCGCTCGCGATCGTTCTCTCATACGCGGTCTTGATGTCGCGTGCCGTCACAACCTCAACGTCACTCGTTATATTGTGCTCCGCGCAAAAATCCATCATCTCTTGAAGTTCACTCACTCCGCCCGCGCACGACCCGGAGAGCGTCCGACGCTGACCCACCAGTTGGAATGTGTCGATCGCGTTGGGTTTGCCCGAAAGGCCGACGAGCACGAGGCTGCCGTCTAACTTGAGTAGATCCAGATACGGCGCCAGATCAATGTCGGCCGACACGGTACTAATGATGAGGTCGTAGGGTCCCGCGTTCTTGGATTCGTCTGCCTGTCCGGGCATCACGACGAAGTGATCGGCGCCGAGACGAATCGCGTCGGCTCTCTTGTTGTCGGAGTGCGAAAAAACAGTCGTCTCCGCGCCGAGCGCCTTCGCAAACTTGAGGCCCAGATGTCCGAGACCGCCGAGACCGACAATGCCAACCTTCGACCCCGACGTCGCGCCCCAATGCTTGAGTGGCGAGTACAGCGTTATGCCCGCACACATCAAGGGTGCGATACCTTCTAGGTCCAGTGCGTCCGCAACGTGGACGGCGTAGTTCTCATCGACGACGAACATATTGGAATAGCCGCCAAAGCAAATTGACTTTCCGTCGCGTTCCCTGT